>CALUPA010000125.1 GCA_944322395.1 uncultured Phocaeicola sp.
AAGTGATGAATTTTTTTTGTTTAGTCATACAATTACTAAATTATAATAATTAGTTAATAAGAACTTGTATTCTCGTCTTTTCAATATAAGAATCCAAACATCCATAGTGGAATCTGGTTTCCGTGCCCCAGTTCCAGTTTGTGCATGGCGTAGTAAACATTCGGGTTTGTTTTGAACTTACATCCGTCGGCACATATTCTGAAATGAAGGTTGTTGTCAACAAGGAAAGATGTACCTTTATCTCCTTTGTTTATTTTATGGTCTTTCCAGAGTGAATTCACGAAGAATGTTTCAAGAACGTCCTGCTCTTCCACTTTTACCGGATAAATACTGTACATCAGGCTTGTATTGTGCATCATTATTTTAGCCGGTTTCTTGGGGAAATCTTCTCCTTTTGGATATACCATATTTATCAGTCTTGCATCGGCCAGATATTTTATATAGTTCATTACAGTGGCTCTTGAAGTCTGTATTTCTTCTGCCAGCTGGCTCACGTTTGGAGCTCCCGGTCCGTCAACCGCCAATAAATATAGTAATTTTTTTATTTTCGAAAGATATTTCAGCTCAATTTGTTTTATCAGCAGTATATCTACTTCCACCATCATGTTCATTGTCTTAAGCAAATTCTCTGAAAAATTCCTTTTTTCGAGAAAAAAAGGATAGAATCCATGATGTATATAATCCTGAAGATATTGTGTAGGATTAACATGTGGAAGTATGGTTTTTGCTATATGCTCGTGGTTATTCAGAATCTCATCCAGAGTATATTTCGAGAAGTTGTTTCCTGTTTGCAGATTCAAGAACTCACGGAAAGAAAAGCCTCTTAGATTGTATGACTTTACTATTCCGTTCAATTCAGGATTTTCTTCTTTAAGCCTCATTACAGATGATCCTGTAAAAACAATCTTCAGATTAGGAAATTTCTCGTAACATGTACGCAGTGCAGTACTCCAGTCTGGAAGCTTGAATACTTGGTCTATAAGAAGGACTTTACCTCCGCGCTTTATAAAATCAGAAGCAAAATCAACCAAGTTTACTTGTGAAAAGTAAAAATTATTCATGTTGACATACAGACAAGAACGGTCAAAACCAAATTTCTCTTTTGCATATTGTAAAAGGAAAGTAGTTTTTCCAACTCCTCTCGTACCTTTAATACCAATCAAACGTGCGCTCCAATCAATTTCATCCATTAAATCTCTGCGTACGGGTACATTAGTATGTTCAACCAAATAAGAATGTGTTCTGTAAAAAGCCTCCATGAATATATTCTTTACTTGGGTGCAAATATACGAATTGTTCATAATATTGCAAACTAGAGATAGCAAAAATTATTTTTTTACTATATCTTTGTAGAAATTCTGTGTGAACGTATAATGAGAAAACAATTGTTTATTTTCAATCCGTGGCACGACATGGCTCTTGCCAATTATACCCCATATTATAAAATACCTTCTGAAATTCTCAGGATGACTGATGATTTGGCCTTTTTGCCAGCCTGGTATGCTCCGGATGATGCATTGATAAAGATTCCGGATGTCGAGTCCGCCGAATGTTTCTGTAGCCAGATATCAGAGTTGAGAAAAGATTTCCATGAAAAGTTTACGGCTGATATTATATCATGCGAGATATCTCCATGGGGGTGGAATCCGGCTCTAGTCTATATGCTGACAAATGAAGGTGTTGGGGCTGATTTTTTACCAGATATAAAGCAACTTGACAAGATACGTCATCTGTCCGGACGCCAAAGATGTGTGGATGTATTAAAACATTTTTCGTCTGTCGAAGGTGTGTGTGGAGAAACTTTCTGTTGTTATGATATGGGCGAAATAAAGAGTCATCTTCACTCGTATGGTAGAATAATATTAAAGGCACCTTGGTCAGGAAGTGGTAGAGGCTTGTATAGAGTCTCTTCTGAAAATTGGAATTTAAATGTAGAAGGTTGGGCGTCCAGAATTTTACGTACGCAGGGATGTGTTATGGTTGAACCCCTATATAATAAGGTATGTGATTTTGCAATGGAGTTTAATTCATCATCAGATGGAAAAGTCGTTTTTGCAGGTTATTCGTTATTCGAGACAGATGATTTTGGAAATTATAAACAAAACATATTGATGTCGGACTCTCGAATTGAATCTCGTTTGTTGGAACATGGAATACGTCTGGAAAAATTGTGTGAAGTAAAGTGCAGATTGCTTGAGATTTTTAATCATATGGTTGGTGGATGTTATACAGGATATTTGGGAGTAGACATGATGTTGTGCAATGAAAACAATAGAATCCTTTTACATCCTTGTGTTGAAATAAATATGAGAATGAATATGGGAGTAGTGTCTCGTAAGGTATTTGATACATATGTATCTCCTGTGTCTTCCGGACTGTTTGTTATAGAACACTATAACTCAGATAATGAAGCTATTGCTTTTCACAAACGGATGTCTGATAATGCTCCTCTTATTACAGATGGAGGAAATAGCATCAGGAGCGGTTATCTTACGTTGACTCCAGTTCAGTCTACAACTCGTTATCAGGCATATATCATAGTGTCGGTGTAATAATTTTTTAGTTTTAATGGTAAAATATGTTTTACTATTATCTATTTGGCTTTTTTATAGGTGTGTTTAATTTTATTGGTTTTCCTAATATGGGATTTCCATTGTTATCCCATTCGATTTTTTGTATACGGGGAGATCTAAGTTCACTACTTCCAGTTGTACCGTTAGGTACTTTTCTTGCATGGTATAGCATATATGTTTCACTTCCATCAGGTGATTGAAAAAAAGAAGGACTACCTGGTCCCCAAACACTATCGTTTTCAGATAAATAGAAAACAGGTTCTGTTTTTTTAGTCCATGATGATGCTTGGAGAAGATTGGAATTTGCGTTGCTTGATAACATACCTATACAATAGAAAGGAGTCCAACATCCACTGGCGGAATAAAAAATAAATAATTTATCACCTTTTTGAGATTTTAAGAAAGTAGGAGCTTCGTTTACATATATAGGATATGCAGTTCTACTTCCATCAGGGTTGATCCATTGTCTTTCCCAGCTTAATTCAGGTTTTGAAATCATCACTCTTTCACTGTTTAGCGTCCATGGGTTCTTCATTCTTGCTATATATATGCATTGTGTTTCTTCCATAACCCTTCTTTGTGGCCATCCACTCCAAATTAAGTATTGAATGTTATTATGAATAAATGTAGAAGCATGTATTCCCCAGTTCCATTCTTTATTTGTTATAATTGGGCCTTTTTGTTTGAATTGCCCTTCCATAGGAGATTTAGATTCATTTTCAAGGACAAAAATCTGATGATTATCTGTATTACCGTCATCTGCTGCATAATATATGTACCATTTATTATTAATATAATGTATTTCTGGTGCCCATAAATTATGTTTTTCGTTATTATTTTTAGGTCTCCACACCTCTTTACATATAGCTTTTGACATATTGGTCAAGTCATTTGTTTCCCACAAAAGAATCATATCATTTGTTTCATGTGTGTAATAGTATTTTCCTTCATGAAAGATGGCTTGAGGATTATTTCCTGATGGTAATATAGGATTCTTAAAAGTAGTAGATAATTTTTGATCTTGTATTGTTTTATTGTTCTGACATGAATGAAAAACGAGTATTATAAAGGTAAAAATAAAGGTTATATACTTATGCATAGCCAAGTTGAAATTAGAATATAAAAGATTAGAGAAATAATGATATGCTATTTTTTACGCAAAAATAGCAAAAAAGATAAGATTTGAATAAAATCTTATCTTTTTTAATCTGTATGTGTCTTTAAAAGTATTCTTTTTTAAAGAAATTTGCTGTAAACTCTTAGAGTCATATCATTTAAAACTTTGAAATTAATGAAAAAAACAATTATTGTTGCAATTCTTTTGCTTGTTACACAGTATGGTAATGCTAATAATTTACCTAGAGAAGAATATCCTCGCCCTCAATTTGAGCGTGAACAGTGGATAAACCTTAATGGTACTTGGACATTTGATTTCGATTTTGGACAGTCTGGTGAAAATCGAAATTTACAGAATTCAGAACAATTAAGTAGGAATATTACAGTTCCTTTTTGTCCAGAAAGTAGATTGTCAGGTGTAGAATATACAGATTTTATCAATTGTATGTGGTATCAAAGAAAAATTTCTATACCTGAAGAGTGGGAAGGCAAGAAGATTCTAGTGAATTTTGGAGCTGTTGATTATTGGGCAGAAATTTTTGTAGATGGTAAAAGCATTCAGGAACACTATGGAGGCTCATCTTCTTTTTCAATTGATATTACACGTTTTGTAACTCCAGGTAAAACACATAATCTTGTGGTACATGTAAAAGATGATTTACGTTCAGGAAAACAAACAGGAGGAAAGCAGAGTACAAATTTTTATTCAAATGGCTGTTTGTATACCCGTGTTACAGGTATATGGCAGACTGTATGGATGGAAGCTATTGATAAAGATGGTTTGAAATCTTCGGTAGTACGCCCTGATATAGATCAAAAACAACTACTGGTTATACCTGAATTCTATAATGAATCGGACAATATATTAGAGGTGATACTTAAAGATGGAGAAAAAACTATAGCAAGTAAAGAGGTTTTATGTTCAAATTCAGCTTGTATAGTACTTCCTATAAAGAAACCAAAACTGTGGTCCCCTGAGAATCCGTTTTTATATGATTTGATTTATTTGGTTAAAGATAAATATGGTAAAATAATTGATGAAGTTCATTCGTATGCAGGGATGAGAAAAGTGCATACAGCAAATGGAATCTTCTACTTGAATAATAAACCATATTTTCAACGTCTTGTTCTTGATCAAGGTTACTATCCAGATGGTATATGGACAGCACCTTCAGATGAGGCTCTCAAGAATGATATAATAATAGGTAAGAATTCAGGTTTTAATGGTGCACGTCTTCATCAAAAGGTATTCGAAGAGAGGTATTATTATTGGGCTGATAAATTAGGTTATATCACATGGGGTGAGAGTGCAAGTTGGGGTATGGATATAAATGATGAACTTGCAGTCCGTAATTTTATAAGTGAATGGAGTGATATTGTTATACGTGACCGTAATCATCCTTCACTTATAACATGGACACCTTTCAATGAAACTTGGGGTAGTCGCAAAGGTACATATCCACGTTTGATACGTGATGTATATAATGTTACAAAAGCAATGGATCCTACACGTCCTGTAAATGATGCTAGTGGTGACGATCATATATTGACTGATATATGGAGTGTACATAACTATGAACAGGATGGACAAAAATTAGAAAAAAAATTGGAATTTAAAGAAGGGAAAGAGCCTTATCGGAATTCACATAAAAAATACTTAGCTACATATGAAGGACAACCATATATGGTAGATGAATTTGGAGGTATAGGATGGATGGCTCCAGAAAATCGTAAGGATTCGTGGGGATATGGAAATATTCCTCAAACTGAAGAAGAATTTTATGCTCGCCTAGATTCTCAAGTTAAAGCATTGAAAAACTCAAAATATGTTGTAGGATTCTGCTATACACAGCTCACTGATGTAGAGCAGGAAAAAAATGGAATATATTATTATAATCGTAGTCCAAAATTTGATATGAAACGAATAAAATCAATTTTTGAGCAGATATCGTCAACGCATACTAACTTAAAATAAAATCAATAATGGAAAAAATTATAGCTTCAATTGAATATAGAACAAAATTTATTTTAATCTTTTTGTTTATACCTTTATTCTTACCAGCACAACAGTTTATTAGTGATATTTACATAAATAGAGCTGATACACTAATGAACATTATAATAAGATTATTTGATGTTAAGGAATATGGATTACTATCCGAAACTTACCCCATAAATCCTGAACAAAGAATTACTTATACTATAAACAATGAAGGGGTAAAACAACAGGAAACATCTTTTTTATGGCCATATTCTACTTTTTTTTCAAGTTGTGTGTCTATTTATAAGATTACCGGTGATGAAAAATATAGAAAACTTATTGAAGAAAGAGTAAAACCTGGATTAGATAAATATTGGGATTCGTCTAGAAAGCCTGAATGTTATCAATCTTATCCAGCTTTTGCAGGAAAAAATGATAGATATTATGATGATAATGATTGGATTGCATTAGACTGTTGTGATTATTATGAACTGACAGGGGATATGGTTTATCTTAATATAGCAAAAGCACTTCATAAATACATTTATTCAGGATGGTCAGATGAATTAGGAGGTGGAATCTATTGGTGTGAACAAAAAAGAACATCTAAAAACACTTGTTCTAATGCTCCCGCTACGGTCTTATGTATGAAATTGTATAATTTAACACACGAAGATTCTTATTTGGAGCAAGCTATAAAGACATACCAGTGGACAAAGAATACTTTAATGGATCCTGATGATGGAGTTTATTGGGATAATATAGATTTAAATGGGAAAATAGGTCGTGCTAAGTTTACCTATAATAGTGGGCAAATGATTCAAGCTGGTGTGATGTTGTATAAAGCTACAGGAAATAAAATGTATTTGCGTGATGCACAATTCACTGCTAGTGGTTCATATGATTATTTTTGTATATCAAGAAAAACTATCAAAAATGATGAACAACGTTTTTATCCTTCAACTCCATGGTTTAATGTAATACTTTTTCGTGGTTTGAAAGCTCTTTACGAGATAGATAGTAATCCTGTTTATGTTATGTCTATGATAAATAATGCAAATTTTGCATGGAATTATTCACGAAATAATGATGGACTGTTTAGTTCGGACTGGACAGGATGTAAACAGAATCGTTTTATGAGCCTACTTGATAATGCATGTATGATAGAGCTTTATGCTGAAATAAGTAATATGAACATAAATGATACCGCAAGTTTGAAATTGAAAGGTAATCCAGCTTTTCCAGGATGGTATGCAGATCCAGAGGGTATAGTTTATGGAGATACCTATTGGGTATTTCCTACTTTATCATTGTTGCATGGAGAAGACAGATATATTTATAAAGAAGATTTGAATAGAAAAACAGATGCCATAAATCAAGAATATAATTTACAGACACATTTTGATGCTTTTTCTTCAAAAGATCTTATAAATTGGACTAAACATAGTAAAGTATTGTCAATAGAAGATGTAAAATGGGTAAAATATGCATTATGGGCTCCATCAGTGATAAAAGCCAATGATAAGTATTATCTTTTTTTGGAGGGAATGATATTCAGAATAACAATCAGGTTGGAGGTATAGGAGTTGCCATTGCAGAAAAACCAGAAGGTCCTTATCGGGATGCGTTGGGAAAACCTCTTATAAATAAGATTATAAACGGAGCTCAGCCCATTGATCAGTATGTATTCAGAGATGATGATGGAAAATTTTATATGTATTATGGTGGTTGGGGGCATTGTAATTGCTGAAAACGGTTGATATCCGTTCACCCAAAACGGTGATATCCGTTCACTTTTCATACTCTTTACCTATGGCGA
>CALUPA010000126.1 GCA_944322395.1 uncultured Phocaeicola sp.
ACATTCTTCTTTTGAATACTTTTTATATTCACGCATGTTACTAAATAATTTGTGTCAACTTATTTAGTACACTACAAATGTTTTTATGTAAATAATAATTACTGTTTTACCGTAAGTATAAGTCCTACACCTCTAACAGTCTTAATCTCTATCTGAGGGTCGTTTTCGAACAGCTTTCGCAATTTTGTGATGAACACATCAATGGCATGTAGATGAGCATCCAACTCGTCTGGGATGAATGTTTTTTTTACGTAGTTGTTCACACCTATGTCATAACCTTTTCTGACATTCTTTGGCGATGTAAGTGCAGTGGTGAAAAGAATAGGGTGTCGTTGTCAGTTTCCCTGATATGGCGTACCATTCGAAACCATCCATCACTGACATGCCTATATCCGATATGATGATGCCAGGATTATGCTCATCCTACGTTTGTAATCCTTCCTTACCATTGAAGGCGGTGATTATCTCATATCCGCCAATTATATCCTGTAGTCAACTCTGGACTATGTATGAAAGAATCTTGTTAACAGTATCGTTTTCTGATTTATCTACATAACGATATTCAAAATATTGTATTTGTAAAATAAAAATTGAATAAAAGTAAAAATATGATTTAATCATTACGATTTCTCAGTAACAACAGTTCGTATATATCCTTTGCCTCCTGCTCTTTCAGGCTCCTTATTGTGAATGATGTTCCATTGGTGGAAATTATCAGTTTCATCCTATGATAATATGGTGTGAGGGGAGTGGAAACCATGCGTACCACCTCTATATTGTCATACTTCACATAATTATAAATCTCGGCAAACTTTCCATTGCTTATTAGTATATAGTCCTCTTTGAGTGTGATATGGCTTCTGCGTACGGCAAGAAATCCCTTTGCCAACGAAACCAGCATATAAGCTATAGGAGCAATGAGCCAGATGTACTGTCCGTAATAGCACAAGGCTATGGCTACCGAAAGCGAAATCAGAATGTCAAATCTTATGGTGTAGCCAAGCAGACCATAACCGGAACGGGCAGAAATGACAGTGGGCGAGGAGGTATAGTCTTTTCCAAGCCACCAGCTCAGGAAGTTTCCGTCATGCGACGAACCGTAAATTTTTACATCGGCACCTTTCTTTTCGTCTGTAGCATTTAGTGCCTGTCTGACCATTATAGTGCAGCATCCCAAACAGTTTTCAATGATATTCCTTTTCACGTAAAGCGTACATACCTTGTCGAACGAGAACCGGCTGCTGTTGCGAGTAATCAGTCCGCTTTCGAAGAAAAGCTGTTTTTCGCCCATACGTATATCCATATTGAAGTATTGCAGGAAAACTTTTCCCATCCACAGAATCAGTATTACTACGTACAATATCACGATGACCGTTAATACAGCTGTAACAGAGAATGCGGAATAATCGGCTTGTGTTTCTACATAGTCTATGAAATACTTTGTAGCCTTGTCGTTGACAGAAGTTATCTGATTGTACAGCGTGGCAAACACACCGAACAGTACTGCCATGCCTTTGAGGTGATTCTGGCAGAGAGCGCCTTTAATCAGATTTAAGTTGCTTACTTCCAGTTTCACGGTTTTACTGTTTGTTGTATCATCCTGTTCCGTCTCGTTGATTTCTCTCTGCGTATTCTCCTGAGTCTCCACACGGCTTAACAAAGCATTCCAGTCGTCATCGTCAAGGATGAGTTCTATCTCTTCTGTACGTGATGCAAGAGTGTCGAACGAGATGCCTTTCATATCAAGCATACGGTAGATGAGACCACTCTTGGTACGTAAAGACTGAATCTTATTCAGAGGGATGCTTGTCCTTTCATGCTGAATTACACCATGGATAAAAATCAGATTACCGTCATCGACGTAATATTTTTTGAAGTAGAAACTTAGGAATGCGGTTATCAGCGATATGACAATGAATCCTGCCAGATAGGACAGAAGCATTATTATGTATTCCATGATAGAAGTTTCATCGGACGAATCGAATATCCTGACAGTGAAAAGTATCAGGATAAGACTTGCATAGCTTCGCAGAGCCGTTTGCTTTCTCTTCAGTCAGTCCCGGAATACTGGTAGCTTCAAGCATCTGCGCACCGTTTACGATGTCGATGGCGTAAAGTCCGAAAATGCGTGTTATCGGATTCTGGCGTACGCTGACTTGCTGTATCTTACAGAAAGGAATCGTAATTACTGAAGGGAAGATGATTCCCGAACGGTATGTGATGTCATGCTCGCGGATGGCGAATCCTTTATAGGCGTATGCCTTTGGAAGTAGAAAAAGATTTACAATCATAGCTATCAGGAAAACACATTCGATGCCGATTGTCGTTGCCACACGACAGGCGAACTCCTCTGCCAGAAGTAGCAGAAGTGTGAGTCCCATAAAGATGATATAAACCAGTATTGTTTTTACTATCTGTACTTTCAGGTATTTCTTTTCCAGCGGAGTATAAATGAGATTCTCCACCTTGTCTATGTTCTCAAAGTTCAATTGTCTGTTTGTCATATTATTATTGATTTTGATTTATTCTTCACTCTTTGTCAGAGGCAAATATATTATAAATTCAGCAAACTCACCCTCAATGCTGGTAATAAATATCTTCCCGTGATGTGCCTTTACCACCTGGTCCACAAAACTCAGCCCAAGTCCGAAACCCGATGCACCGTTTTTTGCGGTTACGCTTTATTACGGACGCTGTTTCGGCTTTTAATTCGGTTATGAAATTCACCGTTTTTTGCGATTTTGCTTTTAATTTCTCAGTCAGTTTCTCTATTATAGGAGTAATCTCAATTTCTGTTTTGTGCATCTCCTGTTTTTGGTTCTCCAGTTTGGATATGGTCAGCATCTTATTTGTAAGGGTAGGCAGATGGTCTGCCTCGTTTTCGGCAATGTTGAAATATATTATGTCCTTCATTTCCTGTCTGTTATCAAACTTTCCGCTTCTGAGGAACTTCAGTGCCATAATGATGGATGTGAGCGGTCATGTATGATGTTATATGACTCTTTAATGGGTTTTCAATACAAAATATAATAATATAAACCATAAATCGAAGTATTAACCTAAAGATAACATAAGGATAACAAATAATTTGACTGTATCACATTATATTTGCAGTGTGGTAAAGAATATGATGAAAGAAATAGTAATATGTAAAAAATGATATCATGATTGATAATACTTTTCATAAGATACCGGTAACATTCTTTGAAGAAAGTTACAATAAATATCAGAATGAGGTAATGAACCTGTCGCATTTTATCAGGACATTCCATCCTGTCAGTATAGTTAATCCTGAGAGATTCAACAGATTTGAAATACAGGCAGAGAAAGTATGTTATGAGATGAAAGATGTGATAGACTTGCACAACTTCCAGTTTGTCTTAAATTCTCTGTTAGCCATACTTGAAGACGCTCATACTTATCTCATGCCTGAAGATGGATTAATTTACCCATACGAGATAAGATACTATGAAAGCAGTTTTTATATGTATGCCATAGATTCAGAATATCCTGATTTCACGGGAAAAGAGATTGTTTCCATAAATGGCATATCCGTTAAAGATATCAGGTCGGCTATGCGTAATGCAATGCCCTCGGAGAATGAAGTAAAAGCAGGGCTATGGAGTTTTTATCTGAACTGCAAAACGTTTTTGCAGCAGATAGGAGTAGATACTGCAAAGGGAGTATGTCTTGGCTTTCATGATGGAAGTAGTCTGCTTTTTGAGTCGGAAATAGAGAATCGTTCTGGATGGCATCAGGTGAAGTTTTCTTCATATCCTGTTACTGTGAAGCGTGATGATTTGTTCTCCTATCAGATTATTGAAGATAAATGCTATATGCAATTTAATGCGATGTATGATTTGCAGTCGTATTTGCAACTATGTCAGGTTACGGGTACCAAAGTTGATGATAATTATTTGAACTTCCTGCCGTCATTTCTCGAATTTATAGACAAAATGGATGCCGATATAAAGCAGAATCATATACGGAAGCTGGTGGTTGATATGCGTTATAATGGTGGAGGAAACAGTATGCTTGGGGACCAGCTTCTCCAATATTTTGGAGTTGATACGGACAGTATATCAAAATATAAGACATTTGTCAGAAAATCAGATTTCCTTTTCAAGTGTATGCCTTATTTCTATGATTGCTGTAAAGGCAAACCAGGAGAACTTATTCCGATGGAATATTGTGAAAACTTACCATTCCTTCCTAAAATAAAGAACTGTTTTGAAGGGAAGGTGATATTTATACAAGGTCAGAACACCTTCAGTAGTGCAAATTATTTGCTTACAACTATAAAAGATAATCAACTTTTCCCCATTATAGGTACTCCGACCTCGCAGAAACCAACTTGCTTTGGCGATGTATTGCCTGTTGAATTGCCATTTACAGGCACAAAGGGATATATAAGTCACTCTTTTTTTGAAAGACCGGACTTAAGCCGTAATGATGAGGATTGTTTATATCCTGATTTCCATATATCCATGTCAATGAATGAAAGATTGAAGGGTATAGATAAATGTTGGGAATGGATTGAAACGAATATGTTTGATGAGTCTATAACTGTATAATATATTACTGTAAATAATTATAAAGATTTTACGCTGACTATTAGAATTAAGTAACGTATTTATAAGATAAACTTTATCTATATCGCAGAGGGTGAGGTTACCGATAAGAATACTTATCAGTGGGATGAAAAAAGCTCGGATTATGTTCTGAAGGTTAATGAGAAATTCAACAAATAGAATCCATCAGATTTTCTCTCTTAAAAGTTTAACGATATAATCCCTGATATTCTGTAAGACTGTTTGCAGAATGTCAGGGATTTTTTTACCGTACGTATTGAGTAAGCAGCGTGCATTCAAATTAAAGTTTAGAATATAAAAATATAAATATCAACATATTAATTCGTATATTTGCATCAATCAGTAATAAAGGAGTTAATATGAACAACAGCGATTTTACTTGTGGCCATTTTGTCAATCCGTTTACGGATATTGGCTTTAAAATTATTTTCGGACAGCCTGCCAGTAAGGAATTGCTAATCACGCTGCTTAATGAACTTCTGAAAGGCGAACACTGCATAGAGAACCTTACTTTCCTTGATAACAGGAGCGAAAAAAACATATCTCACTATAATTACCTGCATAGAGAACCTTACTTTCCTTGATAAGGAGAATCATTCAGACAATATGGACGATGCAGGAATTATATACGATCTTTATTGTCTTACTACTACTGGTGAATATATTATTGTTGAAATGCAAAACCGCCTGCACAGTAATTTCCTTGACCGTACGCTATTCTATATGTGTCGTGCCATTGGCAGACAAGTTGAGAATATACGTGAGAAAAGGAAAAAGGAACAGGAACTTCGTTCGGAAAAATCAGTCTCTGATGGTGATGGCTTTGTTTTAAGTGAACCTAAACCGGACAAATATGGAGCCAGATATAAACTTTCCAAAGTTTATGGTATATTCCTGATGAATTTCTGTGAACCTGATTTGGAGGAAAAATTCCGAACTGACGCGGTTATAGCTGATATGGAAAATGGAAAAGTGATAAACGGCAGGTTCCGTCAGATTTTTTTGCAATTTCCATATTTCAAGAAAGAACTCCGAGATTGTGAAACTCTTTATGATAAATTGATTTATACACTCAAGAATATGCAACATTGGAACAGAATGCCGGATGCTCTTAAAGAGCAGGTCTTTAATCGCCTGGAAGAATTAGCTTCTGTGGCTAATCTGTCTTTGGAAGACCGTATCGCTTATGATAAAGCTTTAGACCGTTATAGAGTAAGTAGGATAGTGGAGGAAGATGCCCGTGAGGCAGGATGGAAGAAAGGTCTTGAAGAGGGACGAGCAGAGGGACTTATCGCGGGGCGTGCAGAGGGTCGTGCGGAAGGTCATGCAGAAGGTCATGCAGAAGGACTTCTGGAAGGTAAAAAATCTGTCGTTTCTAAATTGAAAGCTTTTGGACTGTCTGTTGAGCAAATTCAGGAAGCTACCGGATTGACCGAAAAGGACATAAAAGACTTGTTGGCATAATTTAGCTTTTCTGTTCAGATTCCTGATAATAAAAATATTAATATTTAAGTCCTTTGTTGATTACCGGCGGGTAACTTCAAAGGACATTTTTCTTGTACGTCTGTTTTTATAATTGAAATTATTCGATATTTATCGCATTGAATGAAAAATATATCGTTTTTCGATAAATTTTTCTTGTTTTTCTTTTGTAATTAAAAAATAGTATATACATTTGCATATCGAAAAACGATAAATAATTATTGAAAACAAGTAAGAGACGATTAAAATAATAACAACGAATAAACATTGAGATTATGAAAACAGTACGTATTTTAGGATTTATAATAATAGTTATTATTGTAGTATTGGCTTCTACAGACGGTTTTAAGGGATTTAAGGATGGATGGAACTCGGTTTCGGATATTCCGTCTGATGTCAATTCTGTTTCAATGTCAATTGTTCCTGATAAGGCGTTGGTGCCTGACAGTATTTATAATACTGAATTGCAGAGGAATGTCTCTTATAAGATGAGCGGTATTGAAACGTATGTTTCATACAACAATAGCGTATATAATAAGTCCATCCTTGTTAGTTTACCGTTTGTTCTTTTCTTCATTTATGGTTTCTATTGTTTGGTACGTATGTTGGTTGATATTTGTCGTAATCAGGTTCTTACCAGGAAGAATGTACGCCGTATGCGTTTCTTTGTTTATTCTTTTATGTTACTGGTTGCTTTTATGGAGTTGGTAAGATATCTAGAATATATACAGATGGTGAACGAGATAGCTTTACCGGCAGGTTATTCTTTTGACGGTTTCAGATTGAAAAGTCCTTGGATGTTGATAATGTTGTTGGTATTGTTTGTCGAAATATTTGCCAAAGCAGAGAAAATTAAAGAAGAAAATGATTTGACTATTTGATAAATTAAAAACTGACATATATGCCTATAATAGTAAACTTGGATGTAATGATGGCGAAACGGAAGATTTCGCTTGGTGAACTGGCCGAACGCATAGACCTTACTCCGGCAAACCTTTCTA
>CALUPA010000127.1 GCA_944322395.1 uncultured Phocaeicola sp.
TTTGTAATTAACCATTGTTTTTACTATTTATAATGTTAGTGATTAAATTCCATTGCAAAAATAGCAATTTATATATTTCCGCTATACATTTTAAAAGAAAAATTACAGAAATAACATTACATACAAAGCTATTTATCCTATTATTTTCAGCATACGCACACATTATGCAATGTAGATATTGCAAGTAGCATATTTCTATCAAAGAAAAAAGAAAACAAATACATTATATTAATATACAAGCATTATAGAAAAAGAATTTTACAAAAAATCAACCACAAAGTTTTTCCATTTAAAATAAAAAGTATATCTTTGCAACCCGAAATAGACCATTACACACGACTAAGTGTTACCAACTAGTCAAAAAAAACAATAATAATAAAGTATATACTGAAATGAAAAAAGGAATCCATCCAGAAAACTACCGTCCGGTAGTATTTAAAGACATGTCAAACGGTGATATGTTTCTTTCTCGTTCAACTTGTGCTACAAAAGACACAATTGAATTCGAAGGTGAAACTTACCCATTGGTAAAGTTGGAAATTTCTAGTACTTCTCATCCGTTCTACACTGGTAAATCTAAGTTGGTTGACACAGCTGGACGTGTTGATAAGTTCATGAGCCGTTACAACCGTATAAAGAAATAATAAATACGGAGTAGAAAAAACAACAATCTTTTATAAAAGAAAGTAAGCATCTCATTTTGAGGTGCTTTTTTTATACTAATATCGTAATAAAAAACCCCTTGACGTTTTGATCAAAACGACAGCTCGTTTTATCTAAAACGTCAAGGAGTTTTTTTATAAAGTACCTAAGGGTTATTCAAGTATCTCTCCTTTTTCATTAAACAACACCACCGACTCTTCACCCTCAGTATCAACAAGCGTTATCTGATAAACTGAAGTTCCATCTTCTGCAACCTCAACGGCAGCAGCCTTAACAGTAAAGTCCTTATAACTCTTTGCCAAAACTTCCTGAACAGCCTTAGGCAAGTCTTTGATTTCGACAGGTGTAAAATCGTTTACATTTGTCACAGTTGTAACTTCAGGTGATGAAAAACTTGAAGCGAATGCAACTGTTGTTCCTAATCCCATTACCAATGCTAATGCAAAAATTACTCTTTTCATAATTCAATAGTTTTAAATGTTAAATAATTAGTTTAGTCTTCGCTTAATTAAAAGCAAAGCGCATGCCAGAAAAGCACATAACCACGCAACCAACTAACAATCAACCCCTTAAAACCAAACACAACATTATATGCAGATAAACACAAGTGTGTAATTTTACACACTATATTGTGGAACGGAATTGTTTATGGGTAAAAATTACTCACAAGGAGAGCATAAAAAAAGCCGCTTCAAGAGCGGCTTTCCTATATTAAAATCTTTATCAGAATTCAGAAGTAAAATGGAACTTTATGTGTTTGAAGTCCATCTGAGCCATCTGTAGCACATATCCACTGTCGGCAAGGAATACGTCTCTTCCATCGCGGTCCTTTGCCATATACTGATACTTACGTTTCTTGAATGCTTCAAGTTCTTCAGGATCATCACTTTCAATCCAGCACGCCTTGTAAAGACTTACAGGCTCCCAACGACATTTAGCATTATACTCATTTTCAAGACGGTACTGGATAACCTCAAACTGCAACTGACCTACAGTACCGATAATCTTGCGACCATTGAACTGGTTGACAAAAAGCTGCGCCACACCTTCGTCCATAAGCTGGTCGATACCTTTGTTGAGCTGCTTTGTCTTCATCGGGTCTGCATTCTCGATATACTTGAACATCTCAGGAGAGAAGCTTGGAAGACCTTTGAAGTGAAGATTTTCACCTTCTGTCAGTGTATCACCAATCTTGAATGTACCATTATCCGGCAAACCGATAATATCTCCTGCCCAAGCCTCATCCACTGTAGTCTTTCGCTGTGCCATAAACTGTGTAGGCGAAGAGAAACGCATTGTCTTATTGTGGCGTACATGCAAATAAGGAGTATTGCGGGCAAACTTACCAGAACATACCTTACAGAACGCTACACAAGAACGGTGGTTAGGGTCGATATTTGCTGTTATCTTAAAGATAAATCCGGTAAATTTAGGTTCATCTGGGTTTACTGTACGTTCAACAGCCGTTACGGGACGAGGACTTGGAGCTATCTCAACGAAGCAGTCGAGCAATTCCTGAACACCGAAATTATTGAGCGCTGAACCGAAGAACACCGGAGCTACGTCACCTTTAAGATATTCATCAACATTGAATTCAGGATATACACCGTCAATAAGTTCAAGTTCGCCACGAAGTTTGTCTGCCAAATCGCTACCGATATGATTGTCAAGTTCCTCTGTATTAATATCTACCTCAACCTTTTCCGTTACGACCTGTTTTGAAGGCTGGAAAAGATTTAGTTTCTGTTCGTATATATTATATACACCGCGGAAACGTGGTCCACTCTCAATTGGCCATGTTAGAGGACGTACCTGAATAACAAGTTCTTCTTCGAGTTCGTCAAGCAAATCGAATGGATCCTTAGCTTCGCGGTCCATCTTATTGACAAAGATAATAACAGGAGTGTTACGCATACGACACACTTCCATCAGTTTTCTGGTCTGGGTTTCCACACCTTTCGCACCATCGACTACGATGATAACACTGTCCACAGCAGTGAGTGTACGATAAGTATCTTCGGCAAAATCCTGGTGACCCGGAGTATCAAGGATATTAACCTTATAATCGTTATAGTCGAACTCCATCACGGATGTGGTAACGGAAATACCACGCTGCTTTTCAATATCCATCCAGTCGGATGTAGCTGTTTTCTTGATTTTGTTTGATTTTACCGCACCTGCAACCTGAATCTGACCTCCGAAAAGTAACAGTTTTTCTGTCAACGATGTCTTTCCGGCATCAGGATGTGCGATAATGGCAAACGTACGTCTTCTTTCTATTTCCTGATTCATATATTATTTAGTTGTTAGTCGTTGGTTGTCAGTTGTTAGATCTAAAAACTAAGAACTAATATCTAACAACTCGTATTTTAAATCTTTATTTCATTAATATCTCCATACATTCCTTCAGACTGTCCATCCAGTATGGTATCTCAATCCCGTAAGTTTCCTTTATTTTTGTCTTGTCTAACACAGAATAATGAGGACGTATAGCTTTAGTAGGATAATCCTCTGTATGCAGAGGTTTCACTTTGCACCCCTGAATACCCGCAATGAGAAGGATTGCCTTAGTGAAATCATACCATGAACATACCCCCTCGTTGCTGAAATGATATACCCCCGGAATTATTCCCTTTTCAATGGCTGTAAATATTGCTACAGCAAGATCGCGGGCGTACGTAGGGGTTCCTATCTGGTCGAATATCACACCAAGTGTGTCTCTTTCCCTCCCCAAACGCATCATGGTCTTTACGAAATTATTGCCGAAAGAGGAGTATAGCCACGCTGTCCTTATTACCATTGTTTCAGGACAATACTTAAATGCTTCCTGCTCTCCGCCAAGCTTAGTCACACCATAAACAGAGTTAGGACAAGTAGTTTCATCTTCACGATACGGTGTATGCGACGTTCCGTCGAATACATAATCAGTTGATATTTGAATGAAATATCCGTTTCTGGCCTTCGCAGCTTTGGCAAGGAATCCTGGAGCCTGCTGGTTAAGCATCTTACACAATTCCACATTGTCCTCAGCCTTATCTACAGCAGTATATGCTGCACAATTGACTATGATATCTATATCGTTGGACATTACGTAATCCATTACAGCCTGTTCATTACAGATATCAAGTTCTGATACATCTGTAAAAAAGTATCTGTACTGTGGATACGCCTCCGACAGAATACGCATTTCACTGCCAAGCTGACCGTTGGAGCCTGTCACGAGGATATTTCTCATAACTCCAGCTCTCCTTTCTTGTCTTTTATATAATAATCGGCAAGAATAGCCAGAAGGTCGCTTATCACTTTAATGGCTTTCTGTGTCTCCTCGCTTATTTCTTTTTTCTGAAGTTTCAACATTAACACACCATACATGGCATCGAAACAGGTTTCCAATTCCGGAACATCCTTATCCGCGCCTTTGGCTCTGAGTTCTACAATAAAAGGAAGAGCTTTATAATATGCAGCACTATAATACGGATATTTTGGAGAACGTAGTAACTGCAAATGAAGGTCTGTAAGCCAAACTATTATATTCTTGTTTATCTGTACATGACCTTTCTCCATAACGCCCTCGTCGTGCATCATATTTGCCAGATCCTTATACCATTGAAACAGAGTCGCTTTCTGTTCGTCAGTCACAGGATAAGGATCTACTATATCTTTCTTTATCCTGTCCATGTCAAAATGATACGCACGAAGCAAATCTTCTATCTGCCACATATAAAGCAGATACTCGGCTATATTCTGCTGTTTTAACTGTTGAGAAATATACATATCAATATATTGAATTTCCTAATAACGCAAGTCCTAAACCAATGATTGATGCTATTATGACTATAATGCCAATGACACGGTTTAGTACCCAAATGCCACGAACATTGAAATGATTACGAACTTTATTGACAAAATATGTGATACCGAACCACCAGGTCAAAGCACCTAGCACTATAGCAAGATATCCTACGAGCTGAAAACCGACAGGACTTCCCGGCATAACAAAAGAAAAACGTGCAAAAAGACCTACGAAAAGAAAAATAATCAGCGGATTGGACAGCGTAACAAAAAATGCTGTGATGAAATTATGAAGATATGAACCGCGTTTACCCGATACCGGACGCAACGCCTTTACCGGATTACTCCGGAATGTATATATACCGAAAGCCAGAAGCATTATACTACCTACAATCTGAAGAAATGTCTGATGCTTTATGATAAGCTCGTCCATAAAGCTCATGCCATAACCGGTTATCAATGAATAGCCTATATCGCTTAGGGCAGCTCCAAGACCTGTTACAAAACCGAACCAACGCCCTTTATTCAGTGTTCGCTGAATACAAAGCACGCCAACGGGTCCGAGTGGCGCAGATACCACTACCCCAATCACAAAACCCTTAACCAATAAATCCAGTATAGTAACTTGCTCTAACCAATTCATAATGCAAAGATGATACTTTTTTGCGAAAGTACCTATAATTCATGTAGATTTTCTTTCGTAAAAACGGGCTTTTATGTACCTTTGCAACATAATTATATAATTAGTTTATAAGTTTTTCAGTTGTTTAAAACAAGAAAAAAGTCTATAAACTTGGTATTTCAGAACTTAGGAACTTAAAAACTCAAAACAATATAAATGTTATGATTCTATTTTTCAGAACACCTGGTAAAAGCGTGATTGCAACTGCATGCAGTCAGGAATTGAATGCTGAAGACATCAAAAAGTTATGCTGGCTTTACAGTGATGCCACTGTCGAGACTGAAGATAACCTGAAAGGATGTTTCATCGGTCCACGTCGAGAAATGATTACTCCATGGAGTACAAATGCCGTAGAAATCACTCAGAATATGGGTATAAGCGGTATACGCCGTATAGAAGAATATTTCCCTGTAAAAGACGAGAATGCTGAATATGACCCTATGCTTCAGCGTATGTATAAAGGCTTGAATCAGGAAATATTTGATGTAAATATCAAACCACAGCCTATCGTTTACATAGAAAACCTGGAAGAATATAACGAACAGGAAGGTCTGGCTCTCTCACGCGAGGAAATGGACTATCTGCTTAAAGTGGAAAAAGACCTTGGACGCAAGCTTACTGACTCAGAGGTGTTCGGTTTCGCTCAGATTAACTCGGAACACTGCCGTCACAAAATCTTCGGTGGTACATTCATCATCGACGGACAGGAAATGGAATCATCACTCTTCCAGATGATCAAAAAGACAACTAACGAAAATCCTAACAAGATTATATCTGCATACAAGGACAATGTAGCATTCGCCGAAGGTCCTGTAGTGGAACAGTTCGCTCCGAAAGATCACTCTACTTCTGATTATTTCGTAATTAAAGATATCAAAACAGTTATCTCGCTTAAAGCGGAAACTCACAACTTCCCTACTACAGTAGAACCGTTCAACGGTGCATCTACCGGTACAGGTGGTGAAATCCGTGACCGTATGGGTGGCGGTAAAGGTTCATGGCCTATCGCAGGTACCGCCGTTTACATGACTTCTTACCCTCGTTCAGAAGAAGGTCGCGAATGGGAAAACATTCTTCCTGTACGCCAGTGGTTATATCAGACTCCTGAACAGATTCTTATCAAGGCTTCAAACGGTGCTTCTGACTTCGGTAACAAGTTTGGCCAGCCACTTATCTGTGGTTCTGTACTTACATTCGAACATCAGGAAAACAACGAAAAGTATGCTTACGACAAGGTTATCATGCTTGCCGGTGGTGTGGGTTACGGTACTCAGCGTGACTGCTTGAAGGGTAGCCCTGAAGCCGGTAACGAAGTTGTGGTGCTTGGTGGCGACAACTACCGCATCGGTCTTGGTGGTGGTTCTGTATCTTCGGTAGAAACAGGACGTTATTCTTCTGGTATCGAGCTTAATGCAGTACAGCGTGCAAATGCAGAAATGCAGAAGCGTGCTTACAACGTAGTTCGTTCACTTTGTGAAGAAGATGAAAACCCAATCGTTTCTATCCACGACCACGGTTCGGCAGGCCACGTAAACTGTCTGTCTGAGTTGGTTGAAGATTGTGGTGGTCTTATCCACATGGACAAGCTTCCTATCGGTGACGAAACTCTTTCTGCCAAGGAAATCATCGCAAACGAATCGCAGGAACGTATGGGATTGCTTATCGACGAAAAGGCAATTGACCACGTAAGAAAGATTGCAGAACGCGAACGTGCTCCTATGTATGTTGTAGGTGAAACAACAGGCGACCATCGCTTCGCATTCGAACAGGCTGACGGCGTTCGTCCGTTCGACCTGGCTGTTGACCAGATGTTCGGTTCTT
>CALUPA010000128.1 GCA_944322395.1 uncultured Phocaeicola sp.
AATGCTGTAGTTTCAATTTCTTCTGTACGGAAAACTTTGCTGAGGTTAGTTACTTTAATCATATTGTTTGAGTTTTAAGTTTGTTAGTTTATAAGTTTAATATATGGTTTATTTGTTTCAAAAAAACGTCTCGGCGTTTTGATTGAAACGCCTTGTCGTTTCAGTTAAAATGACCTGTCGTTTTTTTTAACGTTTTTTTTATTCGTTCTTCAATGATTTCACAGGATTTGTATTCATCAGTTTTATCATTTGCCAGCTTATGGACAGCAGTGCTATGACAATCATTATAACTGCGTCTATAATGTAAACATATACCGGATTGTCTATCCTGTAGCTGTATCCTTCAAGCCACTTGCTGACGGCTATCCATGTAACCGGCAATGCAATTATGATGGAGATTCCTACTGACTTTATGAACCCTGATGAAGTCTCGATAAAAAGCTGCAGTCTGCCGCTTCCCATAACTTTTTTCAGAGCGGCTTCTTTTGAGTGCTGGCGTGCATAATATGTACTCATGGCAAACATGGCAAGTATAGTCAGCAGAAGGGTAAGCATGGTGAATACAGCTATTAGTTTCAGGTCTTGTTGCTCTGAGTAATACAGATCGGAAATCATTTTATTATAAGTTTTTACTACTATTTCATCTTCCGAAAAACCTTTACTTTTGTAGAAAGCTTTTATATCGTTCTCTGCCTTGTTCTCGTCACCGGAAACTTTCACTACAAGTGTTCGCAGTATTCTGAAATCTTCTTCTTTCTCCATTTCCTTAATCCACGCTATGTCCAGAAATCCTCCTCTTCTTTCTGAATTTGCAGTTCCTTTATGATAGTCTTCTATGATACCGCAAACGGGGAACATTCCACCTGAATCCAGATTGACCTGCGTACAGTTATAATCAAATCCTAAGGCTCTCATTGTTGATTCGGGAAGCCAGGCACATTGATTGAGCGGTTCTCCATTCTTGCGTAATATCTTGAAACCTAGTATCTCGAAAGCGGACTGGTCACCATAAAACATATCAAATCTCTGTTCTATGCCGTTAATCTTGAACGAAGTTCCTGATGTTCCTAAAGTCATAGGCTCAAACTGCAGCCAACCGACCTTTTCTACACATGCCAGTGATTTCAGTTCTTCAATGTGATAATCAGAAGGTTTGCTTGCGTTCTGTATGCTTATTCTGTTTTCTTTTTCATATCCCATAGGCTTTTCAGTCATGTGTTTCAGCTGTATGAACATGACTGCCGCAAGACATAGCGTAATGAATGCCATTCCGCTCTGGAAACCTATTAGAATTTTACCTAAAGTCATTTTGCTGGTTCGTGCAAAATTGCCGCGTACTACGTCTATAGGCTTGTACTTTGAAACTAGTAGTGCGGGTATAATACCTGATAGAACAGATAATATCAGAAGCAGCAGTGTAATAAACAGTATTTCCATCCATCCCATATCTTTGAGTGGAGAAATTTCTTTTCCTATAAGTTCGCTCAGATGAGGAGATATTAGTTTTACAAAGATTAGTGCAAATGCAAAAGATATAACTGTAAGAATAAACGATTCAGATATATATCTGGCAATTACCCCTGAACGTTGTGTACCGAGAAGCCTTCTTGAAGCCATTTCCTTTGCTCTGAATCCTGTTTGTGCAACTGTGAGCGAAATATAATTCAGTACGGCAAACAACAGTAGAAATATTCCGGCTGCGGTAAATAGTTTTATGAAACTGGCATCCATAATACCTTCGAACGGAGCTGTAGCTTCTACTGTACTATAGCTTATCCTGTTAAATGGTGTAAGAATGAAGTCTTTAAAAAGTCCATATACATATATATAGTCTTCTTTCCGGACTACTTCTTCCATCTTGTTTTCAAGTGACTGGATATCCGTTTCATTTTTCACTTTTATAAATAGGACACTCGACCCGTTGCCGTTGCCTACAAGTGAACTGTCAAGGTCTTTAACCAAATCTATACGGTAGATTATTTCCGGCGAATAAAATGTTGTATTTTTGAAATCGCTGAAAATTCCTGTGATGTTCAGATTAGCCGTATTTCCGTTAACATCGATTTTGATGGATTTGCCGATTGGGTCTTCTTTTCCGAATATCTTATTGGCAAATGTACGTGAAATAATTACCGAGTTCTTTTCTTTCAGAACAGATTCAGGTGTTCCTGATTCCAATGGAAACGGAAAAAATCTGAAGAAATTTTCATCTACTATTGATGCCTTCTGACGGTCGCTATAATCGCCTGCCTGAAAAGTCATTTCAAGTCCTCCGAAGATGTGCGTATTCATCATTCTGCACATATCCTCAACTTCTGGAAATTTACCTTCAAGCTGCTCTTTTATTGTGGCACTTCCGAAAAAGAGTCTTTCGGAATGTCCTATATAGATGTTTTCCTGTTTTTTAATTTCTGAATCGGTATTATATTCACGTATTACAAACGAGCCTATAAATACCACAAACGCAATGGCAATTGCCATACCGAATACTTCGATTACGGTATATAGTTTGTTTCTTGACAAAAATCTAAAATAACTCTTCATATAATACTTATTATTAATTCAACACTAGGCAGTCATTATCACCGAAATTGTCATATCCGGAAGTGATAACCTTTTCTCCCGGTTGCAGACCTTCAAGTACTTCGTAATACTGTGGGTTCTGACGACCTATACGTATTTCTCTTTTGTAAGCTTTCGAACCGTCTTCGGTTATTACGTAAATCCATCGTCCGCCAGTCTTCTGATAAAATGTGCCGCGAGGAATCATTATGGCTTCTTCAGGTTGTCCTAACTGCAGGTTCATATAGTATGTCTGACCCGTGCGGATATTCTCTGGCTGTGCTCCGCTGAACTTGAAGTCGGCCTTGAACTTTCCGTCGCGTACTTCAGGATAGACTTTGCGTATGACAGCATGGAACGATTCGTCCTGTCTTTCGAAATCGGCTTCCAGACCGGAAGTGACGCGGTCGATGTAGTGTTCGTCTATCTTGGCCTCTATCTTATAGCTGTCAAGAGTATTTATCTGTCCTATCTTGCTGCCTGACGGAACTGACTGTCCGAGAACTACATCCAATAATCCAAGTTCTCCGTCTATAGGTGCTGTGATTATAAGGTTATCTTTTCTTCTGCGTATCATCTGCATGTTTATTTTCATGTTGCTCAGACTCTCCTGCATCTGTTTTACCTGCACGCTACGGTAAAGGCTGTCTTGTACGGAACGTTCTTTTACCAGTTCCAGTTTGTCCTTTGCCAACTGGTAGTCCTCTTCGGCTTTAAGATAATCCTCTTTGGCTATCAGGTCTTCTGCATAGAGGGATTTTTGCGATTCGTAAGCTCTGCGATAGCGTCTTACTTCCATTTCCAGCTGCAGCATTTCCTGGTTTACACTCAGACGTTGCTGTTCCATCGAAATCATTGTATTGCGGAGCAGGTTCTCCTTTTCTGCAAGGTCTGCTTCCGAGTTAAGTATCTGCATGTCCAGGTTTTCGTTTGCCAAGCGCAGTATTTTATCCCCGGCTTTCACGTGCGAACCTTCTTCCATGAATATCTCTTTCACCACTCCCGTTTCAAGGGGACTAAGCTGTATGGTTGTCATCGGCTGTACCTGACCTGAGATACGGATATAGTCATTAAATTCGCCTGACATTACCTTATTTATCGAGAGAGTCTCTGCATTAACTCTCAGTGTACTTACATTGTCTCTGATAAGGATATATCCTATAAGGCACAACAGCAGTCCGCTACCCCAATATGGTAAAGCCTTTTTGCTGAACACCAGTGCCATTCCTTTTTTCTTTTCTATTGCTCTGTCCATTATGTATCGTTTTTAGTTCTTGGTTTTTAGTTGTTAGTTTTTGTTGCATCTAATAACTAACAACTGATAACTTATAATTCATTGATTAATATAACTTATTCCTTTATAATATTTCACCACGCTGCGTTTCAGATAATATTGAAGTAATGCATTCAATTCTTCTGCCTGTGAGTTCAGGAAAGAATTTGTGATGGTCTGATAGTCGATAGGGGATACCATGCCCTGACGCATTTTCTTTTCATGCAGCAGATAGGTGGCTTCCTGTGCCTTGGATCGTTTCATGGCAAGTACAAGCGACTTTCGGGCACCTGTCTTGTCCTGTATGGCACGCTGTACTTCGGATTTTATGTCGTGTACCGTCTGTCGGTATTGCGCCTCGGCGCGTCGGTACTCGTTTTTCTTTTTCGACAGGTTGGAGAATCTGGAAAGTCTGTCATAAATAGGAAAGGATAGACTTAACTGTATGTACTCGCCGGCGTTGTTTTTCCACTGCGAATTGAATGACGGTGCGGTGTAATTAGCTTTACCGGGATAGCTGTAGTAGCTGGTGGACCATCCTCCGTTTAATGACAGGCTTGGAAGGAATTGCCATTTTGCTGTATTAAGAGCGAATTTCGCTTTATCCATTGTTCCTTTGGCAATGAGAGCTGATGGTTGTGAACTGACCGCATAATCCATTATTTCGTTTGCACGGTCCTCTTCTTCTACCAGTGCCGAATATTTTTCGTCTATCATTGTACGGTCTATCTTGAGTTCTTCCTCCACGGGCCACATCATTACGGATTTCAGTGTGAGCAGTGCATCCTGGCTGTTGTTGTACGATGTCTCCAGCTGATATTCCCTGTCGGCAAGGTCGGCTTCCATCTGTGCCACATCCGGTCGGCTTTTCTGTCCTGTCTCATATTGTTTCTGCATAAGTAACAGACTGGCTTTTGAGTTTTCTACTTGTTTACGAAGGACTTCGGTCATTTCAGTGTGAAACAGTACATTGAAGTAGGCTTCCATTACTGCCAGACAGAGTTCATCTCGTAACTTGTCTTCCTGCGAAACTCCCATCTTTACGGCTGTCTGCGAAATTCTGATATTGTTGATGGCAGAAAATCCGTTGAATAGTGTGATGCTTGCGCTCAGTGAGTAACCGTTATTGAAAGATGTGGTATTTGTATAGGTATTTGTTTCCGGGTCCACGGCACGTCCGAAATTACTGTAGGCGTATGTCCCTGCCGAAACGGATGGAGTGAATGTCTTGAGTATGGCATCACGTCTTTCTGTGCGGGCATCGGCGTTGTCAAGCCTTTGTATCTCGTTTTTGGTGGAATATTCTATTGCATATTCCATACAGTCGCGCAGTGTCATTGTTCGGGGAGTATATACAGCATATGTACTGTCAATGCCTGATGCCATACATTTAACTCCGGCTATGATTAGGATTATGGGTGTAAATATCTTTTTCATTTTACATTTGTTTTTACACTAACTATAATGCCATAACCGTGCCAAAAATGCAATGGATTGATTTATAATATATTGAGAGAAATTGTTATTCTTGTAGCTGTAAAGTTTCTTTACAGTAGTGTAAAGATGGATTACAGAGTGTAATAATAAAGTGTAAAATATATTTCAGAGTTATGAATATTGATAATTTTAAAGTTTTTTGTATCAATGCAATATATTAAATTGGTATATTTGGGCGGCTTTTAAGTTATATGACTTAAAAAGGTGTTTGTAATACATTAAAATTGGATATATATGGAAAATATTGGAACAGGTCTGATGCTGATGCTCGTAGGTATGTGCACGGTATTCGTAATCCTTCTCTTACAGGTGGTAAGGGCAAGGTAATGAAAATTGAGAAGTTGAACTGATTAAAGAAATGAAAACACATTAAGAAAAATGGAAAAAGAAGTGAAATTCAGTCTGGTGTTCCGCGATATGTGGCAGAGTGCCGGAAAATATGTACCACGTGTTGACCAGTTGGTAAAGATAGCTCCTGTGATAGTGGAAATGGGATGCTTTGATAGAGTTGAGACTAACGGAGGCGGTTTCGAACAGGTAAATCTGCTGTTTGGTGAAAATCCTAATAAGGCTGTAAGGGAATGGACAAAGCCTTTTCATGAGGCGGGCATACAGACACACATGTTGGACCGCGCATTGAACGGACTGAGAATGAGTCCTGTTCCGGCAGACGTAAGAAAACTGTTCTATAAGGTTAAGAAGGCTCAGGGAACTGACATTACACGTACTTTCTGTGGACTGAATGATGTACGTAATATAATCCCGTCAATAGAATATGCACACGATGCGGGAATGATTTCTCAGTGTTGCTTGTGTATTACTTATTCTCCTATACATACTGTAGAGTACTATCTTGATATGGCTAAGAAACTTATCGATGCAGGATGTGACGAAATATGTATCAAGGATATGGCAGGTATCGGACGTCCTGTGTTCCTTGGTAAGCTGGTTGCCGGAATAAAGAAGATAAAGGATATAACTATACAGTATCACTCTCATGCAGGTCCTGGTTTCAATATGGCTTCTATTCTTGAAGTTTGCAAGGCAGGATGCGACTATGTGGACTGCGGTATGGACCATCTGTCATGGGGGACAGGACATGCCGACATAATCAGTGTGCAGGCAATGCTTAAGGATGCCGGCTTCAAGGTTAAGGAAATTAATATGAATGCCTATATGAAGGCAAGAACCATGATTCAGGAATTCATGGATGACTTCCTGGGGTTGTATATCAGTCCTAAGAACCGTATGATGAATTCGTTGCTCGTAGGTCCAGGACTTCCCGGAGGTATGATGGGTAGCTTGATGGCTGACCTTGAAACAAACCTTGAATCTATAAATAAATATAAGGCAAAGAATA
>CALUPA010000129.1 GCA_944322395.1 uncultured Phocaeicola sp.
GAGTGTTTATCTTAAGATAGTCATCAGAATATTGCCCTTTTACGCTGACTGAATAACCACCCAATATTTTTACAGTACTTCCTTTATGTAAAGTTTCTCCTTGGACCAATTTTATAGTAAAAGTGGTATCACCTTTCTCTCCTCTCCACGTTCCCATGAAATCAACAACGGAGACCTGTGCGTTAATACTAACACAAGTACATAAAACAACTAAAAACAAAAA
Organism: uncultured Phocaeicola sp.; assembly: GCA_944322395.1. Taxonomy (GTDB): domain Bacteria; phylum Bacteroidota; class Bacteroidia; order Bacteroidales; family Bacteroidaceae; genus Phocaeicola. The sequence goes on from CALUPA010000129.1 coordinate 224, forward strand.
TAACTTCTTCATAAACAATAAACATGAATTAAAATCGCTCTATATACCATTTTCACTAACAGTCACGGTCTTGGCTAAAAGAGGTTACTAAAAATCCATATCGGTCTTTAAATATGTAGTTTTTTCCCTGTAGTAGTAAAACCAGGCGTCAAGTTTCTTAATACGAGTTTTGTAGCAGTAAGTTCTAAGATTTCGCTGATAAAAACATACTTGCCACTTTTTCTTATTATATATTTCCCATTATTATTTTTTCCTATTTTGTTACTGTCAAATGCAGTGTCTTGAAATGAACTAAGATAGTATCTATAATTAAAAATCCTAAGTTCACCATCAATTTTCATTTTAGTAAAAAACTCTGTTTTAGTATATTTTACATACCCATAATTTCCATTAGCAAAAAAATTTGTAGTTCCCACTTCGTACTCGTTAATAACTCCTGAGTCGTTTTTTGCTCTTGTGCAAATACAGATATACCACAACATGTTCAATGCCAATAGAAGAAATAAACTTTTCATACTTTTATTTCTTTTTAATTTCAAAATCATATTTTGATGCATTTTTAATTTTTCAATTTATCACCACCATGCTTGTTTACCGTTTTCGTATGTGAAAGAACGTTCCTCATGTCCTCGTGTGAGGTTCCTTAACCACAGGAAGGCATTTTGGGGAACATTGTCATAATAAGATAGTATCTATTCCATATCTTTCCAAATCATTTTTCAGTGCTATTGCCTCTTTTTTACCCACCAACAATACTGTGTAATCTTTCGTGATATACCCCTGCTTTATTCCTATTTTGCATCCTTCCATAAAACTGTATTCGATAATCACAGCATCAATCTCGGAAAACGTGTAAACTGTTTCCTTCCCGTTATTGCTTTTGTACTTTATAACTATAGAATCATCGGCAAGTAAAACGTAAGACAAAGAACTGTGCAAATATGCTGTTGTAGCAATTGTAAGTCCTAATCCTGGTAAAGCCATAACAGGTATATTATAAGTGATAAAAGGAGTTACAATAATTACCACACCTAACAATATGCTACATGCAAACATAAAATCGTAAAACAGGTATCGTTTCTTTCTATATTCTTTCATAATAATCAATAATAGATAGAGTAATTATGATAAATGTCTCGTAATTTGACAAAACCTTTATCTTGGTATTAAATATGAAATCCTCAAATCTTTCTTTTAAAGTAAGATTTTATTACACTGTTGCTTACTTCCACATTCACTTTCTTACTAAGCATATCATCTATTATATACTGTAGGTCCTTCCCATTTACACAGTACATTAAATACTTACATGATTTTTTACCAGCTAAAACAAATCTAAAATATACTGTTGGTTGTGATATATCATTCCTTACTAAAACTCTTTCAATATCATTATACATGAATGTCCTGCTCCAGAAAAAATATATTTTATTCTTAAGAACTATACGATTACCATACAATATTATATAATTAAAATAAATGGCCTGCCATAAAAAAATCAAAATAAAAAAAACTATTGTAGCCCACCATATCAATTCATTTCTATATGATGGATAGATATTGTTTTTCATATAAATCAGAAAAAGGCCAAAAGGAATAAAAAAAAACCAGATAGATATTTGTTTCCATACACTTTTACTATACACTTTCATACTTAATAAATTTGTTTATACATAATAGTTGACATTAGAAGGCAAATATAAATATAAATATAATTTTGAACCATTTTCTAATTCCAATTCCATTAATGTAGGAATATCAGATGTCATAAATGTTGAGATTAAACCTATAACACAACCAGTTATTCCTACAATACCGGTAATAGGAATGCCTACAGGTAATAAACACCCCGCAAGGCCTAATGCAGTAGAAACAACTCCTAACAAGTCAGATGTACTTATATCACCATCTGTTAATGCTATAAAACTTTGTGCACCCCCTATGATAACTCCACTCCATCCAAGAGCATCTCCAAAGGTTTTGAGCAATGCATCATTTTTAGTATTTTCTAAAAAGTGTAAACAAGAAGTTATAATACCATTAGTATTTAAACCTATAGATGTACTTGTTAAAATTGCTCCAGTAGGAGTCATCTTAACTTGTTGTATTTGAACATTTCCATTCTTTAAATCTGTTGTTATTTTATTTATTCCTTGATTACCTAATTCTATATAATATTGATCATTATTATCACCACTGTCTCCACTACCACCGTTTCCAGTATCTATTATGTCGCCATTATTTGTACCAGTACCCCACTCATAAGGCGGCTCTTCTATTGGATTATCAGGAGGTGTTGTCTGGCTTCCATCATCTGGTGTTATTATAGATTCGCTTGAAATACATGAGTCAACGTGTCCGTCACCATCAAAATCTATGTAATAATTCCCGTCGTAGTTATTATAATAAACATCCTCACCGGGCAATACATCTACTTTTTCATAATAGTCGTTGCTAACATCGGACACGTCATCGTATTCATCTCCCCACCAACTACCCCACATATCCTCCCAGCTGTCATCATACCAGTCATCCTCTCCGCGGGACATAACGGTCTTTGAGCCTTGCCGTTGTATGAATATCTTGCCTATCGTTTTAAGGGCTCTGACATACAGGGCGAGCCTTTCATTAAATGTGCCGGGCGTAGTAAGGTCTATGCCGACAGTTTTCTTTCCGTTCAGAAAACGGTTTACCCTTGTCATACGGCCTTCAATATCAGTATAAATTTTCAATCCTGAATAGTCGCCCATATCTATACCGTTGGTGAGCCTGCGGCTTACATCTCCCGGATTCTTGATAGAATATTCACGGTCAGGGATGAACAACACAACTTTGTATTCCATCCTTCTAAGTCCTTTACTACTACAAGCTCCTGGTAGCAAGTTGTAGTATAGACTTTCTGTGTCTTTTCATCAATCCTCAGAACACGATATCTGTAAGTGGACTTGATTGGAACATCCACGCTGAAGAGTGTAGGTGCGTCGGTAGAAATACCTTCCTCCCATTGCGGTACGAAATCACCTACGGGAAGCATACAGCGTTCCTTGTAATATTTGTCATCTTTGGGCTCAAGTACGGAACGTGACCGAGAAATCATTGATTCCTCAAAGAACTCCCTGGCCTCGATAACGGAAAGCCCCTTACCGTTTCCACCGATGATATCTCTATCATATTCAATTTCAATAGTGTCGGTGCAACCGGCTGCTACAAGAACAATTGCCGCAAGAAACAGATACTAGCGGCAAAAATAAGTGAAAGTTTTCATTCTATCTGTAATACTTTTTATTTAATGCTCAAAACTGTGAGGTGACACATTACTTTGGTTCCTGTCTCCACCAAAGTACTATATAATTAAGTTTTTTCCCATCAGCAGTTATATTAAACCAAATATTCTTCTTTATTTCAACCTCTATTTCACGATATACAGATATTGGGATGGTAGAGCATGGATTAAATGTAGTAAATTGAAATTTTATATCTGCAACCTTTCCACTATCAGGATCTATATACATTACTATTGTAAATTTATTACCTTTTATACGCTGCTTTTGAATAGAAGAAAAAGCATTATTCACAATTGAATAACATTTGGGTTTTGTCCATGTATCATCTTCAAACTGATCCAATAGTTCCTCTTCTCTACTTATTTTCTGTCCAGTATATCTATTTTTCTGTCCGATATTAATATACTTATTATTTTTATTATAAAGCGATACAAAACCCGCACCTTCCGTTACATCACACTGGTAAGTATATCCATCCTCATAAAAAGTCTTATCCTGACTGTAGTAGTTCGTCTGGGCTGACAGGTCAACCATAAACAGGCTGATAATAAACAGTATAATAAGTGATTTCATATTCAGTAATTTATAAAGATATCATGCTACTTCTTGTATTGTCCACTATTCATATTTAATAATATGGCATCTATTCTACTCTAGTCATTATTATATCTGTAGGAACGGAGAAACCTATGGGTTGAACTTCTCCATAATTCTCATCACCTTCTATTTTCATGTAAATTCCCATTTTCTCATTCAATGTCCAATGCAACTTATTCGGATAAATATATTCAGCCCGACCACCTGATATGCCTTCACCATTAAAATGTTTTTTTTGTTGATCTAAAATAGTTATCGAAAGCCTTTGGGGACGTTCATAAGAATATGCTGCACTTATATACATTCCCTGCTCGCGAAAACTTTTACTACTATCCCATTTTGAAGGTATCTTCAGATAATTGTCCGTATATTTACCTTTGACTGTCACTTGATAGCCTCCCATTAAATGTATTATACTATTATAAATAACATCCCCTTTGACTAATTTTATAGTGAAGGTGGTATCACCTTTCTCTCCTCTCCACGTTCCTATGTAATCGTCAACGGAGGCCTGCGCGTTAATACTAACGCAAGTATATAAAGCAATAAAAAACAAAAATAATTTTCTCATAAAACAATAAACATGAATTATAAAAGGCGTAATCGCCACCATCTCTTATTATATATTTTTCATTATTATTTTTACCGACTTTATTAATATCAAAAATAAAACATATATACAATAATAGTATTATAGATAAAATTTTCACATATCTGTTATTCTTTAATTTGTGTACTTTATAATTTTCAAGGTATAAATTGCTACTTTGGTTGCTGCCTCCACCAAAGCATTATATAATTGAATCTTTTTCCATCAGGCGTAATGTTAAACCAGATATTCTTCTTAATTTCAACCTCTATCTCACGATATACGGATACTGGGATAGTAGCATATGGATTAAATGTAACAAATATAAATTCTACATCTGCTACTTTACCTGTATCCGGGTCTATGTATATGGTTATTGTAAACTCCCTTCCTTTTACACGCTGCTTTTCGGCAGAAGAGAATGCATTGTTCACTATTGAATGACATTTAGGCTTGGTCCATGTTTCACTTTCCAGAGGTCTCAATTGTTCTTCTTCTCTACTTATTTTTTTCCCTGTGTATCTGTTTATCAAATCCACATAAATATATTTACTGTTTTTATTATAAAGATTCACAAGTCCTGCTCCTTCTGTCACGTCACACTGGTAAGTATATCCATCCTCATAAAAAGTCTTGTCCTGACTGTAGTAATTTGTCTGGGCTGACAGGTCAACCATAAACAGGCTGATAATAAACAGTATAAAAAGTGATTTCATATTCAGTAATTTATAAAGATATCATGCTACTTCTTGTATTGTCCACTATTCATATTTTGTGATATGGCATCTATTCTACTCTGGTCATTATTATATCTGTAGGAACGGAGAAACCTATTGGCTGAACTTCCTTCGCATTCTCATCACCTTCTATCATTTTCCATATGCCAAAATTCTCATTCAAAGTCCAGCGTATCTTATTTTTGGATATATAGTCTATTCTACAAGCAGGTATTCCATTGCCATCAAAATGTTTCTTACGCTGATCATAAAGAGTAGCACCTATAGATTTAGAGTGGTAAGAAAAGTAAGAGGCAGTAATATAAATATTCTGTTCAGGACATTTTATGCCGTCAACACGATGAGTGTTTATCTTAAGATAGTCATCAGAATATTGTCCTTTTACGCTGACTGAATAACCACCCAATATTTTTACGGTTCTTCCTTTATGTAAAGTTTCTCCTTGGACCAATTTTATAGTAAAAGTGGTATCACCTTTCTCACCTCTCCATGTTCCTATGTAATCGTCAACGGAGGCCTGCGCGTTAATACTAACGCAAGTATATAAAGCAATAAAAAATAAAAATAACTTCTTCATAAATCACGTATATCGGTTATTATAATATATACTCTCAACTCTTTTTATATTTATTATAAACATTATTTTTACAATTCTATATGTTTTATTATATTCTTTGCTACGGATTCATCTTTTGCATTTTTGTATATTATCCGAAAGCATCCTTCCAATTTTGTTATATTATATTTTTTATAAGGAGTCAGGTCTATTTGAAAAATATAACTATCTCCAGGTTCTATTGGTAATACGATGTTTGCTGACGGTATTACATCTATAAAAATTATAGAATTATTACCGTTAGGTAGTTTATAATAAATATGACAATAACTATTCATTGAATCATTATTCTTTGAAATACCTTTTATTAATGACAAATAATGAGCAGTATTGTTTTTTATCATATAAGTAGCTATAGTCTTATCATTATTAATTGAAAACTCTACTTTATAATCTTGTGCATGAACTAACGTCCATGTAATAATGGAAACTATGATTAGAAATAGTCTTTTCATAAACATAAATTTTTCAGATGTTCCCATATGCATATTCTCTTTCATTTTTAAATATATCAGAAATTTCATTACTTTTATCATCTCACAAAAATCATAGCGAAAAGTTTTGTCAACCCTATCTTTTGAAATAAGATTTTATTACATGTTTTCATGCTGCTTCTTGTATTGTCATATTTTA
>CALUPA010000130.1 GCA_944322395.1 uncultured Phocaeicola sp.
TGAATTCACCGTATTCAGAAGCGATGTTGCGAGTAAGCATCTTAAGACCACCCTTAGCTGCTGCATATGCAGAAACTGTTTCACGACCAAGTTCACTCATCATAGAGCAGATGTTGATAATCTTTCCGTGACCTTTCTTAATCATGCTAGGAATAACAGCCTTAGAAACGATGAAAGGAGCGTTAAGGTCAACGTCGATTACCTGACGGAATTCGGCTGCTGACATTTCGTGCATAGGAATACGCTTGATGATACCTGCATTGTTAACCAAAATATCGATAACGCCTACTTCTTTTTCAATCTGAGCAACCATAGCGTTAACAGCTTCTTCGTTAGTAACGTCGCATACATAACCTTTAGCTTCGATACCAAGTTCTTTGTAAGCTGCGATACCTTTATCTACCAATTCCTGTTTGATATCGTTAAAAACGATTTTTGCACCAGCCTTAGCGTATGCAGAAGCAATTGCAAAACCGATACCGTAAGATGCACCTGTTACAAGAGCAACCTTACCTTCTAGTGAAAAGTTTACCATAATAATACAATTAATAAATACTGTTTAATAAATCATTGTCCACAAAAGTAATAATTTATTTCCGTTATCGCACACAAAATTGTACAGAATATGTACAAAAATGTTTAATATCATATGAAGAATATGTTTTTAGGCACTTGAACGGACTAAATCACACTTGATATATATCAATTATATGTAGCAAGAATATTACATATTTCATCCTGAAAACGTCTTGCAGAAACATATTTCAGAACATTCTGATTTATAATGACAAAAGCAATGGTATGTTTTGCAGGAGAAGTGACATAGCCCGCCAACGAACAAACTCCGGTCAGAGTTCCTGTCTTTGCCCGTACATTTCTGAAACATTTACCTCTGCCCATTCTGTATTGTAGGGTTCCGTCAATACCGGCTATAGGGAGACTATCGTAAAAAGGATGGAATATCAAAGGTGAACTGAAAGCATATTTCAGATAACCCATGATAAGTTCAGGTGAGACATAGTTGTAATCAGACACACCGCAACCGTCAACTATTCTGAACTTTCGGCTGTCAAAACCTATATCTGTCTTCATGAACTTGTAAATGGCATTCTGTCCGTCCTTATGACTGAGATTCTTCTTACCATTGCATATTTCTCTTGTAGCATGAAAGAACAACGCCTCGGCAGAAAGATTGTCACTCTCTTTCAATGCTTGTTTCAGCACCTCGTCTATATCTCTATAGACTGTTATTATACCTTTTGTACCGTCCGGTACATTATCGTATGCCACACTGTCTTTTGAAATGAATACTCCTTTTTCCTGTAGCTGATAGCGAAGTGTGTGCATAAAGAAACCTTTGGTGTCGAAAATATTCATAGAAGTGCCAGCCTTATGCCTTGAATTGCCTGATATGGTTATGATATTACCGTTATTCAGCCAGTTTCGTGTGACACTTAAATTAGTTCCTGCCTGAGATGTCTTATTGTCAATTGTATAAAAATCGGATTCAGGCTTTATTTCTACATTAGCCTTCCCTCCACCTGACGGAGATATACTTATGTTTACACAGCCACGATTCAGCATAAGAGGCGAAAGATATGGCTGGAAAGTATCAGGAGTATCATCCCATGCCCATCCCGGTCCCCAATAAACGGAATCCATCATCGATACGTCTCCTATCAGACGACCTTTCACACCGTGTATTCCCATATTCGATATGGCATCTACCATAGATTCCATGTCTTCCTGCATAAACTCTGGGTCGAAATCTCCTTTTACATATATATCACCATATAATGTATCGCCTTCTATATATCCCGAATAGGACAGCCCTGTCTTTATCTGATAATCCTTACCTAAAACAGAGAGGGCCGTTACAGATGTTATGACTTTCTCAACAGATGCCGGTCTGTAAAGTTTTTCTGCCTGATATCTGTATAATTCTTTTTTGGAAGTAAGGTCATACACTAGAATTCCTACTTCAGATGTTTTCAAGAATGAAGAATTGTTGATAAGTGAATCTATTCTGTAAGATATTGTCTGCGAAAATGATGACACACAGAATAGAAGCATTGTGAATAATGAGAATGTTTTGAAAATTGTTCTTGTCATGTTTATCTCGTCTTATTGTTATATCGTTTAAACGGTTTTTAAACACCGTTTGAACAGCGTTTAAAAACCGTCTACAAATATAGCGAGAATTGAAAACCAACGAAGTTAAAAGATTAAAACTCCCTGAAAATTTCACTTACAGTAGGATGAGGGAATACATATTTCTTGAAATCCTCAAGTTTTTTGCCTTCTTCTATCATCATGCCGGCTATTACTATAAGCTCCGATGCAGGATTTCCCAATATATGCGCACCTATTATAATATCATTGGAAGTTGTAATTATCTTGCATACTCCATTTACACCTTCATTTTCTGCAACGAACCTTCCGGTATATGCCATAGGGAGTTTTATCACCTTATAACCAAATATTCCTATTGGTGACATCTGTACCATTTCTTCAGTCATACCTACAGATGCAACTTCAGGATTTGTATATACCACTCCAGGTATAGCCTTATAACTCATTCTATCATCTTTTCCACAGATATGATTGACAGCGACTTCGGCTTCTCTCACTGCTGTATGGGCAAGCATGGAGAAACCTGTAATATCACCGCATGCATAAACTCCGTCAACAGAAGTCATCATGGTATCAGTGTTTACCATAATTCTGTTTTGTTCAGTAAAAGTCAGAGAAAGGTTTTCCAGTCCATACCCTTCGATATTGGCATGACGTCCGGCACTGAGCAATAATTTCTCAGATTCTACAGCCCCCTCGCCATCTGCTGTATGATACTTCACAATTACTTTTCCAGAGTCAGCATTGCATATTTCAGTCACCTTAGCATCAAGCATGAAGATAACACCTTTTTTTGTGTATTCTGCTCTAAGAAGAGAAGCTAGCTCTTTATCTATACCACCAAGGATTTCTGAAGTCATTTCAATGACAGTAACTTTTACTCCGAGACTGCAAAAATATGAAGCAAACTCCATTCCTATGACTCCTCCACCAATTATAGTAAGACTTTCCGGCAGTTCCTTACATTCCAGAGCCTCCCTGTGTGTCCAGTAATCTGTATTATCCAGTCCCTTGATAGGAGGTACAGATGTCCTGCTACCTGTACACAGAATCAGTTTTTCGCATTTATACACTTCATCACCACATTTTATTGTGTTTTTATCCTGGATATAAGCCTCTCCTGATACTACAGTTACACCCGCTTCACTCATCTTGTTTTTTATTCCAAGTACAAGTTTACGTACTACCTTCTGTTTCCGGCTTACTATCTTTGCAAGATCGAAGGAAATATTCTCTGCTTTTACTGCATATTTTGAGGCATTTCTAGCCCCGTCAAGAACTTTTGCTGAATATAACAATGTCTTTGTCGGAATACAACCTTCGTTAAGACATACGCCACCCAAAACATTCTTTTCGAAAAGAACTACACTCAAACCGGCTTTACCGGCAGCCTCGGCAGCAGAATAACCGGCTGGTCCGCCACCAATGATTGCTATTTGAAAATCCATAGTATTTTAAGATATAAAGTTTGTTAGTGTTTATCCATAATCATAAGTTTATCATTCATAGATTTCAGTTTTGAGATAAAAGCCTCTTTATTTCGTGGAGAGACCTGTACCTTAACGGTCTTATTATTACCATTATATTTAATCTCAAGTCTATAAAATGACAAAGCTGGAGCCCAGAATATCATGGAACGTACTGCATGTATTGATTCTATCTGATTAATATTCAAGATAAATCCCTTCACAAAACGACCTGTCTCTACCTTCAATAATCCATCTTCTGTTATTACATATTGGGTATGTATAAGCATTTCTATCTCATATATCACCAATACGGCCATAATTATGGCAAGCAATGTGTCATGCATCCAGAAAAAAAAGAAAAGAAGTAATGAGGTAATAGAAATAAGAATCCAATACCACCATCCTACTTCGGTCTTAAATGTTCTATCCATAACTTCAAGAATTTATCTGCATTCAAATAATTTTCTGTGAAGATAAAAATTAATTTACTAATAAACCACTAAAACAGAATTTCTTTATCTGTTTTTATGATTTATTTGACTGAAAAGTTCCATAAAATAACCACAGTATTAATCTATATGACAACTTTTTAGTAGCTTTGCATTATAGATACAAATTATTATGGTTAGAAAATTCGATTTTCTCGTTATCGGCTCTGGTATTGCCGGAATGAGTTTTGCGCTTAAAGTGGCGCATAAAGGATCTGTTGCATTGATATGCAAGGCCGGAATGGAAGAAGCTAACACTTATTTTGCACAAGGTGGTATTGCTTCTGTCACAAATCTCAAAGTTGACAACTTTGAAAAACATATCCACGACACAATGGTTGCCGGAGATTGGATAAGCGACCCTGCAGCTGTAGAAAAAGTCATTACAAATGCTCCCAAACAGATAGAAGAGCTTATCAAGTGGGGAGTTGACTTCGACAAAAACGAAAAAGGTGAATTCGACCTTCACAAAGAAGGTGGTCATTCGGAATTCAGAATTCTTCATCACAAGGACAACACTGGAGCTGAAATTCAGACTAGCCTGATTGAAGCTGTCAAGCAACATCCGAATATTACAATATTCTCCAATTTCTATGCTGTAGAACTTATTACGCAACATCATCTTGGAATAATAGTTACACGCCATACACCAGGTATAAAATGCTTCGGAGCATATATTCTGAACGAAGAGACAGGTGAGGTTGATACTTTCCTTTCGAAAGTTACGGTTATGGCTACAGGAGGATGTGAAGCCGTGTACAGACATACTACAAACCCACTTGTGGCTACAGGCGATGGTATAGCAATGGTATATCGTGCAAAAGGTGCCGTAAAGGATATGGAGTTTATACAGTTCCACCCTACTGCACTGTTCCATCCGGGCGACCGCCCAAGTTTCCTTATAACTGAAGCTATGCGCGGATATGGCGGTGTCCTAAGGAATCTTGCAGGAGAAGAATTCATGCACAAATATGACCCACGCCTGTCATTGGCTCCCCGTGACATTGTAGCACGCGCCATAGACAGCGAAATGAAACAGCGCGGCGAAGACCATGTTTATCTTGACGTAACCCACAAGGACCCTGAAGAAACAAAGAAACATTTCCCTAACATATACAAGAAATGCCTGAGTCTGGGTATAGATATTACAAAAGACTATATTCCTGTAGCTCCAGCAGCCCACTATCTTTGCGGAGGTATCAAGGTTGACCTGGACGGACAGTCAAGCATACGCCGTCTGTATGCCATCGGCGAATGTTCATGCACAGGTCTCCACGGAGGAAACCGTCTGGCATCAAACTCACTGATTGAGGCAATAGTTTATGCGGATGCAGCTGCACAGCATGCAATGAGCGTTATTGACAGATACGAATTTAATGAAGACATACCTGAATGGAATGACGAAGGTACAATCAGTACTGAAGAAAGAGTGCTTATCACACAAAGCATGAACGAAGTAAATCAGATAATGGAATCGTACGTAGGTATTGTAAGAAGTAACCTTCGCCTTGTCAGAGCATGGAACAGACTTGACATCCTTTATGAAGAAACAGAAAGACTGTTCAAGCGTGTCAAGGCTTCACGTGAGATATGTGAACTTAGAAACATGATTAACGTGGGATATCTTATCACACGTCAGGCTATGGAAAGAAAAGAAAGCCGAGGACTGCATTACACAATCGACTATCCTAAACACTCCGATGACAAACAATAATTAAAAAAAGAGAACGACCGTTGCTCCACATTCGAAGTAACGGTCGTTCTCTTTTCTATCATAACGACGGACTATGTATTATTTCAAGCAATATAGGTTTTACCCCACCTACAAAACATTCTACTGCAATTACCATCAGAATTAATCCCATAAGTCGCATCATAACATTATTTCCGGTTTCTCCCATAAACTTGACCAGACGGGTAGATAACCTGAGAATTATATATGTCAACACATAAACAATAGCAATCACACTGACAAGTGTAATTTTAAGTACCAGACTGTCTGCATCATCCATCAGAATTATTCCATTTGCTATGGCTCCGGGACCACACAACATAGGAATTGACAATGGAGTAATGGATATATCATTGGCATATGCCTTTATTTCTTCATCTTTTAGCTTTGTATTCGTATATCTTGCCTGCAACATATCATAGCCTATCTTAAGAATAATAATGCCTGCAGCGATTCTAAAACCGTTTGTAGAGATACCAAAGAATTTGAAAAGGAACTGACCACAGAAAGTAAAGCTTATCAGAATAAGAAAAGAAATGATTGTGGCACGTTTCACAATGTGACTTCTTTCACTTTCATCAAGACCTTTGGTCATAGTCAGAAATACCGGCATAGTGCCCAAAGGGTTTGTCAGAGTAAAGAACGACGTAAAACACAACAGTGCAAAAGGAAGAATTGTTTCCATAATAAAAAACGTTTTATATAACCAATACAAAGATATATCAGATTTTCATATAATGGAAATAGATATATGTATATAAACGCAAAACTCCCCGAAGTATCTCTACCTCGGGGAGTCATATCTAAAACGGCGACTACCTACTCTCCCACAT
>CALUPA010000131.1 GCA_944322395.1 uncultured Phocaeicola sp.
CCTTCACTGAATATCATGCCCAATACTTTTTTTGAAGCCACTGTGAGTTCATACTCTTGGTAATTAGTTACTTTGGTATCTTCTTCATCTTCTTTATCACAACTGATAAAGGCAAATGTAAACAGGAATAGCATCAGTATTCCAAATAAGTTCTTTGTTTTCATATTACTTTGATTTTTCTATTATCTAAAATTTAATGTGTATCAATATACCATGATGTTTGAGGATAATCTACCATTTTGCTGTTTGTACTTGGTTCTGAGGTTGTTATTCCTGAATATCTTTCCACAGTAATAGGACCTCTTGATGCCGTGTAGAATTTTTCGGTATGTGTCTTGTGAGGGACGACTTTCCCCATTAGTGTTGTAAAATCATTATATACTTCTGTATCAGTACCACATAAAGTCTGTACATAATCACCAAAATCATAGAATATCACAGGAGAGTAACCATCCATGCGCTGGATATGCGAAGTTTGTGTACTATCAAAAGAATAATTAGAGTGAATGTATTTTATCAGTTCAGCAAGTTCATCCAGATAAGAACAGTCTGTTACAGCCAGTGTTCCATAAGGATATTGATAGTTAGAATAAAACTGATAAAAAGACTCGCATATTGCTTTATAGTCCGGATTCTCTGATAATAGATATTTGCCCATTGTAGAATATGGCATACCAAAAACCATAACTTCCGTCGGACAGGCAATCATATAGTTGGTTACATGGCGCAGTTCATAAGCAACTTCCAAAGATGACATATAACAATCATCAAATAGAATATACTCCATAGACAATCCGTTATTGGATAAGCTTTTAGCAAGAGTACTTATGTCTGTTTGGTATTCGGCTGTTAACCCACCAAAAAAGCGTGTCATAGGAACATTCTCATAATCCCAATGATAAACAAATTCTTCCTTTGCTTTGCTTCGGCTTTGTACAACAGGAAGCCACCCCATGCCATGACAGCCGATAATCATTGAATAACTTTCAGCTGGAGCAAATGCCTTCATATCTCTTAGGATATCTGTCAAACCGGCTTCTGTTGTAAAAGGGGATTTACATATTCTTTTAATACATTCCTTTTGCACGAACCGTTATTTAAGGTTATCTCAAACATCTCCGCTTCAGAAGAACTTGTAGATAAAAACACGATAACCCTTTCGTTGTATAATCCATTTTCTTGTATTGCTTCTTCCATATCTGAAATGTTATTATAGAAATAGCTTGTCAGATTAGTTGACCATGGGAGATACATAAAGACTGTTCGTTGGTTATTAATCTCTAATTCAAATTCTTCTTTATTGCATGAAATAAACAAGAAAATGGATAGTATAAATAATATTTGACTTTTTATCCTCATAATACGTTTGTTGGGGTGTATAGTTCTGCAATAACTCAAATTTTCTGCACTTTATTATTATTCTAATAAAACGAATATCACAAATATAGTGTTTATAATCGAAAACAAATACTCTCATCTAATAATTATATAATAAATGGACACATATTTTCAGCAATTTATAGCAATATGTATGAATTGCACACATATTCATACATACTATAAAACAAAAGCATATAAAGGTAGCCAAAACGGACCACCCTATATGCTTATAATAGGTAATATTTATGAAATTGATGTTATTCTTACATACGGTTCTTCTGGCTGTCACCGGCTCCGGTACCTTTGTACTTGCTCTTGGCTGTATTGAATTTATAACGGACTGTTACCGCAAACTCCTGTCTGTCCCAAGCACTTTTCTGATACAGATAGTAATCACCACTATACATGCTATAGCCTATCTTATTCGTATTGAAAATATCATTTCCTCTTAATTCAATACTTAGAGCATCATTAAGGAAACTCTTTCTGAGTAACAGATTCACATATCCGTTCGGTTTTTCAGAATAAATATTTTGTGTAGCACCTGCACTCTGTATATATGAATCAAGACCTAACATAAAGCCAAGCGGCAATTCCCAGGTATTATTGAAAGAGGCGGTAAATATGGGATTATCCAAAGTTTTCGATTCTTTAAAATAATCTATGGTAAGCCATTGTTTTTGCATTCCGACACTCAGCATAGGAGACCAGCAACCGATTTTAGGAGTTGCAGATAAAAATGCGGTAAACATAGGAATGGATTTATCCCAATTTCGCTTACTTAGCATAGTTAGTGAAGCATCTTCATTTACCAGTTCTCCCCAGTTGAGAATCCAGTCCTTAGTCTGAGAGTAGGACAATGACATCTGCATGAATCTCCAAACGCCGGAAAATGTCAGGTCGTGTATGATTGTAGGACGAAGTGTGGGATTTCCTTTCTGAAGGGTAAAACGGTCTGAATAAAACACATTGTTACTCAACTCGCTGTAAGTAGGTCTTTGAGTTTTTGCCGTATAGCTTAATTGTGCCTGCACTTTCCCTAATTGCTTTGAGAAGGTAATGTTAGGGAAAAAATTATCGAATGTACGGCTCTGCTCGTCAATATGCTTTCCGTCTTCATAATAGTCAAACTTTACATGCTCATATCTCAGACCAAGCGACCAGTCGCCCCATGGAAAGCTGCGATTATATTCAGCATATCCGGTCGCATTAAGCTCTTCAATCTTACTGTATGAAGTCGGCACATAGTTTTCTTCGTTCAGATAGTCATCGTTTCTATGAGTATAGGTTACTTCACTGCCTACGGCAAAAGTGCCTCCACCCAATGGGAGTGATAGAGTTAGCTTTCCAGCCACAAGCCGGTTCTTTACATTATTTACAGAATGTACATCACGGTTTTCCGAAGTCTGACTGATTTCCTGAAATACAGAGTTGCTGCTCTTACCATTCTGAAGATAATCTACATTGAAGTCAATATTGACATCATCAAACTGTCCGTTATAATACGCATTCAGTTCATGGTCAGGATCGTAATAGTAATTGTCACAACTGTTTACCTTAATGTTGTCATAAAATACATTATCCACATTTATATTGGTTTCTTTAGAAAGAGGATTTCTTTCATTCAGAGTCTTTCCGGATTTATATTTCATACCGAAAGCATGATTATCATTCAGCTGATAATTAAAACCGATATTACCGCTAAGCATCTTCGAATAAAACTCGCCATAACTCTTCATATCATGATTCCAGACTTTTGTACCTCTCTCTTCCAATTGTAAAGTGAAATCCTGCCAACTTTCCATCTGATTATAATATAAGGAACCGAAAATATCCAGATTATTATGCCTATAATTGAAATTAGCCTGCTCAATCAAGTCCGTGTTATCCGACTGATAATAGCTGGAACGAAGGTTGAAACCGAATCCGTCACCCTGACGCTTAACAGTCTGAATGCGGACCACAGCCTTTACAGTCGCGTCATATCTCGATCCGGGATTGCGGATAACCTCCACGCTCTTGATATCATCGGAGTTAAGCTGTTCAAGTTCTGACAGGTCGTGCAGTTTTCTGCCGTTGATGTATATTAATGGAGTTCCTTTACCGAATACCTCAAATGCGTCCTGTTTTTTCGTAATACCCGGTATTTTGGTCAGTACATCATTGGCAGAACCGACTTTGCTCAACACACTGTTTTCCACACTTGTCACCATAGCATCCCCTTTCATGCGTGTCACAGGAAGATTACCTTTTACCACCACTTCTCCAAGCATCTGTGCATCCGACACGAGCTGCACGATACCGAGATTTGCCGGAGATACAGGCTTACAAACTGTTCTATATCCGATAGATGATATTTTAACTATATAGTTTTCCGATGTAGCCTCCAGTGTGAATATTCCATCCTCACCGCTGATGGTTCCGCTTACAAACGCCGAATCCGGCAACGAGAGCAGCACCACATTGGCGTATGGCAACGGCTGGCTGTTCTCGTCAATCAATTTTCCACTTACGGTCTGTGCGGATACTCCAACTGAAGTAACGACACAGACAGATATGAACAATGTTCTAATTCTTTTCATTTTTATAGTTGTAAATGTTTTACAAACGGCTCTTCTGGCTATCCCCTGCTCCGGTTCCTTTGTACTTACTCTTTGCTGCATTGAACTTATAACGTAGGGTCAAACCTACGCTGCGGCGAACTTCCTGATTTATCGTAATAAACCTGTTTCCGCTATACAAAACAGTTTTGGCAGCGCTGGAATTGAACAAGTCATCAGCCTGAAGCCTGATACTCAGACGTTCATTAAAGAAACTTTTATATAAACCCACATTAGCATACCAGCAAACTTCAGCTACATACGCATTTTCATTATCTCCCGGAGTATCTGCTCCCAAATCTATATCCAGTCCAAATCCGAGCGGCAAACTGAAGTGATTACGGAACGTAAACGACCCAATAGGATTATTAAAATTTTCCACGCCACCGGGTACATCTACTTTGTACCACTGCTGAAGTAACATAAGCGTAAGCTGAGGAGACCAGATACCTATGGTTGGAGCAAGTGTCAAACTGGAGTAAAGTTTATCCGACCCATACCTGTTGTAATAACTGAACAAAGAAACAGTCGGGTCATCTTCCGAATAAGCCTGATTAAGTTGAATGATTGCGTCACGACCATGAATATAACGCGTATTGAAATACAACCATTTGTACGAAAGATTAAACGAAAGCCTGTTTATAACTGAAGGTCGTAAAAACGGATTTCCGCCTTCGTAAGTATAACGGTTGACATACGTAGTACTACTTCGGAGCATCCAGTAAGGAGGTCGGTAAATGCTTCCGGTATAACTCAGCTGCAACTGGGCCTTGCCTACAGGCTGCGAAAGAGAAACGGAAGGGAACACATTATCGTATGTGCGGCTCTGTTCGTCTATTCGCTTTCCTTCCTCGTAATAATCCGATGCCAAATGTTCATATCGTACTCCTGCCCTTACCTGTAACCGGCTGATACGGAAACCGTATTCTGCAAAAATAGCAAAACTGTTTTCGCGGATGCGGCTTTCGTCATTATCCAGAATTCCCTCAACATTCCTATAACTGTTCAGACGATTGGTATAAGTATATTCGCTGCCTAACGAGAAATTTCCTTTCCATAAAGGATGTTCCGCCACAAGTTTTGCCGCATACAGTGTATTTTTATCATTACTCTCACTGGTAACAGTCTGTTCTTTCCGTTCACCGTCTGCCGAAAGAATTTCTTCCAGCATTTCCTGCGGTATTCTGTTCTTCTGCCAAATCCCGTCTGCATTAAAGTCAATATGCCAGTCTCCCACCTGTCCGTTATAATAAGTATTCAGCGTATGACCTGAACTTACATGATTCTGCCATCCTCCACTGTTGCTTTTCTCATAAGGGATATTGTTCTGAGCTACATCCGTCTGCATATCAATATCATCGTGAAATTTAGGAGTATGGTCATAATTATAACGCATACCCAATGAATGGTTTTCATTAAACTGGTAATTGAGTGACAGCATTGCAGCTATGTTCTGAATATGTTTCCAGTTATACAAATAAGATTTCTGTGTCCATATGCGGTCCAGAAAAGTTTCCTGTTCGATGCGTTTGTTGTTTTCGCTACGTCTGTCATTACCCGAAATCATACCCGACAAATCAAAGCCTCCCTTACGATAATTGAAATCAAATACATCGTTTACCGTCCAGTCATAACGATACTCTGTATAGAAACGATTGTCGAAACCGAAACCTTCTCCTTGCGGCTTCTTGGTTTTGATTCGGATAACGGCATTCACTGTCGCGTCATAGCGCGAACCGGGATTGTTCACCACTTCCACACTTTTGATGTTGTCGGAAGAAAGCTGGGCCAGTTCGGAATTGTTACGCACCTTGCGACCATTGATATAAATCTCCGGAGCACCGGCACCGAACACACGGACTTCTCCATCATCGGCTGATACCCCAGGAAGCTTGTCCAACAAATCCTCCCCTGTCCCTGCCTTTTCAAGGATACTACCCTGCACAGTAGTAACCATTGCATCACCTTTCAGCTGGATCTTGGGCAAATCACCCTTTACCACTACTTCGCCGAGCATCTGTGCATCCGAAACAAGCTGCACGATTCCTATATTTGCCGGAGATACCGGCTTACACACGGTCTTATATCCGATAGAGGATATTTTTACTATCTGGTTTTCCGATGTTGCCTCAAGTGTGAAAGAACCGTCCTCTCCACTGATAGTTCCGCTAACAAAAGCCGAATCCGGCAATGACAGAAGAACTACATTGGCGTATGGCAAAGGCTGACTGTTTTCGTCAATCAATTTTCCGCTTACGGTCTGTGCGGACAAAGTTTCATGTAGTATTACACCTACTACTGTGAATAACAATACTTTAACAGTTTTCATTTATAAGATGTAATTTTCAGCAAAAGTACAAAATGCACTGAATTTATGATGTAATATATCTTGTTTTACAAAAAACCCCTGCAAAGTTAGAAATATTTCCATACTACAATCGTTATAACTTACCTTTTGTTACAAAAATCAATAGTGATATAAGAAAAAATCATAAGAATTATTTTTATATTAAGAATAGGGGTTTTCCTATAACTCTGCGTTAAGAAAGTGAAAACAACACACTACTGTCCCGTAAAAGTGGATAATTAGTTCTTTGAAATTATTGAAATATAGTCAATTACGCGGTTTTTTTAAA
>CALUPA010000132.1 GCA_944322395.1 uncultured Phocaeicola sp.
GAAGTGGAGAAAAGATTGAAGAATAATAGTCCTCTTTTCATGTGCAAGCAATTTGTATTCAATAAAGAGTTTACAGAATTTGCAATGCTCAATGAGGATAGTGAATATCTTGTGTTAGCTGATGGTAAGCTCATAAGAGAAACGAATGACAATGAGAATTTCCCCGATAGCTATAAGCTGATACCGTTAGAAGGTCAAGTGGCAGCAACGGCGCAATGGACTTTCATTTGCGATTTCATCACACATAAAGCTGCTCTGACGATGGATGCTTTTATCGTAAATCTTCCAGGAAGTACAGGCAATAGCGGAGGCATGCGTTCCCAAATTTGGCTATATCAGGATATGACACAGTATGCGCAAGAGGCGTTTCCCGAAGCTGGTGTAAAAACGGTTGTGGCTTCTTATACTTTTGCTATCAACTAAAATATAACCTCCGGCTGTGTAACTTGTCTTTTGTATTATTGATATATATCCTAGTTTTCCTTATCATCTATCATTTGGTAGAGGATAAGGAAAACTCTCTTGATTATCCCAATGATGTAATCAGTTGGTTTCATTATATCTTGATTTTGTTACAGATTCAAAATTACATACCCATTCCAAACCCCCGGCTTCACTTCCTGAACTGTGCTGGTTCATATACTGTTATTTCAGTTCTTTGTACACCACTAACTTCGATGATGTTATCCTTGTGATGTAAACTTTTTAAGCAATATTCCCAGTTTAATGTTATAAGTTGCTGAATATTAAAACTTATATATTACAAATTATTTATTCTAATATTATATTTATCTGATTATAAACACTATATTTGTGATATTAGTTTTATTGAAATAATAATAAAGTGCAGAAAATAAGAATTAATGTAGAACGATAAACCATAAAATCGAGGTAACATGAAAACAAAGAACTTATTCGGAATACTAATATTATTCCTTAGTGTGCTTAGCCTTACAAGTTGCAACAAAGACAAAGAGGGGTTTTCTAAAGAAGAAATACAACAGATGCTATTCGACATGAAAGGAACCTATCATGGCACTGTACAAGTAGACTATTATAAAGGTTCAAGTATAACAGAACTTCAGAATGCAATAGCTGTTTCACGCGATTCACTCAAATTCAATATGTCATTACTGCCATATGTAGAACTGATTTCAGATGAAGGCCTGTCGGAGCGTCTGCGTGAAATTGGAGAGGTGGAAGTTGTTGCTGGTTATGATTTTCATCAGAGTGACGGTAGGAATATAAATTTTGGATTGCGACCTGAGGATGTCGATGTATTAGGCGGTTATGGAGCACCTTCTTCTATTCGGATTGTTTTTGCTCAGACTTTTGGTGGGGACGCTGAAGTAGGACATAATTTCATAATGTTTAATATCTCTCCTCTGGAATTATGGGTTAATGGTAAGAAATATGAAGATTTTCCACGTTTAGTTTACCACTTTAGAGGTAATTATGAATAATAGAAACAATAGTAAAAAGTTACACGAATTCAGAACTACAAACTTCTAAACCACTATTATAAAATGAAAAAAATAATATTATTTTTCGCCTTGTTCATAGTATGTCTTTATGCAAAGGCACAGTCTGTTATCCCGCAGGTTAATGAAAATGTGGAACTTATGAGTATCTTATCACGTATGGCTGGTTTTCCTGAATATAATATGGATATGGCAGGACAATACATAAAAGACATGGACTGCTATTTTAAGGATAACGCAAATCATCCGGCTGTACAGTATATGAAAGAACTAAGAAATGATTATGGCATATCTTATGACGCGGTTATGTCAATGGCTGTACATCTGAAAAAACAGGATGGAGTCATATCTTTGATAGAGGAAGATAGTCCTAAACTGGATGACAGATGGACAGACGTAGATAAAGATAAATTCCTGTTTTATCTTAATAACTTTTATAATGATACAAAGTTCAATGAGTTTTTCAAAGCACATAATGATATTTATGAAAAAGGTATCAAATCTTTTCAAACTAATGTGACAAGCTCTTTTAATGTAGACTGGTATTCAGATTTCTATGGTAATGAACCTCAGGAAAACTATACTATCATAATAGGATTCTGCAACGGTGGTGGAAATTATGGTGTAGAAAGACAATTAAAAGGACAAAAGAAAGATGTCTATGCCATTGTAGGTTATTTCGTAAACGAAGAGGATATACCAATGTATAACAATAGATTTCTGCCTACACTGATTCATGAATTTAACCATTCTTTCATCAATCATTATTTGGATGAAAATAAATATCCGGAACATGTAAAACAACTGGAAGAAGCAGCTAATGTTTTGTATTTGAACTCACAGGTTAGTATGTCGCAACAGGCTTATGGCAGTTGGCAGACAATGATAAATGAATCTCTTGTTCGTGCAGCTGTTATCTGTTATATGCTTGATAATGAATTCAAGACGGAAGATATAAGAAATGTGTTTCTGGAACAGATACAACGTAATTTCAGATGGATGCCCGAATTGGTTACCCTGCTGAGAAAATACGAAAAGAAACAATCAAAGTATGGAAACTTTGAGAATTTCTATCCTAAAATTATAGATTTCTTTAAAGACTATGCAAAAAGTGAAAATAAACGATTTGATGTTCTAAAATAAATGATGCATATCTTTTGCTTTTTGTTTAACCGGCAAAAGGTAAATCATTTATGGTGGAACCTTTTATTACAATCTTTACATATATAATTGGTTTTAGAGATTTTCCCGAAAAATGCAATTACAAGAAACGAAACAAACATAGACAATGCTATATAATCGGCTATAGTTGATCTGA
This sequence comes from uncultured Phocaeicola sp., assembly GCA_944322395.1. Taxonomy (GTDB): domain Bacteria; phylum Bacteroidota; class Bacteroidia; order Bacteroidales; family Bacteroidaceae; genus Phocaeicola. Next base: position 2,800 of record CALUPA010000132.1, read on the forward strand.
GACCTAAATCATTTGCCCAAACAAGATAAAGCCCCGGAATAAGAATAAGAAAGATGCACAATAATGTTATGGCAGTTCCGTATTTATTACTTACGGCTATAGCTGATACATTGTAACTTCCACATTTAGGGCACCAGATATGGGATTTATTTCTCTTGTCAACAATAGGATTTATTATCTTAACAGCCTTTTCATAATCTTTCTCAAAAACATATATCGCTATACCGGTAATTGGACCATAAGCACCAGATCTTTGGTCTTGTCCCTCATCATGCTGGCGAGAAACGATATTATTTTCAATAAGCAGATTTGTAATCTCGTCAGCATAAATAGTAGTATCACATTTTATAAGAAGTTTTTCCTTCATATTACATTCATTATATTCCATGACTTTGCAGCATGCGGTAGATTATCCTTGGCTAATTTACTGCCCAGTCGCTGATTGTCCCCGTTTCAGATGAGAAAGATGCACCAATCTTATAAACCTTGCGGCTATCTGTTGTATATTCACGCGCATATTCTTTTTCCTCTATTTGTTGAAGTGCTTCTTCTGCAGTACCGTCCAGTTTGAACTCAAAGATATATACATAGTCCGATGTTTCCACTATGCAGTCCACACGTCCCTGGCTCTGTACCTTCTCGGCATAGACAGTATAAACACTCACAAGACGCATAATGAGATAGAAGGTATATTGAAAATACCGTTCACGCTCCACCTCGTTTTCCTTGCGGCGCATTGTGTAAGGAATGCCGGAGAGGAAAGAAGTGAACAGCTCGCGGACACGCTCCACATCACCCTTACGCAGTGCTACAACAAGGCTTCTAATCCAACCGCCTGTTTCTTCTGATGGCTGGAGATATGATGAAGCCACCATTGTAAGAAATCCGCCCTTTACCTCATTGTTCGGGAAATCAAGAAGAAAGGTGTTGAAATCTCTATCGTAAGCCTTTATCGTAAGATATCCGCTTTGATATATCATAGGCAAAGGACGTTCCACGTCGGCCTTGTAGTCAATAAATTCCGCCGGAGTGTAATACTTTCCGGTAAATTCGTTCATCCTCTCATGTGAATGGTTGAGCAGACGAATCAGATATGTGGGAGTTCCTGTGCTGAACCAATAGTCCTTGATACGTTTGGCGTCAAGAGCATTCAACAAGCTGAAAGGATTATAAATGTCTGTCAGTTTATCGCTGAAGTGGTAACCATCGTACTGTTTCTTCAGCAGTTTATACATTTCTTCCGGTGTACACTGATACTCAACAGCCATTTGCGATACGGGTTCTGTAAAATATTTTTCAATCTCCTCCTGAGTTATACCGCACAGAGCTTCATAACGTACATCCATACTTATATCTTTAGGCTGGTTGAATCCGCTGAACACACTTACCTGCGAGAACTTGGTTACCCCTGTCAGCAAAACGAATTGCAAATGCTTGTCCGCTCCCTTAAACACGGAATAAAAAGCTTTCAGAATGTTTCGATGTTTGTCTTCCAGACTGGTGTCCACATCCAGTACATCAAGCATAGGTTTGTCGTATTCATCTACAAGTACTACAGCGCGTCGGCCTGTCTGAAGATGAGCAGTTTCGAGAATCTTTATAAAGCGGTCGCCAAGACCCAATTCATTTTCACGTATAGGCAGATTGTACTTCTGTTCCCATTCCGCCAGATAAAAGTTAAGTTTCTTCTCCAATTCTCCAGGATTGGTAAAATTAGTAGCATTGAAATCCACATGAAATACGGGATGCTCGTTCCATTCTGTCTCCATCTTTTCTATGGCAAGACCACGGAACAATTCTTTGCGCCCTAAATAATAGTTTTCCAGTGTAGAAACAAGTAGGCTCTTTCCGAACCGTCTTGGTCGGCTGAGAAAATAAATCTTACCGTTGTGAGTAAGGTCATAGATTAAATCAGTTTTATCTATGTATATATACTCATCTTCTATTATTTGCTCAAAACTCTGGATACCAATTGGAAATTTCATAACCTAATTATTTTTGTACTTTACACAAAGGTAAATAAAAAATCGGACTTTCACGTCATTAATTAATAGGTCTTTTCCCAATTTTAATACTCAATATAATCAAGTATTCCCTGAATATAAGCTATGGTCACTCCATAATTGGTCATAGGAATATTCTGTTCCTTGGCTTTTGCCACGCGGTTCATCATGAATTTCCTGTTGAACATGCATGCACCGCAATGGATAACCAGGTCGTAACCTTCAAGATTTTCCGGAAAGTCGTGTCCTGATACCATATCTATCTGTATGTCATTGCCAAACCTTTTTCGGAGCATGGCAGGAATTTTCTCACGGCCAATATCCTCGGTGAGTGGGGCATGGGTGCATGCTTCGGCTATAAGGACTTTAGAATTGTTGTTCAGTTTGCCTATCGTGCGTGCACCTTCTACAAAATAGTCTATATCGCCCTTGTGCTTGGCAAAGAGTACGGAGAATGATGTCAGTATGCTTTCCTTCGGCTTCAGTTCGAAAACTGTCTTGAATACCTGTGAGTCTGTGATGATAAGTTTCGGTGGATTTGCCATCGCTTTGAGCATTGCTTCCAGCTTGTCTGTGGTGCAGCTCATTACAAGGCATTTCTTGTCAAGAAGTTCACGCAGGGTTTGAACTTGTGGGAGAATTAATCTGCCTTTCGGAGCCTTAATGTCCTGTGGCATGACTAACAGTACGGTGTCGTTCTCGCCGGCAAGATTGCCTACTATGCTATTTTCAGAAGAGTTATCTGGCTGGTTCTCAATCAACGCTTTTCTTATATCTTCAATTCCTTCCTTAGTCACTGTGCTGGCAATGACAGGTTTGGAACCGCATTTCTTCTCTATGGCAAAGGCTGTTTCTGTCTTGTTGTCCAGAATGTCTGCCTTGTTTAGTACCCATATCACAGGTGTATTCTTTGCGGTGAGTACTTTCTGCCATCGAATTTCTTCTTCAATATTATCGTTTGTGCAGACTATAATAGCTATGTCAGTGCGTTCTGTAGCCTTTAATGACTGTTTTACTCTCAGATTTCCAAGCTCTCCTTCATCGTCGAATCCGGCTGTATCTATAAATACACACGGACCTATGCCGTGTATTTCCATCGATTTATATACAGGGTCGGTTGTGGTTCCGGGTATGTCCGAAACCACTGAAACTTCCTGACCTGTTAGGGCATTTATCAATGACGATTTTCCGCTGTTTCTTTTACCGAAAAGTGCTATATGTGTGCGGTTTGATCTTGGAGTATCTTGCAATGACATATTATTATGGTTATTTAAACTGGAGTTATATTATCAGAATCTGAAGTCACGCTTTCCTTCGCCAATGTATTTCAGATTCTCTATTGCACGTCTCTTTATTGCAGGATTTGGAATTCTTTCCATCTGCTCACGTATCATCTTGGTTCCGAGTGCCTTGGTTTCTGGTGAGGCATAGTCTTCCAAATATTCCTGCAGAGTCATTAGCGCGTTTGGCGAGCAGCAGTTGGCTATCTGTCCTGTTTTTACCAATGACATGAAGCGGTCGCCAGTGCGTCCTTCGCGGTAGCATGCAGTACAGAAGCTTGGGATATAGCCGAGTTTCAGCAGCCATGACACTATCTCGTCCAATGTACGGTTGTCGCTGATATCGAACTGTGAGGAGTTTTCTTCCGGTGTTTCCTCTACGGCATATCCGCCTACGCTTGTACGCGAACCTCCGCTTATCTGTGAGATACCGAGTTCAAGAACCTTCTCGCGCGATTTCTGCGATTCGCGTGTAGAGATAATCA
>CALUPA010000133.1 GCA_944322395.1 uncultured Phocaeicola sp.
CTAAAGCTCTTAACCTTGACGCTATCCACGATACAGTTCACGAAATGGCTAAGGACGAAGCTCGTCACGGAAAAGGCTTCGAAGGTTTGTACAACAGATACTTCAAGAAATAATATACTATCATACGATAGATTAACGCCAGGCATATCGGAAGGTATGTCTGGTATTTTTTTGCCATCATGTCAAAAAAGGAATAAATCAGAATTATGCCATCAGGACTTTCCAGTTCTGGTCTTCATCTTCTATCAGAACAGATTTATTCTCAATCCAATCGCCAGAATTCAGATAACGGATGTTTCCCAAATAGGTATCTTCAGGATGATGGATGTGCCCACAGATAATACCGTCATAATTATTTTTTACGGCAAAATCTGTTATCTGCTTTTCAAAATTAGTAAAATTAGAAACAAGTTTTTTAGTCCATCTTTTTACAAGCTGAGCAAAAGAAAACGGTTCCTTATGTCGGAAGGCTCTGTACGTATTATAAAATCCGTTTATGTAAAGAAGGAACTCATAGCATGAAGCTCCTATTTTGGAGAGCCATGTAGCTTTACGGTTTACCGTATCAAAACAATCACCGTGAGTGACGAAGAATTCCTTGCCTCCACTGGATAATGTAAAATTTCTTAATACTTTTATGCCTACAACCATCTTTTCTATATACCGCTGCATAAAGTCATCATGGTTGCCATAGGTATAAATCACATCAGAAGTATTGTTCTTCATCATATCAGATATGGTACGGAAAAGTCGCATCAAGTCGCTCCTCCATGCACACTTGGGATGTTTGTTTATATACCACCCGTCAATAATATCGCCATTCAGTATCAAACGTTCGCACGAAACAGAACGAAGAAACTGAATAAGCTCGTTCACCTTGGCATGAGGCATTCCCAAATGGAGGTCCGATAATATTATTGTCTTGTAATGCTTTTTCAAGTGTATGACTATTTCTTATTGATGATACAAACTTACAAAAAATACTTATAAAGAAAGAGTTTATAAATAAAAAAACGAACCCACAACGGTATAAAACCATCCGTCATGAGTTCGTTCATATTATATTTACGAGTAATTAGTCGAGTTTTAATACTGCAAGGAATGCTTTCTGCGGCACTTCCACAGTACCAATCTGCTTCATACGTTTTTTACCCTTTTTCTGTTTTTCCAAAAGTTTACGCTTACGGCTCACGTCACCACCATAACACTTGGCAGTTACATCCTTACGCACAGCCTTTATAGTTTCGCGGGCAATAATCTTCGCACCGATTGCAGCCTGGATTGCAATTTCGAACTGCTGGCGTGGGATAAGTTCTTTCAGTTTCTCACACATACGTCGTCCCAGGTCGTACGCATTATCGAAATGTGTAAGAGTTGAAAGCGCATCCACAGACTCACCGTTCAAAAGAATATCAAGTTTGACAAGCTTTGAAGGACGGAAACCTGACTGGTGATAATCGAATGAAGCATATCCTTTGGAAATACTCTTCAGCTTATCATAGAAGTCTATCACTATTTCTCCGAGTGGCATTTTGTAGTGCAACTCCACACGGTTACCTGATATATAGTCCTGACGAACCAGCTCACCACGCTTACCAAGACACAAAGTCATGATAGGGCCGATATAATCGGTAGTAGTGATTATGGAAGCATCGATAAACGGCTCTTCAATATGGTCTATCAGTGTAGGGTCAGGCATACCGCCAGGGTTATGTACTTCCTGCACTCCACCCTGCTTGTCATAAATCATATACGACACGTTAGGCACAGTGGTAATGACGTTCATATCGAACTCACGGTCCAGACGTTCCTGAACGATTTCCATGTGAAGCAATCCGAGGAATCCGCAACGGAAACCGAAGCCCAAAGCCAATGAAGATTCAGGCTGGAATGTCAACGAAGCATCATTAAGTTGTAACTTTTCCAATGATGCTCTGAGGTTCTCGTAATCTTCAGCCTCGATAGGATAAACACCAGCGAAGACCATAGGTTTGACTTCCTCAAAACCTTCAATGGCTTTTTCGCATGGTTTGGCTATATGCGTAATAGTATCACCAACCTTTACCTCTTTAGAAGTCTTGATTCCGGAAATGATATATCCAACATCGCCTGTACGAAGTTCCTTGCGAGGTACCATATCCATCTTCAGTACACCAATTTCATCAGCATCGTATTCCTTTCCAGTATTAAAGAATTTCACCTTATCACCTGTACGCAAAACTCCATTTTCTATTTTAAAATAAGCAATAATTCCACGGAAAGAGTTGAAAACAGAGTCAAAGATAAGAGCCTGCAGAGGAGCTTCCTCGTCACCTACCGGATGAGGTATACGTTCGACAACAGCCTTCAGAATTTCCTCAACACCCATACCAGTCTTTCCTGATGCACGGATAATATCTTCGCGCTTGCATCCCAAAAGGTCGATGATTTCATCTTCCACTTCTTCAGGCATAGCGCTTGCCATATCACACTTGTTAAGGACAGGAATAATTTCCAGGTCGTGTTCAAGTGCCATATAAAGATTTGAGATTGTCTGAGCCTGTACTCCCTGCGAAGCGTCTACTATAAGAAGCGCACCCTCGCACGCAGCTATTGAGCGTGAAACCTCGTACGAGAAGTCCACGTGTCCCGGAGTGTCAATAAGATTAAGGATGTATTTTTCACCGTTGTAGGTATATTCCATCTGAATGGCATGGCTCTTGATTGTTATACCACGTTCACGTTCCAGATCCATGTCGTCAAGCATCTGTCCTTCAGTGACCTTGATTGTCTGTGTGTACTCCAACAATCGGTCTGCCAAAGTTGATTTTCCATGGTCAATATGTGCGATGATACAGAAATTGCGTATATTCTTCATTCGTTTTTAATGCGTAAAATTAATTTGAGCGCAAAGATAATGAAAAATCGCCTATTTTCAATGTATGAGAAAAGACATTTAAACACTAAGCAGCTGATATTTCTCTAATTTATCATTAATTGTTTCTGTCAACATATCAATGAAAAAACAGAATGAATAATAACAATTCTATCATAATAATGAATATTTTTAGTTATTTTGCAGAACGAACAATAATGTAGTTAATTATGAAACCATCAACTCAACTTAATATACACAACTAGCAAGAATATCCTCCTATGCATATAAATGATTATAATTATCATATTTTCTGACAAAAGAACATAAGGACAAAAGATTTTATTTATGGAAATTGAAGAACTTATAAAAACAATTATTCATTGTGCTTACAATGTAAGAATATATCTTTCGTCAGGTTTTCTCGAGTCTGTTTATAAAAAAGCATTAATTATAGAGTTAGAAGAAAAAGGAATTCACGCAGAAGTTGAAAAACCGATAGATGTATATTACAAAGGCAGAATAGTTGGAGAATTCAAAGCTGATATTATTATAGAAGGTAAAATAATAATAGAACTTAAATCAGTACAACAGCTTACACCAATACACGAAACACAATTAGTCAATTATTTAACCGCAACTCATATTGACCACGGTCTGCTTATAAATTTCGGTAGCGAACGCATTCAAATAAAAAGAAAATTCAGAGAGTATAAAAATAAATAATCACATACATAAGAATATATGTCCTTTTGTTCTTATGTCCCAAAAACAAGATTTATTATGGAAATAAACCAAGCAAGCCCTAAATTTCAAGATGTGTCAATCGCACCTATGCACACCTGCGAACACATAGTAAACCGTACAATGATAAACCTCTTCGGATGTGGAAGAGCTGTTTCGGCACATATCGAAAGGAAAAAAAGCAAACTTGACTATGCCCTACCCCAGTCTCTGAACGATGAAGATATTGCTAGGATAGAAGAAACAGTAAACAGTGTTATTGCGCAACATCTTGATGTAACAACAGAATTTATAACACAAAAGGAAGCAGCAGAAAGATTTGATTTGAAACGATTACCGGAAAATGCATCAGACACTGTAAGAATAGTAAAGGTAGGTGATTACGACGAATGCCTCTGCATAGGACTTCATGTTAATAACACATCAGAAATAGGGATATTCAAGATAATAAGCCACGACTATAACGATGGTATTTTAAGAATAAGATTCAAACTGGTATAAGAAATATGGCAAAAAAGAAAACAGCGAAAAACAGTATCAAATGGAAGCCACTGCTATTAATTATAATTATAGGATTATGTGCAGGCGGATACTACATTTATTCAGGTGATAATAACATAGACTTACCAGAGTTACCGGACAATAAGGAAATACAAAAAACATTAAAGAAAACAGTTCAGGAAGCCGACAAGATTAAAGATGAAATTGTAGCACAGGCAGAAAACCTGAAACCGGTAATAGAAAAAATCAAATCAGGAAGCAAGGAGGAAACAACCACATCTACTGAAGCTCCTAAACTTAAGCTGGAAATACCTGTTTATACATATCCGGGAAGATATGAAAAGGAAATCATCATAAACAGAACAGGATATACACTATCATATAACCAGTATTATAAGAACCCTAATTGGGTGGCATGGGAATTGACCAGGGAAGAAACCAAAGGGAAAACCGAAAGATATGACAAGTTTATGCCAGACCCAGACCTGCCGGAACCAAGAGTAGTACATAAGGACTATACGAAAAGCGGATACGACCGAGGACACATGGCTCCTGCTGCGGATATGAAATGGAACAAACAGGCTATGATTGAATCATTCTATATGAGCAATATCTGCCCTCAAGTAGGTAATCTGAATCGTGGTGACTGGAACGATCTGGAAGAATTGAGCAGAGACTGGGCTGAAAAATATGGAAGAATATATATTGCTTGCGGACCTATATTCGACACAAAATCGCCAAAGAGAATTGGTGGACATAAGGTAGCCGTACCTGACAGATTCTTTAAGGTTATACTTATATATAATATAAAAAATCCTATAGCTATGGGATTTATTTTCAAAAACACCGCCCATTCACAAGATATCAAGAAATACATGGTGACTGTGGATAGTGTGGAAAATGTTACCGGAATGGATTTCTTCTCAAAACTACCGGATGAGGTAGAAAACAGGATAGAAAGCATTGTACCTAAACTACCAAACAGGAATTGACAAAAATAAAACTAGTGATACGACATCAAGAAATCAATCGTATCACTAGTTTTATTCCAGAACAGGAAATAGAGGATGTAAATTAAACTGTGTCAGCAAAGAATAAAATATTAACTTTGCTAACACAGTTTTTTTGTATGAAAGAAGAATTTGATTTTGAGAGTATCAAGAACAAGGCAATTGAACAACTAAAAGCAGGTAAGCCTTTGTTGGGTAAAGATGGTGCATTTGCTCCTTTATTGGAAAGTATCCTTAATGCAGCCTTGGAAGGTGAGATGGATGCACATCTTACAGAAACAGAACGTCAATTGGGTAATCGCCGTAATGGTAAGATGCAGAAACAGGTGCAGACTCCATTGGGTGAGGTCACGGTTTCTACCCCTCGTGACCGTAATTCAAGTTTTGAACCTCAGTTTATAAAGAAACGCGAGACAATTCTTGCAGAAGGAGTTGCCGACCGTATAATAGGTCTTTATGCGTTGGGAAACAGCACAAGGGAAATCAGTGACTGGATGGAAGAAAACCTTGGTAATCGTGTTTCAGCCGATACAATCAGTGCCATCACCGACCGTGTACTTCCGGAAATAAAGGCATGGAAATCCCGTATGTTGGATTCAGTTTATCCAATAGTCTGGATGGATGCCATTCACTATAAAGTGACAGATGAACGCGGTTGTGCAGTATCCCGTGCAATCTATAATGTATTGGGTATTAACAGGGATGGTCACAAAGAACTTCTTGGCATGTATATATCTAAAAATGAAGGCGCTAACTTCTGGCTTAGTGTCCTTACAGATCTTCAGAATCGTGGAGTTGAAGATATTCTCGTAGCCTGTATAGATGGTTTGAAAGGTTTTCCAGAAGCCATTCAAAGTGTTTACCCTAATACAGCCGTACAGCTTTGTATAGTACATCAGATACGTAATTCCATCAAGTATGTAGGCTCCAAAAACCAGAAGGAATTCCTTAAGGATTTAAAATGCGTCTATCAGGCTGTAAATAAAGAATCTGCAGAGAATGAACTTCTCAAGCTGGATGAAAAATGGGGTGAACAGTATCCTATCGTTATCAGATCCTGGCAGGAGAAGTGGGATAGGCTGTCTGAATACTTCCAATATACTCCGGCAATACGTAAGCTTATATATACCACAAATACAGTTGAAGGTTATCACAGACAGATACGTAAGGTAACAAAGAACAAGGGCGTGTTCCCATCTGATACAGCCCTTGAAAAACTGGTTTATCTTGCATACCGCAATATACGGAAAAAGTGGACCATGCCACTGGCTAACTGGGCTACAATCTCGCAACAATTAGCCATAAAGTTTGGAGAGCGATTTAAATTATTGTAATTTTACGCTCGTCGGGACGGGTGGTCCCGCCCCTTGGCGCTGGCCGTTCCCCGACCGATGAGTTTTATAGAGAAAAATAATGCGTGACACAGTTTATTTTACACTACC
>CALUPA010000134.1 GCA_944322395.1 uncultured Phocaeicola sp.
CAGCCGACGCCACACTGGCTTTTCAACGATCGTCTTCTAAGTGAAGTCTATGACGAAACATATCCATTTGAAGAATGAAAGCATACTATAGGCTGCTTTTAAGCCTACTCTAGAGTATGTCAAGAGAAGAAGAGAAGATAAAAATTCAATATCGGATATTTAGTTTATTCAATCTACCAGAATTACAACAAGAAAACTATTATATAACCTATATCTTTTATCATCAATAAATTTTTCAAAATATTATCACTGTTGTTTTCTATTAGGCTGGCTTATATTGTTAAAAATATTAACATTAATAATTTAAAGCTCCTCTTGTAATACCGCCTATTATAGATGAATGATATGTTAGCATTTTAGGATCTCTCATGTTTAAATATTTTTCCATAAGTCCAAATCTGCTAACACTATATCTTTTTTGACCATTTTCTACAATGTTTATAAAAGCATTTGGCCTTTGATATTGAAGCTTTGCCCATGATACAGAATTCCAATATTCAAAAATTTCCATTAATTTAGGACATATACCTCCTTCAGATTTATAATCAAACGGTGGTATAGCATAATTGATAAAGATATCTATTTTATCACTTTCATTAAACATTAAATCTCTTTTATTCTTATGTACAGATTTATATTCAATTCCTAATATATCTGTTGTTACATTCTGGTTTCGATATTCAATTAGACATTCCATCAATAACTGTGGAACAATATATTCAGGAATGAATTTCTCTTTAGGATGGACAACTTCTAACGAAGAAGCCAGTAATAACGGAAAAGCTAATAAAATATTGTTATTTTGTACTGTTGCTTTACTAGACGGAGCTATCAAACTGATTAATCTTATGTTTTGTGTATTCTTGAATAAAGCAACGTTAGCATATTCAAGATTTCCCCGTCCAGTTTCTTCCCAACATCCATAAATTGATGATGATAAATATAATGTAGGGAAACCTGTTATGCTAAATCTTTCATTACCTACTAAATAGTTCTTGTCAAATGGAATATGATACATCTCATTTTTCTCATACTGAACATATTCTTGAGAATTCCTCATTCTATAAAATGCTTTTTTCCCAGTTTTATAATCTTTTATATCCAGTCTAGATATACTATCATCTTTAAAATATGTAGTATATAATAAGTTAAAAGCCTCATTTCTCCTTCCTGATAATGACAAGTTGACAATCTTTATTAAACTATTGCATATATCTTCCAATGTCGAGGTTTCAATCTTTTCATCTTTCACCTTTTCTTTCAACACTTTAAAAAGAGCATTTAATCTTGTGACGATATTAGAATTTTTGTAGGAAAAATCCTCTTTTACCTTATTTATTTCATGAAATAAATCTTTAAATTGCATATTCCTTTAATTAAATCATACTTAAATCAACACCATACAGTTTACATACTTCCTGATCTATCTCTTGTGCAATGACACGACTTTCATCTTCATTGCTAATAGCAGACATCATTTTTTCCGCATATCTATTCAATATATCCGGAAGTTGTTGTGGTATCGGTATTTGCATAAAATTATCCCAAATCAATTGGTGACCGTTCTGAATACGTGGGCAATATTCTGATATAAGCCACCAACCTATACGTGAACAAAGTAAGGCTAATAGTGATTTATCTGAAACAGACAAAAAATACATTGAGTTATTACAAAACGTAGAAGAATTGTCATATACAAAACATGGCTTTGTCTGGAATACTTGATAAAATATTTTCGGTTCTGCAAATTTATCATAATATGCACAAGCTCTAAGCTCCCACCAATAATCTCCTTTATCAGTTCTCTTCTTTGCCTTATTTTTGAAAGGTTCAAGTCTTTCTGATATTGCCGGATAACTATTTTTAAACCATTCCCAAGCTTTTTCTTCAGTTGGTAATGGTTCCATATTTCTATTAATACTCATACCCTGTGCTGTAAATCCTTTAGGGATAAAAATAAGAAATGAACCCGGGCTTATTTTTTCGTATGCCCTCAATCCTCGTCCCTGTAAAAAAGGACGAAGTATCTTTTCTGAAGAGCTATCATTATTTATCAATTGATCTGCTTCTATTTTTGATAAAATAAAAGCACTTGATAAGCCGGTCAAGATTCCTCTATATGATTCCCCTCCCACATATTCTCCTAACGTCTTCATTCTTTTTTTACATTCACTTATAACGTTGAAACTATACTTACTTGAAATGGTCCAAATACCATTATCAATTAATTTAGTTTCGAACACTTCCTTACACTCTTCTATACTATCAACCAAAGTTTCAGGATTTATTGCTTTTAAAAGAGAATGATATAAGATTCCTCGATTCCGCTCTTTCCTCATACGAATAATACAAGTATAGGTAGTAGCATCTTCAAAAATCTGATTATTACCAAAATCAATTAATTGATAAAGATTATTATTCAAGAACAGCTCACGTAGAGGACGCCCATACATTACTTTCTCCCACTTATTTGGTACGATGTATGATAAAAGTCCTCCCTTCTGTAATAATTGTAACCCTCTTTCTATGAATAATGAATAGATATCACCTCTGGATTCATGAGTATGATATACTTTCTCGTGTTCATTACTTTTTTCCCCAATCCTACACATTCCTTTATAAACAAGTGAATCTTCAGATAACTTTTCTAAGCTAATATATGGAGGATTACCTATAATGACATCAAAACCTTCAAATGTTCCATCTTCTTTTAATACCTCTGGAAACTCTACCATCCACTCAAGTGAATGACGCATTGTAGAATGTTCCCTTATCGACTGTGCATTATCTTCAAATGCTTCAAGCTGATAAACAGGCATTAAGCGATGTTTTAATTTAGCAATTTTATCATTAAGAGTCTGTTTAATTTTTTTAGAATGACAAATCTTATATTCTTTTACATTTTGCTTATATTCCAATACAAGATTTCTCATTCCTTCCATACTCTGAATTTTCCGACCGATACACACTGGATGATTTGATGCCAAAGAGTTACCACATTTTATATTGATATCAATATTAGGAAGTGTTTGTAATACACGTTGACCATCTTCATTTCGATAATAGTACGCATTCTTTAACAACTCTATCCAAAGACGTAACCTGCAAATTTCTACACTTTTAGGGTTTAAGTCTACACCGAATAAACAGTTTTCTATTATTTCTTGCTTTTCTTCAAACAATGCTTCTTGAATACGCTGGCTTGTAGTATCGGATGGATTATATTTAAAGTAATCACCATCCTCATCGGAAATTACTAGCTCATCCTGTTCTACACGTACATCATAATCTTTTATTCGTTTAGGCTGTTCTTGCCTGTCCTGTAAAACACCGAGTTCACTTTTAATTGCAATCAGCTCATTTAATGCAGAAACCAAAAAGTGACCACTCCCAACTGCAGGGTCACAGATCTTAATCGAATTAATTATTTGATTGGCTTCAACTCTAACTTCTCGCTGTCCGTATTCTATTCTATCTTTTAAATCTTCAAAATCAGCACAATTCCAACCTTTCAACTTATTAAATTTGTCAACGACTGCTCTACGCAATGTTTTATGGCAAATATATTGTGTTATATATCCAGGAGTAAAGAAAGAACCATCTTTATACCCATTAATCTTTTCAAATATAAGTCCTAATACAGATGCATTTATCAGAGTCTTACTATTTTCATGTATCAATGAATTTTCCGATGAATGTTCAGCGCCAAAATCATAGGCGTCCAAAAAAGACAGAAAGTAATCCAAAGTCTTTATTTTTCCTATTCTTTTTCTACCCTTATCATCTTTTAATACAGTTTGTTTAAATATTTCCATTTCCCCCAAACGAATACCACTGACAGCAAAATAAGTTTCTTCTATTTTTGACATTTCGAAAAGAGAACTATTAAGATAAGGTACATTAGGGAATTGCATATCAAGTTCTTTTGAACGTTCCTTTAAGGGTTTGGCCAAAACCTTAAAAAACAAATCATTCAAACCGTCGTAATCGTTTATATGTTCTGTATTCAGAAATTTAACATCTGTATCTATATTAAATGACTTTAATTGGGATTCCAAAAGCTTCAGGAACAATATCCTATTTACCCATATCAAAACAAGTCCTAATGCAGTTTCAAAACGTTTTTCTTCATCAGTCACACTAGAATAATCTTCCAACTTTGCATAAGTCTGTTCCAATAGAGAATAATCCTGTTTATTTTCTTTCAAACGGATAATTTTATGCGTTTCTTTATCTACAATCTCTTCAACTCCCATAATATAGAGTAATTCTTTGTAGAAATTTTTATTTAATGTGTTATGATCTGACTTAAATGGCTGTTTTAATAAATGTACAGGTGAAAACAGCTTATATGCCGAAACGAAATATTTATTATTTAAAATATCTTCACTAACAATATTTTTTTCAAAACGCTTTAAGTCCAAATATGTAAACTGTAATTTGGATTCTATTTCTTCAACTTTAGGTTTAATAATAGCATTATAAATATAATCAGTATTATCTCCACCTGTATCAGCATTCAAAATATTTTGTACAAACTTTCTATCTTTAGCAAATAACTGATAAAAAAGTTTTTTCTCAAAAATGAAATATTCCCAACAGTTGGTTATAATTAAATGTTTAACATCAGTGTTCTTTTTTTGAATTTCTTCTCTTATGTAATATAAAACCAATTCATATAATGATTTTTTCTTTAAATCATTTATAGAAACCATATCTGGACGTGACGGTCCTTTAAATTCAAAAAGGACCATAGGATGTCCATTATGCAAATTCACATTAGAGTATATAGCAAGATCAGTTCTATAGTATGTATTAACCATATAACTGTTACCCTTATATAAACTCTGACTTAAAAAGTCTATTACTAAGTTTTTATTAAATTCCTCGCTTTCTGAAGGGTTTATTCGCATGAATAAAGTCTGCATTGCATTTCTAAAAGCCTGCAACTCATTCAATGAAACACTTTCTTTAAGATAAGCTTTTAAAACAGATTGATTGGGAGTTAATATCTTATACATTTTATAGTCAAATAAATTATATTGATACAAAAATAAAGAATAAATCGGAATTTAAATAGTACTCCACATAAATGATTTTAGAAGAGGTATTTACTGTAAATATTTGAAATGTAATTAACTGAATATAATAAATATATTTTCATAGCATATTATAGAGATTCATAGCAAAGGAAACTCTAACTCAAACAGTTTGTTTACGCATTGTTTTCGCATGAAAAGAAAAAAGGCAGTCAGCAAATAGCTAACTGCCTAATTTTCAATGTGGACCAGCCTGGGCTTGAACCAGGGACCTCCAGATTATGAGTCTGTTGCTCTAACCAACTGAGCTACAAGTCCGATAACCGCTTTATTTTCGATTGCGATGCAAAGGTAGTGTTTATTTTTTATTCTGCAAACTTTTGAAGAAAAAAAATGAAACTTTTTATTTAAAATGGCAATTTTACTACACTAAAATCACGAATATAGCATCCATATATGAATAATCAACGACTGAAACACTTGTTACACAAGATAGAAAAACAAAAAACAACTCACTGTAATAAAAACATTCTTATAACACAAGGAAAATTCTAAAACAACTTGAAATATTCTATAAACTAAACTGATATTTATATAAACAAAACTTGTATTTTTACAAACAACACTGTGGTTTATAAAAACACTAGTTTTATTTATAGATTATTCCAGCACAAAAAGAACTTCTAAGCATAACATACCACTATTATCATTCCGGTTAATGTGATTTTCTTCCTCAAACCTGTCCTCATATACCCTATTAAGAAGTTTTTCAACTTACTACACCGCAACTTCGGAGATATTATTGTATTTTTGCACCGATTAATCGATTAAAAATTAAAGACATGTCACAGAAAATGAATGAAAATCATCTGAACGGACTGACTGACCAGGAGGTTATTGCCAGCCGTCAGAAATATGGGGAAAACTTGCTTACTCCTCCCAAACGTCCGTCAATATGGAAACTTTATCTTGAAAAATTCCAGGACCCTGTCATCAGAGTTTTGCTGGTGGCTGCAGTTTTTTCACTTATCATATCAATTATAGAGAATGAATATGCCGAAACTATAGGTATCTTCTTCGCTATTTTCCTGGCTACAGGTATCGGATTCTATTTTGAATATGATGCCAACAAGAAGTTTGACCTTCTGAATGCTGTGGGCGAGGAAACTCCTGTCACCGTAATACGAAACGGAAAGGTAAAAGAGATTCCAAGAAAGGAAATCGTAGTCGGAGATATTGTGATTCTAAACACAGGTGACGAAATTCCTGCCGACGGGACATTGGTGGAAGCTGTTTCACTGCAAGTGAACGAGGCTAACCTTACAGGTGAGCTTATGGTGAACAAGACCACCG
>CALUPA010000135.1 GCA_944322395.1 uncultured Phocaeicola sp.
TCTTTTCATACCAAATGAAATGTTTTTATTGTTTGGTTGTTTATGCAACATTGCAAATATATGCCTTAATAACAAAAAAACAAAGTATATTGTTGAAAAGATTTTTAGTTTTTTATTCTATTATAGCGGATTTAAGTTTAAGGTCGATTGAATTATTAAAGTAATGTTTCTTTTCAGAACTTCTGGATTCAGGCTCAGGTGTTTCATCGGTAGGGAAACTTCCAGTTTCTATGTGCTTTAGAATAGGAATCATAAGAGAATCCTGTTCTGTACCAAGTTCTCCAAGCTCTCCCTTAAAATTCTCAGCAATTTCGAAATCAGGTTGCAATCCGTTTGTATAATAATCGCTATAGTCTTCGGAATTGCTTAGCAGACTGTTTGTCAGCCAGAATTCAAGCATAGGTGCCTTTTCTTCATCAGTAAATAGTTGTTGTGCTACATTCTTTCCAAATGTGGCAGTACCTACCTGTATAAGCCTTCCTTGCATATATGGTTTCAGGCAGTTTATCACGACCTCGGATGCCGAAGCTGTATTGGCAGATGTTATTATATACAAGTTTTCGTAGTTGATAGGTGTAGCATTGGCCAGCAAAGATTCTTCGAAGTTAAGTACATCTGTCTTGTTGATAATATCATTATGGGTCATCTTCAGAAAAGTGTTGCCCATTGCTTCCTGAGGAGCTAGATTGGTTGAAACCAGTTGCGCTGTAGTTACGTATCCTCCCGGATTATATCTCAAATCCAGAATGATATCATTGACAGCCTCTTGCGAAAGTTGGCTGAAGAGGTCTTTTAGTTTCTGTGTATCATTGTTCCCGAATTCATTATACATTACGTATGCTATTTTTTTGCCACCAATTTCCAGAATATTGTTTTTATATAGGTTATTGTTTTCTACTATTCTAGGTGCCGGCATTTGTACTGTTTGTAGTGTATCGAATCCTTTATCATTAAGCTTTCCTAAAGTAAACAGGTAAGCCTCTTTGGGTGACGTTATATAGAAAAGGTCGGAACTGTTTATTTTTTTATTGTTTGCAGCAATAATTATGGAGCCCCTTTCCAGGCCAACCTCTTTGGCTGGTGAGTTTTCCTGTGTATATAGCACTCTTATTCCATACGAGCCGTTATTTGCTCTTATCATTGTACCCTCGAAACCGAATGTAGGAGTCTGTGAAGTGCTTCTGGTATTTACATAAACAGAATCTATATGTGAAAATGTAGAGCCAGATTTTTTGTCTTTCGATGAAACCATTGAAGAAAGAAAATCACTTGGTTTCTTAAAGAAGTTCAATGATTTCTTTTCCGGCATATCCTGATAGTACAGATATTCCTTCTGCATGGTTTCGTACATCCACGTTTGGGTGGTTATAAGCGCATAATATTCTCCCGAACGGTCTTCTCCGCATGAAGAAACAAGGGCGGCTGTTGCTAGTCCGCCCATTATTCCATATATAAATCTTTTCATATTGCTGTACATGTGCTTATACCTTTTTGTTTATTTCAGAGTAAATGAATTTTGTCCTATCATATTACCATCGGCAAAGATATAAACTGTGTATGTTCCGGATGGCATGAACTCTTCTACGTCCCAATAAACAGTAACAGTCTGTTCTTCGCCTGTGTATTCTATCATTTTCTTTATAGAATAAGAAATTTCCCTATCTTCGTATGCAAATCTGTTAGAATCGCTTTTTGTGAGGATTTCATTACCTGGTTTGGCTATTCTGACGTATACAGTCTTGTTTCCTGTCTTTGCTGTTATATTCTTTACAATAGTGAATGAAATGGCAAGTTTTTTTACGTCTTTAGCTCTTTTGGCTTCACGGTTACGCTTGTTCAGAGGTTCTGTCACGATGTTTGTTGCATCGAGTTGCGATGCTAGTGTAACTTTCTTGTTGAGCGATTCCTTCTCTTTCGAAAGATTTGAAATTTCTTTTGTGGCGGCAGTATACTTACTCTTTACGGCTTTGTTCTCTTCCTGCAATGCTGCATTTATTTTATTCAGGGAGTCTATCTGCATGACATAACTTCTCAGTACAGCTCTTACGGTTTTCAACTCCTTTTTCAATCTCATTATTTCAGCTGCATTACTGGTCTTTACCTGGCGCAATTCTTCAAGAAGCCTTTGGGTCTTAAGTTTCTCGCTTTCAAGTTTTTCCCTCAGTGAGTCATTGTTTATTTGAATCTGTAATTCGTCATATTGTGTAGCAAATGTACTGTATTCATTTTCCATTTCCATTTTTTCTATGGCAAACAGTTCAGACATTTCCTTGTTTTGCTGCATCTGATGTACGGCAAAAAATGATACTCCTGCTATGATTATGGCCAGGATTATTATTGTAATTACAAGAGATTTATTCCTATTCATTTTTGTACTGATTTGTATTATGTCGCAAAAGTACAATAATTATGTCAAGATGTGAGATTATAGTCTCCAAAAAAAACATAATAAGTCTTTTATTCAAATACTACTTTTTGTGTATCATCTGTTTTCCATCTTCTGAAAGTGAACTGTGGATAAGAATTCTTACCTTCATTGTCTATCCAGTTGTTCAGCTTGTCAACTATGTTTTGATATTCTTCATTTGTGTCATTGTAAAAGATAATTCCATTAACTGGAGAAGGGTTCAGATTATTGTTTATATACTTATTAGAATATTGTGATGGTATGACACAGTTGATCATTTCTGTTATTTTCTCATTTTGGTGACATACTCCATAATAATCTTTATTATATCTTTCTACGAAAATATTTATTAGTTTGCCGTTGTTTGTTGTTGTTATAACCGAAGATTTTTGGGAGTTTACATCTATTTTTTCGTCATTTTTTATTCTACAGTTAATTATGCTTCCGTTGTTTTGGAAGGTCATTACTCCTAAAGCTGCAATAATATATTCCGATTTGAATCCTGAAATGCTGCTATTAATGATATATCCTGCATTTCTGATTGTAAATCCAGATACTCGTTGAATTGTCATTTCGCTTTTAATACTACCTCCTATAACATGACAGTTTTCTATTAAACCGTTATTAGATCCAACCATGAGTGATGTATAATCATTATAAGATGTACTACAATTAACAATAGTAAGGTTTTTCACATGTGCGTTTTTTGATATGTTATCAAATAGTCCTGTATAAGTTGATATGTTATTTGTAGGTAATGTAATGTCGTTAAGTGAGTGGTTGTTTCCGTCAAACACATCGTCAAATACTTTTTTGTTATCTGCTATTCTCCTCATTAATGCAGACTCTTCTTCAGTGAAATATAGGTCATTATGCAGGCTGAAAACCCTCTTGCCATTTTCCATGTAATATAGGTCTTCAATTGTTTTTCCATTATATTCTGCCTCACCGTTTATCAGGTGTGTGAATGCAATAAAATCTTCCTTTGTGTATATACCTTTATTTTTTCGTTTGCTTATATTGCAAACATATTCGTATCCGGCATTAAAATTGTTATTTCCAATATTGCTAGTCTGTCTAATGTTTGGACATACTATTTCGAAAGAAACAGGCATATTTTCTGATGCCGGTACAAAAAACTCGTATACTCCGGTTTCATTTCTTTCAAAAGATATGTTACCGTTTTGATTGTCATAAAAAGAATATTCACAGGTATTAAGATTAAAATTGTCGATTTTCAGGGGTATGTTTACATTTATTTGGTTGATAGTGTCATTCAGTCCTTTTTCTATGTTGAATACTATTTTGGAAAAGATATGATTGAATGATAGGTTTATACTTTCACCTGGTTGAGCCGTTGTTTTACAGTATACAAGGTCTTTAAGTTCACCATTGTTGTCATATAAATTATAATTGTTTATTATCGGGTAATATGCAATAACGTGTGCTTCACCTTCATCTGTATACCAGTTGTTGTCTTTTAATCCAGTCCATACACCATTGTTATAGCTTAACGTGTCTCCATTGGCTTTTATACCTCCGGTACTAAAGAAAAGTATTGATTCGTCTTTTGGAATATATTCGATGGTAGATGCTTTTGATTTATTATTATTAAAACCGGACATACTGTTTCCGGTTATTATTACATTCGTTGTCTCTTCAGTTGTGTTTACTATTAAATTCTCTTTTGTACATGCAGCTATTGATAAAACTGCAGTAATGATAAGTAATAATTTTGTTTTCATTATTGTTGTTATTAAGGTTTTACTTGGGTGTATAGCTAATATTGTAATAAACAGATGTTTAAGATGAAATTAATATTTGTCATCTTAATAATTCACAGTTGTACATTTTATATGTTTTTCATTGTTTATAGTATTTTTTGTTGATACTAGAACTTAAGATTGTATATTTGGTTACAAAAGTAATTATTTATTTTTGAAAACTATTTTATGTAATAGTAAAAATTTATATTTTATTTATATTTTGTTATTTATTATAGGGTTATAATCGTTTATTATTTGTTTTTACAAATATTAAATATGAGCGCATATATATAAAAAAACGCTGCCATACCTTCACAGGCGGGCAGCGCAAGCTACAATACAAAATACAAATACAACTAAACGAGATATCTTTTTAAATCAAACGATTTAATTTTAAACAATTCCTTGTGCCATCATTGCGTGAGCCACTTTCATGAATCCTGCAATATTTGCACCTTTCACATAATTCACATATCCATCCGCTTCAGTGCCATACTTCACGCACTGTTCGTGTATGTTGTGCATTATCTGATGGAGTTTGTCATCCACTTCTTCCGCACTCCAGCTCATATGCATGGCATTCTGGCTCATCTCAAGACCAGATGTTGCAACACCACCTGCATTTACAGCTTTTCCTGGTGCGTACATTATCTTGTTTTCGATGAAAGCATCTATTGCTTCAGGGGTACATCCCATGTTCGAAATTTCTCCGACGCAAAGTACGGAATTTTTTATCAAATTTCCAGCATCTTCGCCATTTAATTCGTTCTGAGTTGCACAAGGAAGTGCAATATCTACCTTAACTTCCCATGGACGGCGTCCTGGAACAAACTTAGAGCCTGGGAATTTTTCGGCATATGGTTCAACAATGTCATTGCCCGAAGCACGTAGTTCAAGCATGTAATCAATCTTTTCGCCGCTAATTCCGTCCGGATCGTATATGTAACCGTCAGGTCCTGATATTGTCACAACTTTAGCTCCTAGCTGAGTTGCTTTGGTAGCTGCTCCCCAGGCTACGTTGCCAAAACCGGAGATGGCTACAGTCTTGCCTTTAATGTCAATACCTTTCTTGTCGAGCATATGTTTTACGAAGTACAGACCTCCGAAACCGGTTGCTTCAGGACGAATGAGCGAACCTCCGAATTCCAGTCCCTTGCCTGTGAATGTACCTGTAAATTCGTGAGTCAGTTTCTTGTACATACCAAACATGTATCCCACTTCTCTTCCGCCTACACCTATGTCGCCGGCAGGTACGTCCATATCAGGACCTACATGACGCCATAATTCAAGCATGAAAGCTTGGCAGAAACGCATTATTTCGGCATCACTCTTACCTCTTGGTGAGAAATCGGAACCACCTTTGCCGCCACCCATAGGAAGTGTGGTAAGGGCGTTCTTGAATGTCTGTTCGAATCCAAGGAACTTAAGAATTGAAAGATTTACAGAAGCATGGAAACGGATACCTCCTTTGTAGGGGCCTATAGCGTTGTTAAACTGTACTCTGTAACCTATGTTTACCTGTACTTTGCCTTTGTCATCAACCCAAGGTACACGGAAGGTAATTATTCTGTCTGGTTCTACCAGACGTTCTATCAATGATACTTTTTCGAATTCAGGATGTTGATTATATACATCTTCAATAGAGAGCAATACTTCTTTTACTGCTTGCAGGTACTCCAATTCACCGGGATGCTTAGCTTCCAGTGAAGCCATGATTTGGTTGATATTCATAATTCAAAATATTAAGGTCTGACAAAATGAAACGTTTTGTTATCTGCAAAGTTATAAAATTCTATGTATCTGCAAAATTTTTATATGATATTTTGTGTGTAAAAGTGATAAAAAGTAAAAAGATAGATGCGGTGGATTTTTGTGAAGTTTGTATCTTGTTATTTTATAGGTTTATGATATTTATGTTAACTGTCGGGGGGCTTTGACTTAATACAGATTTACTTTACACCGTTTTAACAAATTAGAAATTAAAATGGGAAAGAAGAAATCAACACATC
>CALUPA010000136.1 GCA_944322395.1 uncultured Phocaeicola sp.
TTTCGTTCGATATAGATGCCCGCGAATGGCAGGGCAGATGGTTTAACAGTATCAGAGCATGGAAAGTGGAAAGACCTTCTCAGAATATGGGTATGCAGCCTCAGCCTGCTGATTATTCATTCCCTCCTGTGTCATCGGCTCCGGTACCTCCAGCTGACTTCTCGGCTACTGATGATAAGGACGATCTGCCTTTCTGATAATAAGGGATTTATAAAAAATGAAACAGCCATATCGCATTTCGGTTTGAAGTGTTGCGGTATGGCTGTTTTTTTATTCTTGTGTTTAGGCAATTATGAATTCATGCTCAGCAGGAACTCATCGTTGTCTTTAGTCTTTTCAAGTCTGTCTTTTACGAAGTCCATAGCTTCTACAGGGTTCATGTCAGACAGATATTTGCGCAGAATCCACATTCTGTCAAGGGTAGTCTTGTCAAGCAGCAAGTCGTCGCGGCGTGTACTTGATGCTACGATGTTTACAGCAGGGAATATGCGCTTGTTGCTCAAGTTTCTGTCAAGCTGCAATTCCATGTTGCCTGTACCCTTGAATTCTTCGAAAATGACTTCATCCATCTTAGAACCTGTGTCGATAAGAGCTGTTGCAATGATAGTGAGTGAGCCACCTCCTTCGATGTTGCGTGCGGCACCGAAGAAACGTTTTGGCTTGTGGAGTGCGTTTGCATCGACACCACCCGACAATACCTTACCGGATGCAGGGGATACAGTGTTGTATGCACGTGCAAGGCGTGTGATAGAGTCGAGGAATATCACTACATCATGGCCGCTTTCCACCATACGTTTAGCTTTCTCCAATACTATGCCTGCAATCTTCACGTGGCGTTCTGCCGGCTCGTCGAAAGTAGAAGCAATAACTTCTGCCTTGACGCTGCGTGCCATGTCGGTTACTTCTTCAGGACGTTCGTCTATGAGAAGCATTATCATGTATACTTCAGGATGATTTTCGGCAATAGCATTTGCGATATCCTTCATAAGGATAGTCTTACCGGTCTTAGGCTGTGCTACGATAAGTGCACGCTGTCCTTTACCGATAGGAGAGAACATGTCGACTACACGTGCTGACAAATTGTCATCATATCCTTTGCATAACTTGAATTTTTCATCAGGGAACAATGGTGTCAGATGGTCAAATGGAATACGGTCGCGTACCAGTGCAGGATCGGCACCGTTTATCTTGTTTACTTTTACAAGTGGGAAATATTTTTCTCCTTCCTTGGCTGGGCGGATTGTGCCTTCTACCACATCGCCGGTCTTGAGGCCATATGCCTTGATTTGCGATTGTGATACATAAATGTCATCCGGTGAAGAAAGGTAGTTGTAGTCAGACGAACGCAGGAATCCATAGCCGTCGGGCATTATTTCCAGCACGCCGGAACCTGTGATGATATCTTCAAAGTCATATATTTTTTCTACCGGTTTTGCAGGTTGCTGTGCTTCTTGAGCATTTGGGGTTGGATTTTCTGCAGCCTGTGGCTTTTCTTCCGGGGCAGGCAATTGTATTTGAGGAACAGCAGGAAGCTGTATTTTATTCTCTTGTGCACTTTCCGGTTGGGCATTTACTGACTGCTGCTTATTGTTCTGTTGCTGTTTCCCGTTCTGCTGCTTGTTGTTCTGAGGCTTTTGCTGCTTTTTGTTGTTATTCTTTTTCTGTTTCTGCTGGAACTTATTTTC
This sequence comes from uncultured Phocaeicola sp., assembly GCA_944322395.1. Lineage (GTDB taxonomy): Bacteria > Bacteroidota > Bacteroidia > Bacteroidales > Bacteroidaceae > Phocaeicola. The sequence continues at coordinate 1,686 of CALUPA010000136.1, forward strand.
TGTTTGCGGGATAACAGGAGGTTCAACTTTCGTAGCTTCGAATTTGCCTAATAGTTCTGTGGGAATTTCAAATTTCTCAGATGGTAAATCTTCTATAGGAATAAAATCGTCTCCTCCCTTAAGGTCCAATGGAGGCAGTTCCATGTCATCATCAATGAATACCGGGATTGGTCTTTCTGTTTCAGTAATAGTTTTATTATCTTGTTTTTGTTCTGCCGGTATATTGGATTTTACTTCGGAAGTATTTTCTTTTGATTTTTCTGTTTTGTTTTTTGAACCAGGTTTTCTGCCTCTTTTTGCCTTGGGCTTTTCCTCAGCAGTTACTGGTGTTTGTTCAGTTTCGGTCGTACTTTCCGGATTTTCTTTAATTGTATTTTTTGTTTTTGTGTCAGGAGTTTTTGCTTCAAGTTTGAGCGCTTTGTCTTTGGTGGCTGTGTATACTTTGTCTCCTTCTTTTTTTACACTGATTCTGGCTCTTTTTTTGGTTTGTCCTTCCGGCTTGTCAGTGTTTGCTTTTTGTGATGCACTTTTTATGGCTTGTTCGTCAAGAATCTTATATACAAGCTCTTCTTTCTTCAGTGCTGTAGTCTTTTTTAAACCTAACTCTTTGGCTATTTCTTGCAATTCGGAAAGGTCTTTTTCATTTAATTGTATGATATTATACATATAAGTGTGTGTATAAATTGTTATATTATAGTAATATTATATATTTCAGAATTCTTAATTTTAAGTATTGATATGTACAACACTCTGTTAGTACATAGTTAGAATATGTAATAATCAGGTAAAATGGTATATAATAAAAATATGATTTACTGATTTGTATTGAAGGAAATGTTTTGCGGAATGTTGTATTAAACATACTAACATCGCTTAACCGAGTACAAATGTACTGTTTTTTTGTTATGCGGACAAAAAAAACTCCTTTTTTTTGCGTTTGGATTGCTTAAAATCGGGATTTAGTGGTAATTTAGCACTCGATTTTTGAATATTATAAATATCTGAACATTTATGAAAAAAGTTATTTTTACAGAAAAGGCGCCTGCTGCCATTGGGCCATACAGTCAGGCTATAGAAGCTAACGGAATGATTTTTATGTCAGGACAGATACCTGTTGTTCCTTCTACCGGAGCATTTATAGAAGGTGGTATTAAAGAACAGACTACTCAGGTTTTTGAAAATATCAAGAATGTGCTGTCCGAGGCTGGTCTTACTACTGATAATGTAGTGAAAACTACTGTTTTTCTGGCAGATATGTCACTGTTTGCAGAGATGAATGAAGTTTACGCACAGTATTTTGATGGGGCTTTCCCTGCACGTTCGGCTGTTGCTGTCAAGGCTCTTCCAAAAGGTGCTTTGGTGGAAATAGAGTGTATTGCCGTGAGGTAAATATAATGCTGTTTTTATTTAACGTAAAACGCCCTGTCGTTTTGACCAAAACGACAGGACGTTTTACTTTAAATGACAGGGCATTTTATATTATGCAATTCGTATTATAATTTCGTTGCCTGCTGAACTAGTGTCAATTATAATATCGCTTCCTTCTTTCGGCTCCTCGTCTACCATTAAATCGGCCAGTTTGTCTTCTATGTGGTTCTGTATAGCTCTTTTCAATGGGCGTGCACCGTAATTTGTATCAGAACCCAGTTTGGTTATCAGCTTCTTGGCTTCATCTGTAATGGAAATCTTGTATCCCAATTTTTCAATTCTTTCAAACAGTCCTTTAAGTTCTATTTCTGCAATTTTAATCATATCATCGCCGGAGAGTTGTTTGAAGGGGATAATCTCGTCCATTCTGTTTATGAATTCCGGTGCGAATGTCCTTTCCAGTTCTTTTCTTATTATACCGTTTGAATACTCTTCATCGTCCGTTCTTGATATCGCCGTAAAGCCTATTCCTTTGCCAAATTCTTTTAATTTGCGGCTACCAACATTCGATGTCATTATTATGACTGTATTCTTGAAGTCTACGGTTTTTCCCGAGTTGTCTGTCAGTCGCCCTTCGTCCATTATCTGTAACAGGAAATTGTACACATCGTGGTGTGCCTTTTCAATTTCGTCAAACAGTACGATGGAGTAGGGTTTACGCCTTACTTTTTCTGTCAATTGTCCACCCTCGTCATATCCCAAATATCCCGGAGGAGCTCCCGCCATTTTAGAAACAGAATGCTTTTCCATGTATTCACTCATGTCAAGTCGTATAACAGAGTCTTTCGAACCGAAAAGTTCTTCTGCCAAAACCTTGGCCAAATGGGTCTTACCAACTCCTGTAGGACCTGTAAATAAGAATGTACCTATAGGTTTGTTTGGATCTTTCAATCCTACACGGTTACGCTTGATGGCTTTTACCAGCTTTTCTATAGCATCGTTCTGTCCGATAACTTTCGATGAAATATTTTCTTTCATAGATTTCAGCTTGTCGGCTTCCGATGTTCCGACTTTCTTCAATGGTACTCCGGACATGAGTGAAACGATTTCTTCAATATTATCAGTATCAACCGTTTTCCTGTTTTGTTTTGCCTCTTCTTTCCATGCAAGCTTCATTCTTTCAAGCTCGTTCTGGAGATTCTTTTCTTTGTCTCTCAGGCCGGCGGCCATTTCGAAATTTTGCAGTCGGATAGCCTCATGCTTGTGCTCTCTGGTCTCTTCAATAAGCTTTTCCTGTTCTTCTATTTCTTTTGGAACAGAAGCATCCTTCAGGTGTATTCTTGAGCCTGCTTCATCAATTACGTCTATTGCTTTGTCCGGAAAATATCTGTCATTTATATATCTGTCGGCCAGTTCAATGCATCTCTTGATTGCTTCATCCGTATATAGTACATTATGGTAGTCTTCATACTGTTCCTTTATATTCATAAGAATCTGTAGAGTCTCTTCCTTGCTGGTAGGCTCTACTGTCACTTTTTGGAATCTTCTCTCAAGTGCACCGTCCTTTTCTATTGATTTTCTGTATTCGTCGAGTGTTGTTGCACCGATGCATTGCATTTCTCCTCTCGCCAGCGAAGGTTTCAGAATGTTGGCCGCATCCATAGAGCCGGCAGCGGAACCCGCTCCGATAATGGTGTGTATCTCGTCGATGAATAAAATTACATTAGGGTTGGATTTGGCTTCTTTTATAACTCCTATTATTCGTTCTTCGAACTCTCCACGATATTTTGTTCCCGCTACGAGTGCTGTTAAATCAAGCGTGATAATTATTTTGTCAAGCAGACTTCTAGGAACTTTCTTTTCTGCTATTCTTATGGCAAGACCTTCTACGATTGCCGATTTGCCAACTCCCGGCTCGCCTATCAGTACCGGATTGTTTTTCTTCCTTCTGCATAGGATTTGTGAAATACGTTCAATTTCTTTGTCACGTCCTATTACTTTGTCCAGCTTACCTTCTTCGGCGGCTTCTGTAAGATTTGTTCCATATTTGTTCAACAAATCCAACTTGTTGGCTTTATTTTCATTGTTTCCTGGCTTTTGTTCGTATCCGGTTTTTCTTTGTGATTCGCTGCCGCCGAACATGCCATCTTTGCGTCGCTCAATTCCATTGTCATCGTCTTCTTCGTCAAAGCTCAATCCAGATGACGGCGAACTCTGAGGAGCACCGTAAAGCTTTTCTTTGACCTTGTCGTAGGTAATATTGTTTTGAATCAATATTTTAGCTGCATTATTTTTTTCTTCTTTCATAATTCCTAATAAAATGTGTTCCGAACCTATTGAGTCTTTATTGTTTAGTTTTGATTCGAGGAAACATAATCTTAAAATTCTTACAGATTGTTCATTGAAATTCAAATCTTTGATGTCTGTTTTTTGTATAGTCTGATTATCTGTACTTTCGCTGATTTCCGATTCTATTTCATTCCTTATTTTCTTTAAATCGCCATATAATTTTCTTATCAAGTCTGCTGCATTACTTTCCTCTGACCGTATAATCCCTAGTAGCAAATGTTCAGGGTATATGCATGAGGCGTCTGTCCTGGCAGCTTCTTCCTTGCTGTACTTTATAACATCGGCAGCTTCTTTTGTATATGATATTCCGTTCATCTTGTTTGTAGCTTATAGTGTTCATTGCGTATAATGTAGTCCTGATTTCATACATAAAGATGATATTTAGAGGACTTAATCAAAAGGCAAATATATACTATTTTATACTGATAACAAATTTTGTGCCATTTTTTAATCCGGAAATATTGTCAGTCTTTGTCCTTTTTTGAGTAAAAAACTTTAATGTAAGACACATTTTTGAATAAAAAGTTTCGTATATCGTCTAAAAGTAGTACTTTAGCATGGTTTTTCGTAAACCGAAAGAGATGTATAATTAA
>CALUPA010000137.1 GCA_944322395.1 uncultured Phocaeicola sp.
ATTTTAGTTGCCATTTTTTAAACGTTAAATTTTTAATGTTAATGATTTGAATTATGCTATTATCTCGTAATAGCGGCTGCAAAGATACTGCTTTTCTTTTGTTTTACAAATAGTTGGGCGATTTTTCTGTATATTATTTGTTTATCTCTCTCAACCATTTCTCCAATTCGCCAGTCCATTGTCTTTTATAAATGAAGCTGTCACGGAAACCCCATCCGTGTCCACCTATAGGATACGTATGAAGTGAGGCGGATACTCCGTTCTTCACGAGCGACATGTAGTAGTTGATACTGTTTTCCACAGGCACTGTCTTGTCATCACTGCTGTGCATGATGAATGCTTGTGGAGTCTGTGGTGTAACTTGCTTTTCATTGCAATACTTTTCTACAAGCTTTTCGTCAGGATTGTTTCCTAAAAGATTGTTTCTCGACCCCATGTGCGTATATCTTTTATCCATAGTAATAACAGGATAGAATAGTATCTGGAAGTCAGGTCTTGTCGTTTCGTCGAAATGAGTGGCAGCTGTACTGGCAAGATGTCCTCCTGCTGAAGAACCCATGATTCCAAGCTTTGTGAAATTCCATTCCTGTGCTTTTTCTCGCATTATTCTGATAGCTTGGTGCGCGTCGCTCAGTGGAACTTCGTTGTTACCGTTAGGCATGCGGTATTTCAATACAGCATATGTTATTCCCATAGAATTGAACCAGTCTGCCATGTAAATGCCTTCATGGTACATAGCTAGATGTGAGTATCCTCCACCAGGACAAGCCAGTATTGCCATTCCGTTACTATTTTTAGCAGGAAAAACATACAAGATGGCTTCTTTTACGTTTTTGGGTCTGGTTTCATCCAAGGCTTCTTCTTTTTCTATCCCATTATCGTTAGGTGCACCGTCTGGCCAAACCTTGATTTCAATAGGCGTTTGCGCACATAATACTGATGACAACATCATTAAACTCATAATCAGCAAATTCTTTATCATAACCGTTTATTTTTTGATTGACATGCTGGCTTTAACTAGGTATACAATAAGGAGTGCGTATGCAACGATTGCTACAACTTGGCTCATAGGATTTGCCAGCCATGATTCATTGATAAGGTTGATATCGCAATATCTCATTACTGCGCTTACCACACCCATCAATGCACCTCCTGCGATGAAACCTGAAGCAAGCAATGTCCCTTTCTCGCCGCGTTCCTGGTTTACAGATTCGTCTTTGCTTCTTGTTGTCACGTACCAGTTTATAGCACCACCTACCAGAAGAGGAAGGTTAAGTTCCAAAGGTATGAACATACCCAGTGCGAAAGCCAGTGCAGGAACCTTGAAGTATGTAAGAACTATTGCCAGGACAGCACCTGCTCCGTAAAGTGCCCAAGGAGCGCCTACACCGTTCATCAAAGGGTCGATGACTGCAGCCATAGCGTTAGCCTGTGGTGCAGCAAGCTGTCCGCTAGTAAATCCGTATGAATCATTCAGTACCATGATTACACCGCCCACTGTAGCAGCCGAAACCAATGTTCCTAGGAACTTCCATGTCTCCTGTTTCTTAGGAGTGCTGCCGAGCCAGTAACCTATCTTGAGGTCGGTGATGAAACCGCCCGCCATCGACAGTGCTGTACATACCACACCGCCCATAACCAATGCAGCAACCATACCTGTAGCTCCGTTCAGACCTACAGCCACCATTATTACAGATGCGAGGATTAGAGTCATAAGCGTCATACCCGAAACAGGGTTTGTACCTACTATAGCTATTGCATTGGCAGCTACAGTTGTGAAAAGAAATGCTATACCTGCCACAAGCAGAAGTGCCACTACTGTGTGAAGCACATTGCCCTGCATTACGTCGAAATAGAAAAACAGCAGTACAAGGAGCAATGTGAAGATAGAACCGAATGCTATAATCTTCATAGGTATATCTTTCTGAGTACGTTCCACGTTACCTTCGGCTTTCTTGCCTCCCATTTCCTTTGCTGCAAGACTTACTGCCCCTTTGATTATACTCCAAGAACGAACTATACCTATGATACCTGCCATAGCGATACCGCCTATACCTATACTTTTGGCATATTCGCTGAATATCATTTCAGGCGACATGTCCTTAACGGCCATAGTGATGTTCGGGTTCCATGTGTTGAGAACCTGGTCGCCGAAAACGAGTGCAAATCCTGGTACGATTACGAACCATACTACCAGAGAACCGGCACATATTATAGCTGCATATTTCAGACCTACAATATATCCCAAACCTAACACTGCTGCACCGGTATTGATTTTGAATACCAGCTTGAATTTCTCAGCCACCATTTCTCCGGCACTGCATATACGGCTTGTGAAATTCTCGTTCCACCATCCGAATGTTCCTACTATGAAGTCGTATAGACCTCCGATAAGCCCTGCCATAAGAAGCGGTTTTGCCTGGTCGCCACCTTTTTCGCCCGAAACCAAAACCTGTGTGCTGGCTGTTGCTTCAGGGAAAGGATATTCGCCATGCTTGTCTTTTACGAAATATTTACGGAAAGGAATGAGGAATAGTATACCCAATACACCGCCAAGGAGGGAGCTGATGAACATCTGCATGAAGTTGACTGTCATTTCCGGATATTTCTCCTGAAGGATATAAAGTGCCGGAAGAGTGAATATGGCACCAGCTACAATTACTCCAGAGCATGCTCCGATAGACTGTATCATTACATTTTCACCCAGTGCGTTTTTACGCTTTGTGGCGCTTGACACACCTACTGCTATTATGGCAATAGGGATTGCAGCTTCGAATACCTGACCTACTTTAAGTCCCAGATAAGCTGCTGCGGCAGAGAAAATCACAGCCATTACTATACCCCATGTCACTGACCACAGGTTTACTTCCGGATAATTCTTTGAAGGCGACATGAGTGGCTCATATTTTTCGCCCGGTTTAAGCGGACGGAACGCGTTCTCTGGCAGTCCCGTAGGCTTTTCTTGTTCTGTTTTCATGATTGATTATGTTATTATATTGTTAATATTGTTCGAAATTGTGTCCAAAAGTAATAAAAAAACTCATAACCTTTGCATTCTGTATTCGTTTGGTGTGCAACCAACTTCTTTTTTGAACAGTCGGCTTAAGTGTTGCGGATATTGGAATCCCAGTTCGTAGGCTATTTCTGTCATTGTCATTTGTGTGGACAGCAGTTTTTCCTTTGCCTTGTCCACCACCTTGCCATGTATATATTCCGATGCTGTTTTCCCGGTCTGTTTGCTTATCATGTCGCCGAAGTAGTTTGGCGACAGGAAGACTTTTTCGGCAAAATATCTCACTGTAGGCAATCCGTTTTCGGAAGGAGCCTTGCTGTCGAAATAATCGTCAAGCAGACGTTCGAACTGCACTATTACGCTTTTGTTGGAAACTTCTCTAGTCTGGAATTGCCTGTCATAAAAACGCAGACAGTAGTCAAGCATCAGTCCTATATTTGCAGTTATAATCCTCCTGCTGTGTTTGTCATGACGGTTACTTATCTCTCTTTCTATATTGCCGAAACACTCCATTATTATTCTCTTTTCCTCTTCAGAAAGGTGGAGAGCTTCTTTTGAATCGTAGGCAAAGAACGAGTATCTTTTTATATCCTTGCCCAGCGCCGTGCCGTGTATGAAATCTGGATGGAAAAGTATTCCATAGCCCTCGGGACTATGATCGGCATTCATGTGCGATGTTACCACTTGTCCGGGTGCGAAACAGACTATAGTACCTTCGTCATAGTCGTATTCCTGCATTCCGTATGTCAAATCGCCACACTTCGTCTTTTTCAGGTATACGGCATACACACCATAGTTTATGGTGAGAGTTTCAGGCCACTTTGTTGATTTGGACAAGTCGACTACACTTACCATTGGGTGCAATGTCTCAAGTCCGAATATATCATTGAATTTATTAACCTTGTCAAGTATTATAACTTCCTGTCTCATTTATGCTGATTATTATTGTTTCGTAGCAAATTTAATACATATAATCCGTATAAGCAACATTCGGTAATATTGGTACAAAGAGCCGTAATCCGTATACATTATAAGAATGGAGTATGCTGTACTTTTGTATCATGAATAAATATATATTGATGACCATATGCTTTTAAATGAATTTTTATCTTATGTAAAGACTGGCAGGGCACTCGATTCTGATGAAATCCGTGTTCTTATGGGTGAGATGAGCGAAGAAGCCCGCCGTGTGACATTCCGTCTTAATTCATCTTATCATACTCCGGATGAGGTGAGAGAGTTATTGTCCGAATTGTTTGGATATACAGTTCCGGTAACACTGCGTGTGTTTCCTCCTTTTTATTCTGATTTTGGCAAAAATATACATGTAGGCGAAAATGTTTTTATCAATGCCTGCTGTCATTTTCAGGATCATGGTGGAGTGACTATAGGCGATGGGTGCCAGATAGGGCATAATGTAGTGTTTGCTACACTCAATCATGGATTACAGCCATCGGAACGTGGAATAACATACCCGGCACCGATAGTTCTTGGAAAGAATGTTTGGGTGGGTTCAAATTCCACTATACTACAGGGAGTTACGATAGGTGATAATGCTGTAATAGCTGCAGGTGCTGTAGTGACTAAGGATGTGGAAGCCGGAGCTATAGTTGGCGGAGTACCGGCGCATTTCATAAAGAAAATATAAAATGCCTGTAATGAATTATCGTCACACGTACGTGTAACTATAGTGACACGAACGTGTGACTTAAGTAACACCTACGTGTAACGCGTGTAACACGAACGTGTGACGCAAATCTGAAACCGTCATTTTTTGATAATTGGTGAAATTCTGTTTTATATAAACCTTAAAAACATGTCAGTATGAAAATAAAACTATTTTTAATTGTTCAAATTATAATAATAAGTGTTATGACAAATCTAAATGCGCAAGACAAGAAGACTTTCGCACCAAGCGATAAAGTCGTGACAGAACGTGTGTCGTTCAAGAATCGTTTCGGCATAACCCTTGTGGCGGATCTGTATCGTCCGAAGGATGCAGAGGCTCCGTTTCCGGCATTGGCTGTGAGTGGTCCTTTCGGTGCTGTTAAGGAGCAGTCGTCAGGACTCTATGCTCAGACTATGGCGGAGCGTGGATTTCTGACAATAGCTTTCGACCCTTCATTTACAGGTGAGAGTGGGGGAGAACCACGTTATGTGGCATCACCTGATATCAATACCGAGGATTTCAGTGCAGCTGTAGATTATCTGATGACACGTCCTGATGTAGATTCTGCTAAAATAGGTATAATAGGTATATGTGGTTGGGGAGGATTTGCCCTGAATGCAGCAGCCATAGATACCAGAATAAAAGCTACTGTGGCAGTGACTATGTATGATATGAGCCGTGTTACAGCTAACGGATATTTTGACTCGATGGATGCAGATGCACGTTATGAGCTTCGCAAGAAACTTAACGAACAGCGTACCTTAGATGCTAAGAACGGAAACTATGCTTTGGCAGGTGGAGTAGTTGACCCATTGCCTGAAGATGCACCGCAATTCGTTAAAGATTATTATGCATACTATAAGACTCCGCGCGGCTATCATCCACGTTCGCTTAATTCAAATAACGGATGGAATGTTACTTCGTCGCTTTCATTCATCAATACTCCGCTATTGACATATAGCGATGAGATAAGAAGTGCGGTGCTGCTGGTGCATGGGGAGAAAGCTCATTCGCGATACTTCTCTGAAGATGCGTTCAAGAAACTTAAAGGTGAGAATAAGCAGCTGCTTATAGTTCCGGGAGCAAGTCATGTAGACCTGTACGACAATGTTGCAGGTGTAATTCCTTACGATAAGATTGAGAAATTTGTTCGTGACAATATGAAATGATAAGTGTGTGTATAAACTAAAAAAGAGAAAATCATTTGGCAATGCCTTTTGATTTTCTCTTTTTTTAGTGATTCCGCCGCGATTCGAACGCGGGACCCACAGCTTAGAAGGCTGTTGCTCTATCCAGCTGAGCTACGGAACCA
>CALUPA010000138.1 GCA_944322395.1 uncultured Phocaeicola sp.
TATTATATTGTTAAAATTCGTATTATTTGCAAAGGTAATTATTTTTCTGAAAGAACTATTTGGTTTTGATTTTTTTAAAAGAAAATACTTTGTACTATTTATGTCTTAAAATATAAATTATATTAATATAGTTTCGTTTTATTTTTGTTGTTTTGTTTTATGTCTTTTTTATTGTTATGATATATAATTTTTATTTTTAAAGATCTAAGTATGAAAGACATTCAAAAAAAGAACTCTTTGAATAAAAAGAGTAAAAGCAAGAAAGGAATAACTTTTCATGCTGTGGGAATGTTGGCAGTATCGTGCTGTATGGCAGCACCAGTAATGGCGGAAAGTATTGTGTCTGAAACACAGGCTTTTGTCCTCGCAGAGCAATCCCACAAGGTATCGGGTATCGTTCTTGATGAAACAGGAGAACCGCTGATTGGAGTTTCTGTACTTATTGAAGGTACTTCTTCGGGTACAATTACTGATTTTGACGGAAAATTTATTCTGGATGTTCAGCCAAAGTCTACACTTGTAATCTCATACGTTGGTTATTAGACCCAAAAAATACAAGTCGGTAACCAAAAATCGTTGACAGTAAAGATGAAGAGCGATAATGAACTTTTGGATGAAGTTGTTGTAATTGGTTATCAGACCATAAAGCGTAAAGACTTAACAGGTTCTGTTGCTTCTGTAAAAGGTGAATCCATTGCTGCTATGCCTGTATCGAATATTGCACAGGCTATGCAGGGTAAATTGCCTGGAGTGAATATTACTTCTCAGGACGGTCGTCCGGATGCAGAAGTTTCTATCCGAGTTCGTGGAGGTGGTTCTATCTCTCAAAGTAATGAGCCTTTGATTTTGGTAGATGGTATTGCAGTCGGTTCTTTAAGTGATATTCCTTCTGATCAGGTAGAAAGTATTGATGTTTTGAAAGATGCTTCTTCTACAGCTATTTATGGTGCACGTGGTGCAAATGGTGTTATTTTGGTTACTACAAAAGGGGCTAAAGAAGGCAAAGTTTCGCTTACTTATAATGGTTATGTGAAATTTAATACACCTACCAAATATCTGGAAGCATTATCACCTTATGATTATTTGAGTTTTGTATGGGCAAATGCTGCTGCCAGTGGTGATGCTTATCGCGAACCTTTTGAAAAGCTTTTCGGACTTGGTGCGAACAGAGGTAACAATACCAATGGCATAGAAAGCTATCGTAATATGGCTGCTGATGATATTCAGAGAGAGGTATATAATAGCTCTGTTTCTCATAATCACGATGTAACGATTACTGGAGGTACTGAAAAAACGAAAGTGCTGTTTGCTTTGAACTATATGGATGAGCAAGGTATGAAAATCAATTCGTACTCTAAGCGTGCCGGTGCTTCTTTAAAGGTTAACCAGAAACTGGCTGATAATGTTGTTGTCAGTCTGGATGCACGTTTTTCTGATATCCGTAATATGGGAGATGAAGGAACAACCAATGGATCCGGTTCTTTGCTTTCTTCTGCATATCGTTTCCGTCCGATATCTACTCAGCATATTTTGGGTAATCTGGATGCTTTGCGTGAGGGAAATGTCGAGCAGTTCGGACGTGCTTCCTTATGGGATGCATATAGTCCTGTAAGTAAAATTTCAGATTATGAGCCTCTTGAAATTAATCAGAACTTAGGTTCTACATTGTCATTAGACTGGGAGCTGTTCAAAAATTTGAAATATCATACAGACTTGACATATAGTAATTCATGGGACCAGGATAAAGTTTGGGCTGGAGCCGTATACAATGAGTATTTGGATGATTCTACAGGCGAGAAACTTTATGCCGGAAGTGTAGATTACAAGAAGAGTGATGGCTGGAATTTAAGATGGACTAATACGATGAGTTACGATTTTACCTTGTCTAAAGAACATCGTCTGAACTTGTTGGTAGGTCATGAGGTGACGGACTCTGGTGGTTCTGAATTACGGGTAAAAGCAAGCCATTTCCCTTCAAACTTTACGAAAGATAATGCCTTTGCGATGATTAATCAGTATGATAAAGATCATGGAACATCTTCTTTTTCTTCGAATATAGATACTGCAAATCGTATTTTGTCATTCTTTGGACGTGTAAATTATAGCTTGCTGGACCGTTATTTATTGACTGTAACATTCCGTGCAGATGGTTCTTCTAAGTTCTCTCCGGAACATCGTTGGGGATATTTCCCGGCAGCAGCTTTTGGATGGAGATTGTCAGAAGAAGCATTTATGAAAGATATCGACTGGCTGGATAACTTGAAGCTCCGCCTTTCTTATGGTACTGTAGGTAATGATGGTATCAGTTCGGACCTGTGGTCTCAGATGTGGACTTCGGAAACTGACCTTAGATGGCAATATGCTATGGGTAATAATTATTGGTCTTCTTATGATTATGCTACATCTGAAATGGCTAATCAGGATTTGAAGTGGGAAACTACAATTACCCGTAATGTGGGATTGGATTTCGGATTCTTTAAAAACCGTTTGTGGGGATCTGTTGATTTGTATTGGAATACAACCAAGGATTTGTTGATGCTGACTTCTATCCCGGGTATTACAGGATTTACTTCTACATATGCTAACATCGGACAGACTAGTAATAAAGGACTTGAATTGTCTTTAAGTGGAGTGCTGTTTGAGAATAAGGATTGGAGCATTACTGCTGGAATGAATATCAATTTCAATAGAGGAAATGTGGATGAACTGGCTGATAATGTATCTGGACTTTATGGAACATCATGGGCAAGTAGTAGTACATTCCCAACCAATGACTATATTTTGAAAGAAGGTTCTCCGGTAGGTATTGTAAGAGGTTTTATTTGTGATGGATTCTATACAACAGATGATTTTAATTATGTGGACGGAAAATATATCTTGAAAGAAGGTATTCCTGATCTGGGCTCTTTCATCAATCCGGTACATGTAGAAGGTCGTCCTGAAGGACAAAATGCTTATCCGGGATTGCCTAAATTCCGTAATATGGATGATGATAATACTGTAATCGATGAAAGAGATGTGACTGAAATTGGTGATATGAATCCTGTACATACGGGTGGTTTCAATATCAATGCTACTTATAAAAACTTCGACTTGGGAATGTATTTCAACTGGAGTTATGGAAATGAAATTTATAATGTAAACAAACTGGCTTCTATGTATTGTGCAAAAGAGTCAGGAGTTTATCAGAATAAATTGGCATTTATGAAAGATGCGTATAAAGTTTATGATATTGTTGATGGAGAACTTGTACGTCTTACTACACCCGAACAGTTGAATGCTGCCAATGCAAACGCTAAATATCCGCTTCCGTATTGTGAAAACGGTGTAACTTCTACACTTGGCATTGAAGATGGTTCTTACCTGCGTTTGAATACTTTGACATTAGGTTACTCTTTGCCTGATAAAGTTTTGAAAAAGATCGGATTGGATAAACTTCGTATTTACGGTTCGGTATATAACTTATTTACTATTACAGATTATTCTGGTTTGGATCCGGAAGTAAGTGCAAATAGCTCTCAGAATAATGCCAGATATCCGACCACGGGGCTTGACTGGGGATCTTATCCGCGTGCTCGTTCTTTTGTTGTAGGTCTTAATCTTGCTTTCTAATGAATAATAAAAAATGAAATTATGAAAAAAATATTAACTTATATGTCAGCATTGGCTTTGGGTATGTCATTTATCCAATGCAGTGATTTTTTGGAAACTCCTTCGCCTGGAAAAACAAATGATGAATTTGTAACTTCTACAGAAGATGAAACTTTTAAAACGTTGTCTTGGTGCTATGCCAATTATCGTCAGAATTGTGCGATGGGTGTTTATTTGTGGAATGATCCAGTTGGTTCAGATGTTGAGTCGTATCCAGAACAGGGATCTGCAAATAACTTGAATGCGCGATTACAGCCGGAACAGTTATCTATTACATCTGCAAATGGTGGATTCAATGGTTTGTATACTATTATAGCTCGTGCAGCAAAAATTGCAGCGTTGATTAAAGAAAAACCTGCTTTTCAAGAAGATCTTGCAGCAGGCCGTGTTTCTACATGGACACATTTGTATGGTGAGGCACTGGCTATGCGTGCTTTCTGTTATTTCAATTTGGTAAAACATTATGGAGATGTTCCATATGGATATGAAAATAATTATGTATTGGATTATGTGCTGACCTCCCGTTATGATATTCTCGACAATGTGATTGCTTCATTGAATGAAGTTGCTCCGTTAATGTATAAGTTGGGCGAAAACGGTATCACTGCAGAACGTTTGTCTAAAACATTTGTATATGCTTTGGCAGGACAGGCTGCTTTGTATGCTGCCGGTTATCAAACTATCCGTACCGATGTTCCTGGGTTGTATGGTGATTTGCAGTTCGAGCAAATAGGGGTAGAGGAATATAAGTGTGTATATGCACGCCGTACTGATTACCTTAATTATTATCGTACTGCCGAAGTTGCATTTCAGAATGTTTTTGATAATATAGGTTCTGCTCACCTGGTTACTGTAGATGATAGAGGATATGCAAACAATCCTTTCCAGCGCCACTTCCAGTATCAGCATGATTTGGAAATCAGTCCTGAATCATTGTTCGAAATCGGTAATATACAGGGTGGTCAAAGCGGACAGACTACTACAAGTGAGTATGGTTATGGATTTGGACGTCCTTCGAATGGAGGTAGTAAGAATGCTGCTCCTTGTAAATGTTTTGCTGCTATTCGTATTCTTCCTACGTTCTATTATGGAGAGTATGAGGAAGGTGATATGCGTAGAGATGTAAGTGTTGCTGTTACAGGAAGTCAGGGTGATGGTAACGAAGCAATGCTGTCTTTCGTTCCTGGAAGTAAATTGAATGGAGGTATTGCTACGAATAAATGGGATGAAAACAGAATGAACCCTCCTTATACAGCTTCTCAACGAGTTTCTGGTATGAACTGGCCGGTTATGCGCTTGGCTGATGTAATTCTGATGCAGGCAGAAACCAAAGCTGAATTAAATAAAGAAGGTGAAGCTGTAAATTTGGTAAATCAGATTCGTGAACGTGCTTTTGGAGATGCAGAACATAATATTAGTGCAAGTGGTGAGCAGTTGAAGGATTTGATTATGCAAGAACGTAAATTGGAATTTGCAGGTGAAGGCATTCGTCGCTGGGATATGTTACGTTCAGGTAAATTCTTGGAAAAAGCATTGGCTGTACGTCAGGAAATGCTTCAGATGGTTAATGATATTGAGGCTCAAGGCTACCATCGCTTTGAGAACGGTAATGAGATACCAGCTTATATTCATGTGAAAAAAGTAGAGTTGGAGAATCCGTTGACTTATGATCCTGATGAAAGTAATCCGGCATTGTATCCGGGATGGCGAGGACAATATGACTATAGTACTACTCCTGTAGCTAACAATGTGAAAGGAACAGCGCATAATCTAGCTATTAAAGGGTTATTTAAATATATTGATCCTAATGGTGCTGAAGCAGCTGCACTGATTGCAGAGGGATATGAAAAAGTTAATTGGGGTGTGGATTTGGTGAAGTATAAGGATCATTATACTGATACAAATCTTTTACCGGGCGTAAAAGCTGGCAATGTTGCTCCTAGATTTTATTGGCCTATGCCATTCGAAACTTTGACAATGTCTAAAGGTAAAATAACGAATGGATATGGTTTGGCTCAGGAATAATGAAGTATCTTGTAAATGAAATAAAAACTTCAGCATCTTTTAGACAAAATATCCTGAATTTTTTATTTTTTTTGTACAAAGTTTAGGAGAGTTCGTACGAATTTTCTTGAAAAAATAATGGAGTTTTTCGCTTGAAAAAAGCGAAAAACTCCTGCTTTTTTATTATGCTATTTATCAGCGTATTACGATAAATATTATTTGATTTTTTTCTTGAAGAACGTATTTGGTGTATCGGGAATAGGCTTCCTTTTTTAT
>CALUPA010000139.1 GCA_944322395.1 uncultured Phocaeicola sp.
AGGGATTCGAACCCCCGGTACCTCGCAGTACAACGGTTTTCAAGACCGCCGCAATCGACCACTCTGCCACCTCTCCAGAACTCCTTCCGAAGTGCTTTATCTCTCAAAAGCGATGCAAAGGTATGGCTTTTTTTTGAATATGCAAAACTTTTGGAGTTTTTTTTCTGAAAAAATTGATTTTTTATTGTTTTTGACCTGTTTTAAGTAATTCAGACAGGCTTAAGGCCTATTTCTTATGTTTCCCAGCTCCTTTAAGAAGTTCACGGCTGAACTTCATTTCGGCTCTTTGAATATCATAAATTTTCTTTGGGGTAAGCACTTTTTTATATTTACGCAAATATTCCAATTCCAATTCATCGACCGTAATACGTGTTTTTATTACATCCTCAGTAATTCGTGAATACTCAGCATCCGTAACATTCTTTGTTTCCTTTGCTTTACGTATTTTATCCCACATCTCTTTGTTATAGGAGAATTTCTTATCCTGCAGTTCAAAATAAAGAGGGAAAAACTTCGCAGCCTCTTCCTGTGTCAATTTTGCCTTTTCTACGAGATATTGTTTTTGTCTTTCACGAAATTGTTCCTTGCTCAAACAGCCCTTATCCTGCGCATGAATGGCAAGACATGACATAAACAAAGTAATGATTACAATAAGTTTGTTCATATTATGAAAAATCGAATTAATTGTATATTTCAATATCTGCATCTGTAAGATACATATATAATGCATAGTCATCCATCATAGCCTGATCCAATATAGGATCAATATATTCATCAGGAATGCCTTGCACTGAATCAGTCATAGAAACATTGCTCGATACGTTATCAGTACTGAGGGGTTTATCCATCATCATTACGCGCAGTCCGAACATAAGCCCACAGAACATAGCCACCATATATACCCAAGGCTTGACTCTTTCCCACATGGTAATCTCAACGTTTTCTTGCACCTCGGCTTCTGGAAGCTGTTTCATTATTTCGGGAACGATATTTTCGAAGTATCCTTCTGGCACTTTGAAAGGATTTTTCTTCCCTATTCTGTTCTTTAATCCGGTATCTTCCTTCATATTACTATCTCCTTCCTTTTATGTTAGATTAAAAATAAGGTAAAAGGTTTAATCATTCTGTTTGAAATATTCTTCAATTTTCTTCACAGCATGATGATATGATGCTTTAAGCGCTCCAACTGTAGTTCCCACAATCTCTGAGATATCCTCGTATTTCATTTCCTGAAAATATCTAAGATTAAATATAATTCTTTGCTTCTCGGGAAGTGTATGTATAGCTTTCTGAAACATGAGCTGAGTTTCATCAGCATCGAAATACGGGTCTCCCTCGAGCATGTTTATAAAGTTGGAATCAGCTTCATCTATAGAAATATTTTCCTGTGCCCTTTGTCTGTTAAGAAAGCCAAGACATTCATTTAGCGCTATCCTGTACAGCCATGTGGAGAGTTTGGCTTCTCCCCTGAAATAGTCTATATTGGTCCATGCCTTCACAAACGTGTTTTGAAGGATGTCATTGGCATCATCATGCGAACCCACCATCCTTCTTATCTGCCAATAAAGCTGTTCGCTGAACTCTCCTACCACTTCTTCAAAAGCCTTTCGTCGGGTGGTAATATTGTGCAGGCGTTCTTTTATATCGTCTTCATTATTATTTGCCATAAGAACAATAAAGTCAGGATATTCAAATGTTTATACTCAAATTCTCGTTTGCCAATATAGTATCGGCAAAAACTTCTTTAGCTTCCCGCAAAAGACATTCGTCATCATCATATCTGGCAGAAAAATGCCCTATAACGAGTTTTTTAACTTCGGCCATACGAGCTATATCGGCGGCCTGCCGTGCTGTAGAATGCATAGTTGTCTTTGCCCTTGCCTTTTCTGTTTCAAGAAAAGTAGCTTCATGAAACAATAAATCAACATTTTTAATCTGTTCCACTATTTTAGGACAGAACATGGTGTCGGAACAATAAGCATAGCTTCTTGGGGGAGCAGAAGGTATAGTCAGTCTGCTGTTTGGAACAACAGTCTCGTCTTCGCACACAAAATCCTCACCATTTTTAATTCTGTTTATCATGTATACAGGAACCTTATAAAAATCTATCATATCTCTAATAATATGATTGGGAACAGGTTTTTCTCTAAATAAGAATCCACAGGTTGGCATTCTGTGTTTCAGAGGAATAGTTTCTACAGTCAATGAGCGGTCATCGTATATCACGGTTCGTTCTGCCGGATCAATATCATGAAATATCACCTCGAAAGGTAAACCCTTACAGAAAAAATCCAACTGAGGCTTTAACAGAATCTGCAAATCATGATGTGCATAAATATGAAGATCTGCTGTTCGTTCTATCATACCGAAAGTAGATATCATACCTATCAGTCCGAAGCAATGGTCTCCATGAAGGTGTGAAATGAAAATATGGTTTAGTCTTGAGAATTTCAGTCTGGACCTTCGTAGCTGCACCTGAGTTCCTTCTCCGCAATCTATCATAAAGAGTTTCTCTCTCACGTTCAGAACTTGCGAAGTAGCAGAGTGGCGCATAGTAGGCAGTGCCGAACCGCAACCCAATATGTTAAGTTCAAATTTTTCCATGTCGGCAAAGATAAATAAAATCTTCAAACGCCATAAAGTAGGAAGATATAAATAAAGTAAAGGGAATAAAGCTTCTTACATAGCTTAAAAAAAACGTGCTGTCGTTTAAGACAAAACGCTTTGTCATTTTAGTTGAAATGACAAAGCGTTTTTATTATAAGAGCCGAAAGCGGGACTCGAACCCGCGACTTACTCATTACGAATGAGTTACTCTACCAACTGAGTTATTTCGGCATACATTGTATTTTTCAAGTCCAAAATTACTTCTTATTTTTTTAATGGCAAATGTATTTCCCGTTTTTTTCAGTCAAAATATATAATTCATGATATTCATAAAATCTGAATACGGATATTTTTTCTAAAGATGTATTAATGAAGTGTATTTTTTTCGTCAAAAATATTTATCTTTGCATCCCGAATATAACATAAATAAGACTTAATATAACACATTAATATATTATTAAGAGCCATAAGATGAAAAGACTTTATTCGGTTTTCAATATAGTAAAACTTCAGAAGCATACAGAAATGCAAAAGTATTATCTGTTGCCGAAAGGGGCTTTTCATTCTGTTGTGATAGAATACTCATTTTTCAAACATACATTTTTTTTCATAAAACATAATTTTTTACCCGGAAATGCTTTTCGGCATATCCGGGATTTTTTTCGCCCGAAGACATATACAATATACAATAATACAAATATAGGATAATAAAGGTATGGAACAACTAAAGCATGAATGTGGAGTGGCAATGATACGCCTGATGAAACCACTGGAACACTATCAGCAAAAATATGGTACATGGATGTACGGACTGAACAAACTGTACCTTCTGATGGAAAAACAGCATAACCGTGGACAGGAAGCTGCCGGACTGGCTTGTGTGAAACTCCAGGCGGCACCGGGAGAAGAATATATGTTCCGCGAAAGAGGGCTTGGTGCAGGAGCCATAACCGAGATTTTCGGAACTGTACACAGCTATTTCAAGGACCTTACTCCGGAACAGATGCGCGATGCTGAATATGCAGAAAAGTGTCTTCCGTTTGCAGGCGAACTGTATATGGGACACTTGAGATATTCCACAACAGGAAAAAGCGGAATCTCGTATGTTCACCCATTCTTGCGAAGAAACAACTGGCGTGCCAAAAACCTGGCTTTGTGCGGAAATTTCAACCTTACGAATGTTGACGAAATATTTGCTTCTATCACTGCCGACGGACAGCACCCACGTAAATATGCTGATACATACATAATGCTGGAACAAGTGGGACACCGCCTTGACCGCGAAGTGGAAAGACTATACACTGAATGTAAAAGCGAAGGTATGGAAGGAATGAATATCACTCATGCCATAGAAGACAGAATAGACCTGACAAACGTTTTGAAAACTTCCAGCCCGACTTGGGACGGCGGTTACGTGATATGCGGACTGACCGGTAGCGGCGAAAGTTTTGCCGTACGCGACCCATGGGGAATACGTCCTGCGTTCTGGTATATGGACGACGAGATTTTCGTACTGGCCTCGGAACGTCCTGTGATACAGACGGCACTGAATGTTCCAGCCGACAGTATAAACGAACTTCAGCCAGGCCAGGCAATAATGATAAGCAAAAAAGGACAGATGCGTCTGGCACAAATAAACGAACCTAAGCAGAAAAAAGCGTGTTCGTTCGAACGTATATATTTCAGCCGCGGTAGCGACATGGATATATACCACGAAAGAAAAATGCTGGGAGAAAAGCTCGTCAAACCTATACTTAAAGCTATAGACAACGACGTTATACACACTGTATTCTCTTTCATCCCTAACACAGCTGAAGTGGCTTTCTATGGGATGTTGGAAGGTTTCGACAACTATCTGAATGAGCTGAAGGTACAACGTATAGAAGCCTTGGGACATAAACCGAGCCACAGCGAGCTTGAACAGATTCTTTCACAACGTATCCGAAGTGAAAAAGTCGCAATTAAGGATATAAAGCTGCGTACATTTATTGCCGAAGGAAATACACGTAATGATTTGGCAGCCCACGTATACGACATCACTTACGGAAGCCTAGTGCCATACGCAGACAACCTTGTGATAATAGACGACAGTATAGTACGCGGTACTACACTAAAACAGAGCATCATAAGCATCCTTGACCGTCTGCACCCGAAGAAGATAGTAATAGTATCGTCATCGCCACAGGTACGCTATCCGGACTATTACGGCATCGATATGGCAAGCATGGAACAGTTCATCGCTTTCAAGGCTGCCATAGCACTGCTTGAAGAAAGAGGTATGCAGGATGTTATAATAAATGCATACAGCAAATCGAAAGCACAACTTGGATTGCCTAAAGAAGAAATGGTGAACTATGTGAAAGAAATATACGCACCGTTCACGGACGAAGAAATATCTGCCAAAATGGTGGAACTCCTGACACCAGCAGGAACTCAGGCTAAAGTGGAAATAGTATATCAGACACTTGAAGGACTCCACGAGGCTTGTCCTGACCATACGGGAGACTGGTACTTCAGCGGCGACTATCCTACTCCAGGTGGCGTGAAGCTGGTGAATCAGGCATTTATAAACTATATAGAAGAGAACTTTTTAAATGAATAATTAAGAATTAAAAGTTAATAATGAGTGTATGACATCACTCTTAATTCTCAATTATTAATTATTAACTGTTAATTATTAACTCAAACATACTGATAATGAGAAATGTAACATTAATCCTCGACGACGGGAGCCGCTTCCACGGCAAGTCGTTCGGTTATGAAAAACCGGTAGCAGGCGAAGTAGTGTTCAATACAGCCATGACCGGTTATCCAGAAAGCTTGACAGACCCTTCGTATGCAGGCCAGCTCATGACACTGACTTATCCGCTGGTAGGCAACTACGGTGTACCTCCATTTACTTTCGCGGAAAACGGACTTCCTCATTTTATGGAAAGCGAAAAGATTCATGCCGAAGCGATTATCGTGAGCGACTACAGCGAAAAGTACTCTCACTGGAATGCAGTGGAAAGCCTCGGCGAGTGGCTTAAGCGTGAACAGATACCGGGCATTACAGGCATTGACACCCGCGAACTGACTAAAGTTCTGCGCGAACACGGTGTGATGATGGGAAAAATCGTATTCGATGATGAACCGGGCAATATCCCTCAGGCTGAATATGCAGGAGTGAACTACGTTGACAAAGTTTCTTGCAAGGAAGTCATCCGTTACAACGAAGGCGAGGGCAAGAAGAAAGTCGTACTCGTGGACTGTGGTGTTAAATCGAACATTATCCGTTGCCTTTTGAAACGCGATGTAG
>CALUPA010000140.1 GCA_944322395.1 uncultured Phocaeicola sp.
TGGCATGTTCTTTGATCAAGCACAAAAGAATCACTACGACTGTTGCGAAGGCTAAAGCTTTGAAAAAGTTCGTTGAACCTTTGATAACAAAATCTAAGGAAGATACAACAAATTCACGCCGTGTAGTATTTAGCAACTTGCAGGACAAGTTTGCTGTAACAGAACTTTTCAAAGAAATCTCTGTTAAGGTTGCAGATCGTCCAGGAGGTTATACTCGTATAATCAAGACAGGACATCGTTTGGGTGATAACGCTGAAATGTGTTTCATCGAATTGGTTGACTACAACGAGAACATGGCTAAGACAGCTGCGAAGAAAACAACTCGTACACGTCGTTCAAAGAAAAATGCTGCTTCAGAAGCACCAGTTGCAGAAGCAGTTGAAGCAACAACAGAGGAAGCCCCTAAAGCTGAATAATTCTGTAAATGCGATATATATGGACCGTTTCATTAGTGAAACGGTCTTTTTTTATGCCTTATTCTTACGTAGTTTCTTTAGTACAGGAATAGTAAGTGGGAATGCCAGCAGGAATGAGCAGAAGTCTGAAACTGCCTGACACATCTCAACACCAGTGAGACCGTACAGATATGGCAGTATAATTATAAGAGGTATGAAAAACAGACCTTGTCTGGCGGATGACAGTATAAGGGCTCTACCTGGAATCCTGATTGTCTGTAATAACATATTGCAAAGTATTACCCATGTACCTATTGGCAATGTTATAAGTTGCCATCGCAGAGCATTAGTTCCTATTGCAATAACCTCCGGATCATCTTTTCTAAACCAGGAAACTACTTCAGGAGCGAAAATATATCCTGCAATAGCACATACAGTAAGGAAAATAACTCCTGTTTTTACGCAGAAATAAAATCCCTCTCGTACTCTGCTGTACAGTCCTGCTCCATAATTGAATCCACATACCGGTTGGAATCCTTGACCGAATCCGATAACAAAAGAATTTATAAACATACAAATTCTGGTAACAATAGACATTCCGGCTATTGCTGCATCGCCATACCTTCCTGCCGCAACGTTAAGCATTATTGTTGACAGGCTTACCAGCCCTTGACGGCTTAGTGATGGTATTCCGCCGTAAGTTATTTCTTTAAGAAAAGATAGCGATGGAGTGAAATTCCTGAATCTGATTTTAATATTCGTGCCTTTGCTGTCCATATACAACAAAACGAGGAAACTGCATATCTGGCTGATTATAGTGGATAGTGCTGCTCCTGATACTCCCATATCAAATACAAAAATAAGTAAAGGGTCCAATCCAATATTGATAACCGCTCCAATTATAATACCAATCATTGCATAAACAGCATTTCCCTGAAATCTCATCTGATTGTTCAAAACAAGAGACGATGCCATGAACGGGGCTCCAAGTAATATTATTCCAAGATAATTTTCTGCATAAGGCAATATGGTTTCTGTTGAACCAAGTAAAAGGCATATTTGAGTGAGGAAAACATTGCCGATTATGGCTATAAGTGCGCCAAAACTGAAGGCATAAAAGAAACCTGTTGAAGCCATTTTCTCAGCATTCTCATAATCTTTCGCACCAAGTTTTCTGGAAATGTAATTTCCGGACCCATGACCGAAGAAAAACCCAAAAGCCTGTATAATAGCCATAATAGAGAACGAAATACCAACTGCTGCTGTGGATTGTGTGTTGATTTGCCCTACAAAATACGTATCGGCCATGACATAGAATGAAGTAACCAGCATACTGATAATAGTAGGTATTGCCAACGAAGTGATTAGCTTTGGAATAGGGGCTGTGGTCATCATTATATGTTTGTCTTGTGCCGTTTTTTTCATAAGTTGTTCTTATAGTTTATATGTAAGTGATAATCTTCATGTTGTTAAACAACATACAAAAATAGATGTTTTTTTCCTTTTTAGTCCTATAAATGAGCTCTTTCGTCTGTATTCATAAGATAAATTAATATACTATTAGTTCATTATTCTTCATATTTGCGTATCTTTGTACCCAATAGTAATTAAAACGATTAGAAAAATATTAAATAAGTTAGAAAAATGGCACAGGAAGACGTTTTCAAGAAATTGGTTTCTCACTGTAAAGAGTATGGTTTTGTATTCCCTTCAAGTGATATATACGATGGATTAGGCGCTGTATATGATTATGGTCAGATGGGTGTGGAACTTAAGAACAATATCAAGCAATATTGGTGGCAGAGCATGGTGCTTTTGCACGAAAATATTGTAGGTATAGATTCTGCAATCTTTATGCACCCAACTATATGGAAGGCTTCAGGACACGTTGATGCTTTCAATGATCCATTGATAGATAATCGTGACTCAAAGAAACGTTACCGTGCAGACGTTTTGATTGAAGAACAGATTGCAAAATACGAAGATAAGATAAATAAGGAAGTGGCTAAGGCTGCGAAGAAATTCGGTGATGCTTTTGACGAAGCTCAGTTCCGCAGCACTAACGGACGTGTCCTTGAACACCAGGCTAAACTGGATGCATTGCATGACCGCTATGCAAAGGCTATGAATGCGGGTGATTTGAACGAATTGCGTCAGATTATTCTTGACGAAGAAATTGTTTGTCCTATTTCCGGAACAAAGAACTGGACAGAGGTTCGTCAGTTCAACTTGATGTTTACTACAGAAATGGGTTCTACTGCCGATGGAGCAATGAAGGTATATCTTCGTCCTGAAACTGCTCAGGGTATCTTCGTAAACTATCTGAATGTACAGAAAACAGGTCGTATGAAAGTTCCTTTCGGAATCGCACAGATAGGTAAAGCTTTCCGTAACGAGATTGTTGCACGTCAGTTCATCTTCCGTATGCGTGAGTTCGAACAGATGGAAATGCAGTTCTTCGTAAAACCGGGTACAGAACTTGAATGGTTCAAGACTTGGAAAGAAACACGTCTGAAATGGCATAAGGCTCTTGGTTTCGGTGATGACCATTACCGCTACCATGACCACGAAAAACTGGCTCACTATGCTAATGCCGCTACCGATATCGAATTCCTGATGCCTTTCGGTTTCAAGGAAGTTGAAGGTATCCATAGCCGTACTAACTTCGACTTGAGCCAGCACGAAAAATATTCAGGAAAGAGCATCAAGTATTTCGATCCTGAAATCAACGAAAGCTACACTCCGTACGTTATTGAAACATCAATTGGTGTTGACCGTATGTTCCTTAGCATCATGAGTGCTTCTTACTGCGAAGAAAAACTTGAAAACGGTGAAACTCGTGTAGTTCTTAAGTTGCCGGCAGCGTTGGCTCCAGTGAAACTTGCCATTATGCCGTTGGTTAAGAAAGACGGTCTTCCTGAAAAGGCTCGCGAAATAATGAATGACCTCAAGTTCCACTTCAACTGCCAGTACGACGAGAAAGACAGTATCGGTAAGCGTTACCGCCGTCAGGATGCAATCGGTACTCCATACTGTATCACAATCGACCATCAGACATTGGAAGATAACTGCGTAACACTGCGTAACCGTGATACAATGCAGCAGGAACGTGTCGCTATTTCAGAACTTAACAATATTATTGCTGATAAGGTAAGTATCACAAGCTTGCTTAAAGCTATACAATAATTAATGCTTATGAATAATAGAATTATTTGGCTTGTTGTCATTTTTTCTGTATTTGCTATTGGATTTTCCTCTTGTGCTAAAGATACAGAGATTGTAGATCCATATGCTAACTGGAAAGAAAGAAACGAGCAATTTCTGGATTCAATAGCAGATGTGGCAAGTAATCCTCCAACTGGTGAGATTTGGCGTAAATATGCAAATTATAAGATTAAATTCGATGAGCAGATAAATAATCCAATCAAACCTTATGAATATAAGGTTTATGATTATGTTTATGTCAAATATGCTTCCGAGGAAGATGTCCTTGATTTAAAAGAAGGAGAGGAACCTATAATCAACTATTCTGATACGGTATCTGTAGCTTACCAGGGATTTCTGATAAATGGTACCCGTTTCGATGGAAATTATTATGGAACATTTGACAAGGATGTCAATGATAATTTCACATCTTTTGGAGTAAGTCAGGTTGTGGTTGGTTGGACTACTGCTTTAATGAATATGAAGCCTGAAATGAATGATATTGCCACTCTGTATATTCCTTATCAGATGGGATATGGCGAGACTGGAAGTGGTAGTACTATCAAGGGATATTCCACACTGATATTCGAATTATACATAGATAAGGTTATACACCCAGACGCAGACCAATAATTAATTGGGGTATAACTGAAAACGAATAAGAAAGCATCCTTAATGGTTATCACTGTTCTGGATGCTTTTTTGTTATCATCTGGTAACTAACAACTAACAACTATATAAAATGCCTTTAAATTTACCCGATAAACTTCCTGCTATTGACATTTTGAAGGAAGAAAACATATTCGTTATTGACAGTTCGAGGGCTACATCTCAGGACATCCGTCCGCTTAAGATTGTGATTCTTAATCTTATGCCTTTGAAAATTACTACAGAAACGGATCTTATTCGTCTTTTGTCCAATTCACCTCTGCAGATAGAAGTGAACTTTATGAAGATAAAGAGCCACACTTCCAAGAATACTCCTATAGAACACATGAAAGCTTTCTACCGCGATTTCGATGATATGCGTGACGAGAAGTTCGACGGTATGATTATCACCGGAGCACCGGTGGAGCATCTTGATTTCGAAGATGTCAACTATTGGGATGAGATTCAGGAGATATTCAATTGGACACGTACTCACGTCACATCTACTTTCTATATCTGTTGGGCTGCACAGGCAGGGCTGTACCATCATTATGGAGTTCCTAAATATGCGTTGGACAAAAAAATGTTCGGCATCTTCGAACATCACATCTGCTACGGTTTCAGTCAGTTGCCGATATTCCGCGGATTCGACGATGAGTTCTTTGTGCCGCACAGCCGTCATACAGAGGTGCGCCGTGAAGATATAGAGAAATGTCCGGAGCTGTCAATCATTTCAGAGTCCGAAGATTCAGGCGTACATATGGTTATGGCACGTGGCGGACGTGAATTCTACGTTACAGGCCATTCGGAATACTCGCCGCTTACACTCGACGGAGAATATCGCCGCGACTTGGGTAAAGGTCTGCCTATAGACATGCCTAAGAACTATTATCGCGACAATGACCCTGACAAGGGACCTGTAGTGAGATGGCGCAGCACTGCAAACTTGTTGTTCTCCAACTGGCTCAACTACTATGTATATCAGGAAACTCCTTACGATATTAATCAGATTAAGTAATGATAAAACAACGTCCTATAGAACTTCTTGCTCCAGCCAAGAATCTTGAATGCGGTATAGAGGCTATCAATCATGGTGCCGATGCAGTATATATCGGTGCTCCACGTTTCGGTGCGCGTGCCGCTGCGGGCAATTCCATAGAAGATATCAAAGCATTGGTGGAGCATGCACATCTGTATAACGCACGCATATATGTCACTGTAAATACTATTCTTCATGACGAGGAACTGCCGGAAACGGAGAAAATGATATGGGAACTCTATCGTGCCGGTGTGGATGCCCTGATTATACAGGATATGGGTATCACGCGCCTTAACCTTCCGCCTATAGCGCTGCATGCCAGCACTCAGATGGACAACCGTACGCCGGAGAAGGTTAAGTTTCTTTCGGATATAGGTTTCCGCCAGGTGGTTCTGGCACGCGAACTCTCACTCGATGAGATTAGGAAGATACACGATACCTGCCCCGAAACACTTCTCGAGGTGTTCATACACGGTGCCCTGTGTGTAAGCTACAGTGGGCAGTGTTATGTGAGCCAGGCTTGTTATGGCCGTAGTGCCAACCGTGGCGAGTGTGCACAGTTCTGCCGTCTGG
>CALUPA010000141.1 GCA_944322395.1 uncultured Phocaeicola sp.
AAAGAATTAGACAGGAAGAAAAAAGAAGACTTCACAACAGATATTATGCTAAAACTATGCGTAATGCTGTAAGAAAGCTTCGTGCAACAACAGACAAAGCTGAAGCTGTTGCTCTGTATCCAAAAGTACAAAAGATGTTGGATAAGTTGGCTAAAGTTAATATTATCCACAAGAACAAGGCTGCTAACTTGAAGTCAAAATTGGCTGCACACATTGCTAAGATTGCTTAATTTTGGTACCTTAAAAAAGATATTAAGGCTAGGTTTCGACCTAGCCTTTTGTCGTTTATAGGCAATATATTCCACAAAAGGTGAAAATCAAAAAACATACTGATTTTCACCTTTTTTTTGGCTATCGGAAAAGGTTATTACACAGATTTTTCGTAACTTTGAACGATTAAATAAACTATTTAAAAACATGAGTGAAGAACTGACACAAAACAGCGGAAGCAACTACTCGGCAAGCAGTATTCAGGTACTTGAAGGACTTGAAGCCGTACGTAAACGTCCCGCTATGTATATCGGCGACATCAGCGAAAAAGGTTTGCATCATCTCGTATACGAAGTTGTAGACAACTCTATCGACGAAGCACTTGCCGGATTTTGTACACACATAGAAGTAACTATAAACGAAGATAATTCAATCACAGTACAGGACAACGGACGTGGTATCCCTGTTGATTTCCATGAGAAAGAAAAGAAATCGGCTTTGGAAGTCGTTATGACAGTGTTACACGCCGGAGGTAAATTCGACAAAGGTTCATATAAGGTTTCCGGTGGTTTACACGGTGTGGGTGTATCGTGTGTGAATGCACTTTCAACTCACATGACTACAAACGTATTCCGCAACGGCAAGGTTTATCAGCAGGAATATGAATGCGGTAAACCTCTTTATCCTGTAAAGGAAATTGGTACTACAGATTTGAGAGGTACAAAACAGACCTTCTGGCCGGACGCATCAATATTCACCGTAACCGAATATAAGTATAACATACTTCAGGCACGTCTTAGAGAATTGGCATACCTGAACAAAGGTATTACAATCACCCTTACAGACAAACGTGAGATTGAAGAAGACGGAAGTTACAAGAGCGAAGTATTCCACTCGGACGAAGGTGTCAAGGAATTCGTACGTTTCCTCAACTCTACAAATACTCCACTTTTTGATGATGTAATCTATCTGAACACCGAAAAACAGGGTGTTCCTATCGAGTGTGCCATCATGTATAACACAGGTTTCCGCGAAAACCTACATTCATATGTAAATAATATAAACACAATAGAAGGCGGTACTCACGAAGGTGGTTTCCGTGCTGCACTTACACGTGTATTGAAGAAATATGCCGAAGAAAGCAAAGCACTGGAAAAAGCGAAAGTTGAAATTTCAGGCGAGGACTTCCGCGAAGGTCTTATCGCAGTAATCTCTGTAAAGGTTGCCGAACCTCAGTTCGAAGGTCAGACAAAGACCAAGCTTGGAAACAGCGAAGTAAGCGGTGCTGTGCAGCAGGCTGTCGGCGAAGCTCTTTCAAACTATCTTGAAGAACATCCTAAAGAAGCAAAAGTCATTGTTGACAAGGTAGTACTTGCAGCAACAGCACGTATCGCAGCCAGAAAGGCACGCGAGTCTGTACAACGCAAGAGCCCTATGGGTGGCGGTGGACTTCCAGGAAAACTGGCCGACTGCTCAAGCCGCGTAGCTGAAGAATGCGAGTTGTTCCTAGTCGAGGGAGACTCTGCGGGTGGTTCCGCAAAACAGGGACGAAGCAGACAATTCCAAGCTATATTGCCATTGCGAGGAAAAATCCTTAACGTAGAAAAGGCTATGTGGCACAAGGCATTCGAAAGTGATGAGGTGAACAACATCATCCAGGCACTTGGAATCCGTTTCGGTGTTGAAGAAGAAGACAGCAAGAAAGCAAACATAGAGAAACTCCGTTACCACAAGGTGATAATAATGACCGATGCCGACGTCGATGGTTCTCACATCGACACACTTATCATGACTCTGTTCTACAGATATATGCCTGAAATCATTCAGGAAGGTCACTTGTATATTGCAACTCCTCCATTGTACAAATGTACTAAAGGCAAAGTTAGCGAATATTGCTACACTGAAGATGCAAGACAGGCATTCATTCAAAAATACGGTGACGGTAGCGAGCAGGGAATACATACTCAGAGATACAAAGGTTTGGGTGAAATGAATCCTGAACAGCTTTGGGAAACAACAAT
The DNA here is from genome assembly GCA_944322395.1 of uncultured Phocaeicola sp. Classification (GTDB taxonomy): domain Bacteria; phylum Bacteroidota; class Bacteroidia; order Bacteroidales; family Bacteroidaceae; genus Phocaeicola. The sequence continues at coordinate 2,232 of CALUPA010000141.1, forward strand.
GAATCCTGAAACACGTATTCTGAAACAAGTACAGATAGAAAACGCCGCCGAAGCAGACTATATCTTCTCCATGCTTATGGGAGATGATGTAGCCCCTCGACGCGAGTTTATAGAAAAGAATGCTACATATGCCAATATTGATGCATAATGTAGTTTATATGTTTAACTAAATTTTTTACCTCCTCACATCTTACACGGAGGAAAGCCTCGGATTCTACAGATTCCGGGGCTTTTTTATTAATTATACGTTTATATTTTACAATCCGAAAAGCGCCTTCAGAAAGCGTATAAAGCGGTTTAATGCCATAAAACATTTATATTTTTCCCACAAACACAATAAGTATTATTATAAAATAACTACTTTTGGAAAAAGAAATAACTTAATAAAAACTAATACCAATATAGGATATGAAACTGACATTTCGTATTAAGTACCGTACTGTATGGGGTGAGAGTCTGAGGGTCGTGATAAACGATGATGAGAGAAACTCACTTCCTCTTTTCACACGCGATGGTCAGGAATGGCAAGGAACATTCAATTATGACCTACCTGAAAATTCCGATATTGTGCCATACCGTTATACCGTTTTCAGAAATGAAGACTGCGTAAGGAAAGAGTTTGGCGCAATCCCCCATTCTATTATAAAAGGTAACGCACAGCAACACCATTTTATTTTTGACGATTGCTGGCGTGACCTGCCAGAAGGAAACCACAGATACAGTTCCGCATTCAACGGCATTCCACATACTGAAGAGCCTAAGAAACTTACTGACAATGTAGGCAGTTGCATAACATTCAGAGCATTATGTCCCGGACTGAGACACAAGGAACAGGAACTAGGAATAATAGGCAGTTGCAACGCACTTGGTAACTGGGAGTATTACCGTCCGCTCAGAATGCAGGAAATACAGCCTGATGTATGGAGCATATCAATAGATACTACATCACTGACATTCCCTTTTGAATACAAGTTTGTTGCCATCAGCTCTAAAACCGGAGCTGTAGAGGAATGGGAATGCGGAGGCAACCGTACTTTCCATATACAGCCGCTTATGCGCGGAGAAACTTACTTCCCGACAGAGACTGAAGTGTTCTTCAATCTGCCGGAAAGAAAAATAGCCGGTAGCGCTATTCCGGTATTCTCACTCCGTTCTGATGGCAGTTTCGGTGTAGGTGATTTCGGTGACCTGAAAACATACATAGACTGGGCAGCAGAAACAAACCAGCAGGCAGTACAGATACTTCCTATCAACGATACCACAAGAACAAAGACATGGGTTGATTCATATCCGTACAATGCTATTTCGATATACGCATTCCACCCTATGTATATCGACTTGAGACAACTTCCTGCACTTAAGGATACAGAAAAGGCTGCTGAATATGAAAATGAACGTCAGAAACTGAACAGCCTTCCACAAGTGGAATACGAAGGAGTGAATAATACGAAACGTGCATATCTGAAGGACATTTTCACTCAGGAAGCTGAAAACATCCTTTCATCGGAAGATTTCAAATCATTCTACAGCAAGAACGAAGAATGGCTTAAACCATATTCGGCATTCAGCTATCTGAGAGACCTGTATGGTACAGCCGATTTTAATACATGGCCTGAATACAGCACATACGTTTCCGAAGAGCTAGATAAGCTCTGCGATAAAGAAGCCCAAACATATCCTGAAATTTCATTCTATTACTTCCTGCAATACGTTCTGCACGTACAACTTCTTGCAGCCGCCAACCATGCACGCAGCAAAGGTGTGATTCTGAAGGGAGATATTCCTATCGGTATCAGCCGTGGCAGTGTAGAAGCATGGGTAGAGCCATATTACTTCAATATGAACGGTCAGGCAGGTGCACCACCTGATGCATTCTCTGTGAACGGTCAGAACTGGGGATTCCCTACATACAATTGGGACGTGATGGAGAAAGACAACTACCAGTGGTGGAGAAAACGTTTCTCAAAAATGGCTGAATACTTCACAGCATACCGTATAGACCATATACTCGGTTTCTTCCGTATATGGGAAATACCAGTACATTCGGTTCACGGACTGTTGGGACAATTCGTTCCGGCACTACCGATGAGCGCAGACGAGATAAAAGGCTTCGGACTTTACTTCCAGAAAGAATTCATGACAGAGCCTTTCATCAACGACTATATGCTTAACACCATATTCGGCGACAAGAGTGATGAGGTGCGCAACACTTTCGTGCAGCATGACCACCACGACATCTACCGCATGCGCCCTGAATTTGATACGCAGCGTAAGGTTGAAGCTTACTTTGCAGGAAAGACTGATCAGGAAAGTCTCAACATGAAGGAAGGCCTATACGCATTGATAAGTAATGTCCTGTTCGTAAAAGACAGAAAGAATCCTGAGATGTATCACCCTAGGATATCTGTACAGAACGATTTCATCTACAGACAGCTCAACTGGCAGGAACAGGAAGCCTTCAACAGACTGTATAACCACTACTATTACCAGCGACACAACAAGTTCTGGTACGACGAGGCGATGAAAAAACTGCCAGTCCTCACACAATCCACTTCGATGCTTGTTTGCGGCGAGGACTTAGGAATGGTTCCTGACTGTGTGCCTTGGGTAATGAACCAGTTGCAGATTCTATCTCTCGAAATACAGAGAATGCCTAAAGACCCTAAAGACGAGTTCGGACATGTGTATAACTATCCGTTCCGTTCTGTTTGTACTATAGGCACTCACGACATGTCAACTCTACGCGGTTACTGGAAGGAAGATGCACAGATTACAGAACGCTACTATCATTATGAGCTTGGTCATTGGGGTGAAGTTCCACAAGACGCACCGGGATGGCTATGCCGTGAGGTTGTAAGCCAACATCTGAACTGCCCGTCACTACTATGTATCCTGACATGGCAAGACTGGACATCAATAGACGAAAGCCTCCGCAATCCAGACATTGAGATAGAACGCATCAACGTTCCTGCAAACCCACGCCACTACTGGAGATGGAGAATGCACATCACTCTTGAAGACCTTATGAAGAAGGACTACTTCAACGAACAGATAAGAAACATGATTTCTGAAAGCGGAAGAATCTAAGTTCCATAATCCGGAATCATAGAAAACATAGTTATTAACAACCGGACAGGGTTTAAACAGTATTTAAAGGCTGTTTAAACCCTGTTGCTTTTTAACACCAGCCATCAAGACTTGGGTAGTTTACCCTTTGGATTTGAAGATTTTTTTGGGAGAATTAACCAAAGAAGAAATTTCTAACCAGGTTTAATCAAATGTTATTTTGATGGTTATCTTTGGTACATTTGTTTCTTCATTTATAGAAATATTTGAATCATTGGTATGAATCTCTATAAGTTTTATACTATTTCCTCCATACATCTCTATATTGGGATATGAACAGGTATAATGAAACT
>CALUPA010000142.1 GCA_944322395.1 uncultured Phocaeicola sp.
ATTTACGTTTAGCAATAACATGATACAATATTAATATTTTGTGTTGAATATAAAAATATTTTTGATCACTTACTTATTGTCGTATTTTGATAGTGTTTAAATACTTTTGAATGGTGTTTAAATGGTTTCTAAAAGTCTTTGCAAAGCTTTCTTTAGCAGTCTCCAAAACTCACCTTCTCGAATTTATAACCCATGCTTTTGAGCTGTATAGCTGCTCCGGTTCTGTACATCACTCTTACGGCACGTGTGAACACATGAAATGCCACAGGGCTTTGCGGTTCTATCTGTTCATGTCTGATTAGGTCTATTGCTTTTTGTGCACATCTTCTTATCATCTCCTCCAGATTTTTCGCTTCTTCGCTCTCCAGCGGAATGCCTACGACATCCCTTATCAGATGTTCATCCATATCGTCGAATCCTTGTTCGCCGTAAAAATCCTTATACTTGGCTTTGGAGATAGTATTCCAGTCTATGTCCCATCCGAAGGCGACTGCTATGCCCAAATATGCAGCCCATGCCACTGACACTGTTGGGTATTCCTGAACCTGTTCCACTGCATCTGCCAGATATTCAGGTGCAAGTACCTGCCAGTAATTGTCTATATCGTCCGTAGCAAGCAGTCTTCCATCCAGAAATTTATAGTTTGTGCAAAGTCTCAATATTTCCTGCTGAAGTTTATCTTCAAAATTGTCTAAATATTCTGTTAATTCCATGATTTGTAATTTTTGTGCAATATTCGGAAAAACGGACAATATATGCAATTAAACAGTCAAATGATATTCATAAAATTTGCATTCATTAAAATAAAACGGCAACTTTGGGGAATAAAACTCACAAAATATGTTAGGTGCAATAATAGGAGATATTGCGGGTTCTGTATATGAATTCAGCAATATAAAAGATTATAATTTCGAAATGTTTCCTTGCGGGAGTAATTTCACTGACGATACGGTCATGACTATGGCTGTGGCAGAATGGGCATTGATGAATGATATTAATGCTCCTATTGATTTTCAGACGAAGCTGCTTGAGAACGTTATGGTGGATATGGCAAAAGAAATCCCATGCCCGATGGGAGGATATGGAGCCGGATTCCATACTTGGCTTTTTCATCCAGAGAATCTGATAGATTATCATAATGCGAAATCGTCATCCGGACGTTGTCCGTATAATTCATGGGGTAACGGTTCTGCCATGCGTACGTCTTCGATAGGCTGGCTCTATAATAATATGGAAACCACATTAAGGGTGGCAGAGACGGCAGCAGCCATAACACACAACCATCCTGAAGGAATAAAAGGAGCTCAAGCCGTATCGGCGGCTATCTATATGGCAAGAAACGGTTTATCGAAGAATGATATTAAAAAGTATATCACTACGAAATTTCATTACAATCTTGACCTGTCCTGGGAATATCTTCATGATACTTACGAATGGGATTCAAGCTGTCAGGGTACAGTGCCGCAAGCCATTATCGCCTTCTTGGTGAGTGATGATTTTGAGAGTGCCATTCGCAGGGCAATATCTATAGGAGGCGACAGTGACACATTGGCTTGTATCACCGGGAGCATAGCAGAGGCATATTATAAGTATATTCCAAATTATATGGTGAATAGGGCAATTTCTTTGCTTCCGCTCAGATTTAAACATGTGTTGGAATTGATGAAAAGGAGGTGATATTCTTCCATTTGGTAGTCATAAATCCCCGGTTCGTGGATTAAGTTTTATTATTGCCACAACGTTTCATATTTTTGTCTGTAGAAACAACTATAAAAAAGACAATTATGAGAGGAAAGAAAACGCTGGCTATGGTATTTGCAACAATGTTGTTACTGTCATCGAATATTTCAGTTGCAGATACAGTTTATGATGAACCACAAAAAATGGAGCAGAAGAAAGAAGTTCCTAATCCTGAAATGGCAGCAAAGAAAAGGGCTGATGAAATGGACAGTCTTCTGAACCTTACGGAAAAACAGTATAAAAAGATTTACAAACTTTATCTTAAGGAAGAAAAAGAAAAGATTGAGAAGATGTTTTCATTAGGTGGAGGTCAGCCGCCGATGAATGGAGGAAGACCTCCTATGGGAATGGGGCAGCCTCCTATGGGTGGCGGATTTCCTCCTATGGGTGGCAATCGTCTGGAGTTTGGGGAAGGAGGCCCGAAGATGCCACCTGAGCATATCAAGGAAAAAATGGCTGAAGAGATGAAGGAGCGCGAAGAGAAGATGCTTAAGAAGATTCGTAAGATTCTTAACGACGAGCAATATGATAAGTGGCTTGAAATGAAACCGAAAGCTCCGGAAAGACCTTCTTTTGATAAAGAAGAACCTAAACCTCAGGATTTATAATCCTGCAGGCTTAGGTCTGTCAGTTGTCTGTTTATATCATTATCTTTTCGTACATTATCGTCATTCATACCTAGTATGGAATATTTGCATTCACCGCAAATGTCGATACCTATAATTCTGCTGTGTTTCAGTAATATAGATAGCAGATGTTTCAATTCCTGCATCGTTGCTTTTCCCTGATCCCAGTTTGTTTTATCCTCTTCGGGTGCGAGTACATCTTTATCTATCGAAATATATATAGGCAGGTCGAAATGCATGTCGTAAAAACGTTGCCAAGCATCATGGTCTTCCAGTTGCGATTCTTTGAATTCTATCAGCTTGTCTGTATATTTCTTGTCAATTTTATTCAGTAGTTCGTCCGATGTTCCTATCAGAATTACCTTTTTAAGATGTTTGTTTGTGTCTATTGACGATTTCACCCACGAACCGCATGTCAGGAGTTCCTCGAACAGTGAAGGCTGCATGTCCGGGTGGTGGTCAAACACTACTAGTATGAAATCTTCCTTTATTTTATCAGTAAAGAATTTTGACACGTAATGATAGTTCCCGGAGTCGATGAAATGGATGCCTTGTGGTGGCAGCTTCTCTATACGTCTGCAAATTTCGGCCGATGCCTCTTTATCGCAAAAACAGTTGGTTCCTGATATGTCTGTACAGTTTATCCATTTTATTTTCTCGTTTTTATAGAATGTCTCTTCTGTATAGATATCCGAAAAATTCATTATTACAATATCGTTTCCCATATATGTTTTTTTGTCGTATGTCCAAAGATACGAAAAAATGAGCCACTCTATTCTTCTTTAAGAATAATTGTATAAAAAACAATTATAGAATGTTTTTATGCTTTAAAACATAAAATGTAACTTTGCAGCCGAATTTTTAGTATAAAAGTATTTATTGATTTAAGGATAGAGTATTGAATTATGAAAAAGAGTCTTATAGCATTGGCTTTCGGTACTTTGGCATTGGGAATGGCAGAGTTTGCCATGATGGGTATATTGCCTTATGTGGCTTCCGATTTTGGGATAAGTATATCCGAAGCAGGTCATCTGATTTCTGCCTATGCCTTGGGGGTGTGCTTTGGTGCTCCGGTGTTGGTCCTTGCACGAAAGAAATCGCTCAAGCATCTGCTCATGGCACTTGTATCGCTTATTGTGGTTGGAAATCTTTGTGCATCTATGGCACCTAATTATTGGATTATGATGATTGGCCGTTTCATCTCAGGTTTGCCTCATGGGGCATACTTTGGGGTTGCATCCATTGTAGCATCCAAGCTGGCCGATAAAGGTAAAAGTTCGGAGGCTGTTTCCATTATGATAGCCGGAATGACTGTAGCCAACCTGTTTGGTGTTCCGCTGGGTACATCGTTGAGCCATCTCATTTCGTGGCGTTCCACATTCCTGTTTGTAGGACTTTGGGGAGTGATTGTTTTCTATTATATATGGCGATGGGTGCCTGTGGTAGAAGGTTTGCAGGATGTAGGTTTCAAGGGGCAGTTCCGTTTTCTCCGTACTCCGGCTCCTTGGCTGATTCTAGGTGCTACGGCGTTGGGCAATGGTGGAGTGTTCTGCTGGTACAGCTATATCAGTCCGCTGTTGACTAATGTTTCCGGTTTCTCTGAAAGCAGTATGACGGCGCTGATGGTGCTTGCCGGCTTTGGTATGGTAGTGGGAAATCTCATTAGCGGACGGATGTCCGACCGTTATACTCCGGGACGTATTTTGATGATAGCTCAGGGTGGTATATGTCTGATTCTGTTGGCTATTTTCTTTTTATCACCCAACCCGTGGCTTTCAGTATCGCTTATGTTTCTTTGTACGGCAGGATTGTTTGCCGTGTCCAGTCCGGAACAGTTGCTTATAATACGCGTAGCGCCGGGTGGGGAGATGCTTGGAGGGGCATGCATTCAGATAGCTTTCAATTTCGGTAATGCCGTGGGAGCATATGCCGGAGGTCTTGCGGTAAATAACGGTTTTCAGTATGCCGCCCTCGTAGGAGTGCCGTTTGCTATGGTTGGCTTTATATTGGCTGTTATCTTCTATAAGCGGTATCAATTGAAGTATGAGGTGAAATGACAATATATAATTGTCGTAACACGTACGTGTTACGCGTGTTACACGAACGTGTTGCATGCGTCGCACCTACGTGTTACGGCCGTTACACGAACGTGTAACACTAATTTTTCCTTGGCGTTTAGGCTATCATTATTTTTCATTACTGAAAAAACATATTATTGCGCACTGTGTAAGTCATATTTTTTCCGTAAGTTTGTAACTGTTTTTCAAGATTAATGACATGAGGAAATATCTGACACTTATTTTAATATTAATTGCCGGACTTTCGTTTTCGGCATCTGCGCAGAAAAGAAATCAAGCTTACGAGGACTATATAAAGAAATATAGAGGAATAGCTGTAGAGGAGATGAAGAAATATCGTATTCCTGCCAGTATCACGCTGGCTCAGGGACTGCTTGAGTCAGGAGCTGGAAGGAGTACTTTGGCAAGGAAATCCAACAATCACTTCGGTATAAAATGCGGCAGTTCGTGGGATGGACGTACGGTGCGTCATGACGATGACCGACGTAATGAATGCTTCAGGGCTTATAAACATGCGCGTGAATCGTATGAGGATCATTCAAAATTCCTGCGAACCGGAGCAAGATATGCATTCCTTTTCCGACTGAAAATTACTGATTATAAAGGCTGGGCACGAGGACTGAAGAAGGCGGGATATGCCACAGACCCGAAATATGCAGACAGACTGATAAGTATCATTGAACTTTATGACCTTGATAAATACGACCGCAAAGGTGGTTTGGAATGGGTGGAGAGAGTGCCTAATCCGCATCAGCCTTATCTGGCAAACGAGATGGTATACATCATTGCCCGTAAGGGAGATACATTCAAGTCGTTGGGTTATGAATTTGATATCAGCAGCCGCAAGCTTCGCAAGTATAATGAATTGCCTAAGGATTATGTGTTCTGCGGTGGTGAGGTTATCTATTTGGAAGAGAAACGCAAGAAGGCTACTAAGGACCATATAGTATATGTAGTCAAGGCCGGCGATTCGATGTATTCCATATCGCAGACGTTCGGAATAAAACTGAAATATCTTTACAAGATGAACAAGATGGATGAAGATGCCCCAGCTCCTAAGGTAGGCGATATCCTCCGCTTGAGATAAAATACTGGTAGGAAACAATAAATCCGCTTCCCAGGGACATTCAGTAAATAGTATAAAATTAGCCAACTAATTCATACACAAAGTGTTGCGAATTAGTTGGCTTTTTTGT
>CALUPA010000143.1 GCA_944322395.1 uncultured Phocaeicola sp.
AAGAGTGGAATGTTCATCCGGTGTTTCACATGGATTTGAACAGCCGCAATTATAAGGATGTTGATGCTCTTTATGGGATTTTCAATCAGCATCTTGAAAAATGGGAAGAAGTTTATGGTGATGAAAAGAAGGACCGTGCTCCTGAAGAGCGTTTTGCGTACTTGATAGAAAAGGCTGCAAAACAGACCGGTCGCGGTGTAGTAATCCTCATTGACGAGTACGATAAACCTCTTATACAATCATTGGATAATGAGGAACTTCAGTCCGAGTACCGAAGTATTCTGAAATCTTTTTACGGTAACTTGAAATCATGCGACAAGTATATCCGCTTTGCTCTCCTTACGGGAGTGACAAGGTTCAGTAGGGTAAGCATTTTCAGTGATTTGAATAATCTCCGTGATATAACGATGGAGAATGAGTTTGCATCATTGTGTGGTATCAGCGAAACAGAATTGATAACTCATTTTGAATCAGATATACGCGAATTGTCGGTAAATATGAATTTAAGTTACGAAGAAACGTGTAGTCTTCTTCAGAAAAAATATGATGGTTATCACTTTACCGGTAATAGCGAAGGAATGTACAATCCTTTCAGTGTATTGAATACATTCGCTTCGATGAAAATAGAAAACTACTGGTTCTCCACCGGTACCCCGACCATACTCGTAAAACTTCTTCAGAAGAACAATTACCTCCTGAGTGACCTGACAGGTAATGCAGAAGCAACAGCCGATGAGCTTACCGGGCTTGAGACAATAAATACCAATCCTATTCCTTTATTCTTCCAGAGCGGATATCTTACGATAAAGGAGTATGACCCTGAATTCAAGAACTATATACTTGGTTTTCCTAATGAGGAGGTTGAACAGGGATTCCTTAACTTCCTTATGCCTTGCTATATGAATATGAACGGCAAGAATGCCAGTTTTCATATAATGAACTTTATAAAGGATATCCGAGCAGGAAAGATCGAAAGTTTCATGGAGCGTCTTCAAAGTCTCTTTTCTGACACTCCATACGAGTTGATCCGCAACACGGAGCTTCATTACCAGAATGTTCTTTTCATAGTTTTCCGTCTTATGGGCTTTTATACTCATGCCGAGTATCACACTTCTCAAGGCAGGATAGATATGGTAGTTAAAACTCCACAGTATATCTATGTAATGGAATTCAAGTTTGAAGGCAGTGCCGAGGATGCCATAGCGCAAATAGAATCCCGAAACTATGCCCTTCCTTTCATGTCTGATGGTCGTAAGGTTTACAAGATAGGGGTTAATTTCAGTTCTGAAACCAGAAATATAGAGAAGTGGATAGTATCCGATTAAGCGATATAATGAATACACTTAGTATCAAACGTGCGTATTTGCAACATGAATGTGCGGATACGCACGTTGTTTTATATTGACGGTTAAGTGCATTGTCTTGATTAATAGGTGATTATGCGTTTGGCATGATTTTTGATTATATCTACTATGAGAACATGTTATGAATTTTAGGAATACGTCAGTTTTATTGGAATGTTCCTTTTGAATAAAATGATTTTGGATATGATATTACACTACTTTAAAGTTGCCGTGCGCAACATGTTTAGATTTAAGTCTCAAAACATTATTTCTATGGCAGGACTTGTATTCAGTCTTACCTGTGTGTTTATATTGCTTAGGTACATTCATCAGGAATATACTGTAAATCATTTTATTCCAGAATGGAAACGTACTTTCTATATGACATATATAGACGATGGTAAGACTTTTTTGTCAAATAGTTTTGATCCAAACAATGAACCTGGTTTTAAGAGTCCTTTGGATAATCCTATGGTGGAAGCTTACAGTAGATTTATGCTTGTAGAGAATGATATGATTGAGGTAGATAAGATTAATACAAATGTAAATATTCTTATAATAGATGACAAGTTCTTCAATCTGATACCTTATCCATGTATTGATGGAACAACTGTTCTTCATCCCAATGATGCTTTGATTTCTGCTAAAATGGCTGAAAGATTGTTTGGAACGGGAAGTCCTATAGGGAAAACAATAAAAGTATCTACCGATAAAATGGTACGTATTGTGGGAGTGTTGGGGCAACCTTCAACCAAATCTTCACTTGATTTTGACATTGTCATTTCGACTCAACATGATGATTGGACCAGAAGGCCTTTGGAAGTTGTTCGTTTATATAATCCGGACGATTTAGCCTTGTTTAATGAAAAGAATTCTGTTCCGGTAAAGTTGAAACTTTTTGGAAACCGTTTAGTGAACTTTCAATTGGTATCTCTCGAGGATGCTTATTTTGATAAAAACATAAAAGTCTTTGACAGAAATTTTATCAGGGGGGATGAAAATACGATTCATGTTTATTTCATCATTACGGTCTTGATATTACTTGTCGGGCTTTTCAATTATGTGAATCTTTATACTGCTATTGTGCAACGACGTGTTAAAGAGTTGAGTATTAAAAAGATTTTTGGAGCAGGAAGATTTCAGGTCTTCAGTCAACTATATCTGGAGAATGTCATTTTTAATCTTGTAGTAGTGTTTTTTGTATGGTTTTTTGTTGAGATAACACGCGATACAATTTCTAATAAGTATGACATACCAGTGCAGTCGGACATGATTTTTGACATCGTTATTACATTAATTGTAATATTGTTCATGCCGTTGGTTGTATTGATTTATCCTTACTTGAAACTGTCGTATAATGTTCCGGTCAAGTCATTAAAAATAATTTCAGGCAGACCTAATACTATGTCATCACGTCTTGTGTTTTTGTTTATGCAATATGTTATAACATTTGTACTTATTGTGGCTGCCATATATTTTAGTTCTCAGCTTCATTTTCTTTATAATACAGATGTAGGTTATCGTACGGAAAATGTTCTGCGATGTAAAGTTCTCAGACAAAGACATACGTTTGGTTCTATTCTGGATAATAAAGATGAAATATCAAATATGTATTCTGTAGTTCAACAGAAAGTCAAGGAGTCAGATTTGTTTACCGGTATGGCATTTGGAAGTAGTCCGTATAATATAGATTCCAATATTGAATTTAAAAACCATAAGGGTGATTTTATAAAATCGCTATATTTGTTTTGCAGTAAGGATTATATGGACTTTTTCGGCTTTAAAGTTGTTGACGGTAGGGGATGGAATACAGATGATGTCTCTCTTCAGTATAAGATGATTGTCAATAAGGCATTTCTCAAATCTTTTGAGATAGAGGATTGGAGGGGAACCAAACTGATGCCAAAATATCGTTTATGGTGGTCTTCTTCTAATCAGGAAATAATTCCGTACGAGATTGTAGGAGTAACGGAAGATTTCCGCACAGGTCATCTTTCCGGACCCAACACACCTATGGCGTTTATATTGATGAAAGGTATTCCTACGTATGCCGACGATTACTTTTTCTCGTTAGCCAAGGGTAAAGAAAAAGAAGCCTTGGCGTATTTGCAGAATTTGTATGATGCTTGGTGAAGGAAGTCTGGAATATTCGTTTATTGAAGATGATATAAGAAAATTGCACGAAAATGACCGTAAGTTAATGATGCTTGTCATAACTTTTGCAGTTATTGCGGTCGTGATTTCATGTATGGGACTTTTCGGACTTTCGTTGTTTGATATACATCTCAGATACAGAGAAATAGGTTTGAGGAAAATCAATGGAGCAAAGGTCGTTGATATATTTAGTCTTATAATGAAGAAGTATTTTTATACCTTGGCTGTTGCGTTTGTTGCAGGCTCTGCTTTGGCGTATATATCTATAGAAAATTATATGGAATCGTATGCCCACAGGGTATCATTGACTGTGTGGATGTTCCTTGTCTCAGGAATATTGGTTTCTGTTATAGTTTTCATTACATTGTATTGGCAGACAAATAAGGCTGCACGCATTAATCCTGCCGAAGTTATTAAAAGCGAATAATAAAACAAAAAACGAGAATACTATGATATTACATTATTTGAAAGTAGCCGTACGCAGCTTGATGAAATTCAAGATGCAGAACGTTATAGCCATATTCGGACTGGCTATGTCGTTGTTTTGCTTTAGTGTCTGCCTTTATTGTAGCAGGTATATATTCAGTACTGATGATTGTTTCAGGAATAAAGACAGGATAGTTGAATTATACTTGGAACGTTCAGAGAATAATTTCAGTAGTATGACTTCAGGAAGTTTACCTTCGTTTTTGAGAAACCAAAACTTGAATGCAAAAGCATTTTGTGGAGTTGCAAGAGCGAATGAACGTTCGTATGACATTGAGGTTTCTGGAGGTAAATTATTGCCTTATAATTTGATGTTTATGGAGACTGATTCTTGTTTTAATGAAGTCTTTGCTCCGGAAATATTACATGGAAGTTGGAGAAATGCGATGCAGAATCCTAATTCGGTAATTCTTTTTGAAAGTACAGCTAAACGTATTTTTGGTTCAGCCGAAAAATCAATTGGTAAACGTATGGTTTTAAACAGACGTTTATATACTTCGCCAAACAGTACGTCTCGTGAAGGAGGGATAAATTATGTGATACAGGCGGTAGCCAAAGATTTACCATTGAATAACAGCTTGAACTTTTTACGTAGAACAGATGCTTTGGTTATTAATGATACAGAAGGAGAAATCAATGATAGAAACTTGCCGTTAATGGCTGCCTTAACATTCGCATTAGTAGAAGATGCCGGTTCTGTAAAAAGTTTTATTAAAGAATTAGATGAAAGGAAACTTGATTTTGAAATTTTTAATGAGAAAAGGGGAATATTGGGCGGTACTTTTGGAACTTATTTTTGGAGTGATGAAGGTGTAGCATTATATTTTGCTAATATCACTCTTATAGCCGGAATATTGGTATTGGTGGTTGGCTTGCTCAATTTCTTTCATTTCATAATAGGTTCTTTCCTTATACGTGTGAAAGAATGTAATATCCGTAGGGTGAACGGTGCAGGATTTAAAGATATGTTTCTGATGTTTTTCGTACAGATAAGTGTTTCGATATTTTTGTCGGCATTCGTTACTTATCTTATCATAGAACTTCTTTCACCGTTCCTTAGTCTTACACTGGTACGTTTCAGCATTGTCATAGATCCGTATTTACTGATGTGGCAGACTTTTACTTATCTTATTGGTATCATGGTGTTGTGTATGTTTATATCGTTGTTTGTAATAGTAAAAGTGAGACGGTTGTTTGTCACTCAGAAACTTAACACAGTCACCGGAAGATATGGCAGGCACAGGTTGAGGAATTTATCGTTGGGAATGCAGCTGTTTATCAGTCTGATATTCATTTCGCTTGCAACGGCATTGTATATGCAATCTGTAAATACAAACAATTCTGTTTTCGGAACATTGTCAAAAGCCGACAAAGAACGTATTCTTAGTGTCTCTCTCGATTATTCTTTTATGGATAATAACACCAAAAAGGTATTGATAGACAAGTTCAGACAATGTCCGGGTGTGGAAGATATCATTATTTCAGATATTAATTACCTGCAGGGAGTTTCAGGAACAGGCCTTTATCTGACAGAGGAAAGAGAAAATTCTGTCGATGCAAATGTAATGCGTGTATCACCGAGCTTTTTCCGATTTATGAATATAGGCATAATATCCGGTAATGAG
>CALUPA010000144.1 GCA_944322395.1 uncultured Phocaeicola sp.
GAATTGGATAAGCCAATTTCTTCAATCCCCAGTTTTCTTCATTGATGATCTCAGCACCTTCCTGAGTAAGGATTGCTTTGAACTTCTCTACCGTTTCCTTCATCTGAGCTTCAGACAAAACGGGAGTTAAAATGAAAACGGTTTCGTATTGATTCATACTAATTCGTTAATTAAATTATTAATAAAAAATTTCAATTGCGGCGCAAAGGTACAACTTTTTATCTAATATACAAACAATTAAGTCACTTTTCTGTTTTATTTTCATAAATAAGGATGAATAAAATATTAAAAAGAGAGATAATTTCATCCTAAATACATCCAAATATAGTATATTTGCATAGTTGTATAAACAATAATTATATGATAGAACAATTCAATTTTGATATTCAGTTAATCTTTGCAATACTAAACGGTAAGGTATCTGCTGCCATCAACCGCAAACTAATAAGGAATTTCAGAATGAACGGATTGGATATAACGCCAGAACAATGGACCGTACTGATTTTCCTATGGGAGAAAGATGGAGTCACGCAGCAAGAATTGTGTAATGCCACTTTCAAAGACAAACCTAGTATGACGAGATTGATTGACAATATGGAAAAACAGCATCTTGTTGTAAGAATATCCGATAAAAAAGACAGAAGAACAAACCTCATACATCTGACTAAAGATGGAAAGTTGCTAGAAGACAAAGCCAGACTGGTAGCCAATCTCACATTAAAAGAAGCACTAAAAGGCCTGACCCTAGAAGAATTAAGTGTCAGCCAAGAAGTTTTACGAAAAATATTCACAAACACTAAAGATTAGAAATATATCACGACAGATATTTCATGAATTTCGTTTTTTTTCGTAAAATAATTTTTGCGTGTAAATAATTATGCTTTAATTTGTAACCAATAACGAATAAACCATAAAAATAGAAGACACACATGAAAAGCTTATTAAAGAATCTGGGAGTAATATTGATTATCATCGGAGCCATTATCCTGATTGCATGTTTCGCAACTGAAAATGTAAACAACAATGCCATTCTTGGTACATCTATGGTTTTAATAATTGCGGGACTAATCAGCTATATCCTGATTAACAAACGTATTACTGATTAATAGATTTAATCAGAATTAAAGGCAAAATAAAAAGAGATTACCTGATAAAGATAATCTCTTTTTATTTTGCCTTTAATATATTAAGCTTCCTGCTGATCGTCCTCAGGGGTAATCAATTTATATCCCTTACCATGAATGTTGATAATCTCGATTGAAGGATCAGCCTTAAGATGCTTACGAAGCTTTGTAATATAGACATCCATACTTCTAGCATTGAAATAATTGTCGTCTATCCATATATTTTTCAAAGCATAATCTCTCTGCAGTATTTCATTTGCATGAGAACAAAGCAAAGACAGAAGTTCTGATTCCTTTGTAGTAAGTTTTGTCTGCTTATCGCCAATAGTAAGCAACTGTTTCTGAGTATCGAAAACGAAATTACCCAGATTATACATTGTGTTTTCTCTATTTTTCTTACCTCTAACACGACGCAAGATTGCCTCAATACGAAGGGTCAACTCTTCCATGCTGAAAGGCTTACTGATGTAATCGTCGGCACCAATCTTAAATCCTTCAAGCACATCTTCTTTCATTGTTTTTGCAGTAAGGAAAATTACAGGTACCTCAGAATTAATCTGCTTGATTTCCTGTACCATAGAGAAACCATCCTTAACAGGCATCATAACGTCTGTTACAACCATATCATATTTTCCTTTCTGATATCCTCTTATTCCTTCGTCACCATTTAGGAAAAGGTCAGCCTCATAACCCTTAGCCTGTAAGTACTCTCTCAAAAGCATGCCAAGATTCTCATCATCTTCGCACAACAAAATACGCATTCTTTCGTCCATATTATTCTTCTTTAAATAAAGGTAATACAATTATAAATTTTGTTCCAACATTCAGTTCACTTTCTGCACGGATACTTCCGTTGTGATCTGAAATTATTTTCTTTACATAGGCCAAACCCAAACCAAATCCCTTCACATCATGAAGATTTCCGGTATGAACTCGGTAGAACTTTTCAAATATTCTCTTCAAATTTTCTTTCTTTATACCTATACCATTGTCTTCGACTGAAATATGTAGCTTATTAGCTTCATTCCAAGTTCTTACTTTAAGGCTTATATCTACATCGGCACGCTTATATTTCACTGCATTGTCAAGCAGATTAAATATAACATTTGTAAAATGCATTTCATCAACAAAAACAAAAGGATCTGTTGCATCAAGTTCCGCATCCAACGTACCATGACAACTTTCAACCTTAAGTCTGAAAGTATTAATTACTCCATTTATAAGTTCATTAGCATCAATTTTTTTCTTCTTCAGCGTTGCTTTCTGACGTTCAAACATTGACATCTGAAGAACCTTTTCAACCTGAAAACGCAAACGTTTCGTCTCGTCGTTTATAACACCTGAAATATGCTTGAACATTACAGGAGATTTTCCTACAGCCGGATCATTAAGCATCTGAGCAGCAAGAGATATTGTTGAGATTGGAGTCTTGAACTCATGCGTCATATTGTTTATGAAGTCATTCTTTATCTCAGTAAGTTTCTTCTGACGGAATATTATATATATAGTAAATATAAATGTTATCAGAAGCACTACTGTAAAGATGATTGAAGGTATCATAAACTTTACAGAACTGAAAATATAGTCATCCATTGTAGGGAAAAATATTTTCACATATCCCATTTTTGCAGGAGGATCATTTTCAAACAGCAATCTGGAATAGACTTTTTCACCATCATATGCATAATCCGAACAACGATATATCTCCTTTCCATCCCTATCAGTCACCATGAAGTGATACGGTAAATCCAAACCATTGTTGAGCAACTCAGACTTTATAAAATGATCCAGTTGCTTAAAGTTTATCCTCTCCTTCAAAGGCTTGTCACTGGCTGTATAAAGAATATTGTATACCACCTCATCGAGCAAAGCTCTCTGGTATACGTATCTTTCCTTTATTATTTCCTGCAAGGTTCTTGAAGTCTGCGGTATATTTTTCCCGTTGGATATTATTACCTTAGGAACATTGGCTGGCCGATTAGTTATTGTCTTAAACTCGAAAGTAGAATACATGCTTCCGTCGGGTGAAGTGATAGTATATTGATGATGCAATATATCACCACTGTCCTTATTAAGATTAAACTGCTCTGCCAGACGAGCCGCCCTTTCAGTGGCTGCAACATCTGCTTCCAGATACTTTTTTGTCTCCACTAATTCAAGATTACGCACGGACTGAACAAGACTACGGTTTACATTCTCTTCGAATTGTCCACGACGCATCTTTACCATCTCTTCTATATAACTTACCTGCAAATATAGCAGGCTAAGAAAAGACAGAGCCATAATGACTCCTAATATCCATATTGTTGACTTTTTCATGGTGACAAATTTAACAAGCTAATTAATATAATCATCATCAATTAACATGTTTTACACGGGATTTTTTCACATTTAACAATACCCCATCTTTTTAATTAATAAAATCACAAATAAAAGCCCTTACACTCTCTCTTACTTTACAAAAATAATATAACTTTAAATATATAACAACTAAAAGTGGCAAAAAGTTCATCAAAAGCAAATAAAAAAAGCCGTATTTTTTTAAGAAATACGGCTTTTTTATATATTAAAATATCAACTAGTTATCAATCTTCATTCTTTTCCTGCTCTTCAAATTCCTTCATAAGCTTATTCTGTACATCTGTAGGAACAAGTTCATAACTTGCAAACTTCATAATGAATGAAGCACGGCCACCAGTCAGCGAACTCAAAGCTGTAGAATAGTTAGACATTTCTTTCAGAGGAACCTTAGCAGCAAGTTTTTCATATCCCTTTTCACTACTCATTCCCATAATCATACCACGTCGTCCTTGCATGTCGCTCATCACGTCACCAAGTTTATCGCTCGGAACGAAAACTTCCACATCATAAATAGGTTCAAGAATCTTTGGACCTGCATTCTTAAATGCTTCGCTGAAAGCATTACGTCCGGCAAGCATAAATGAGATTTCATTTGAATCAACCGGGTGCATCTTTCCGTCATATACTATAACACGTACGTCACGAGCATACGAACCTGTAAGAGGTCCCTGCTCCATACGACTCATAATACCTTTAAGGATAGCAGGCATAAATCTTGTATCAATAGCTCCACCTACAACACTGTTGATGAACACCAGCTTACCACCCCATTCCAAATCAACGGTTTCAGTACCTTTCACGTTAATCTTGAATTCCTGCCCATTGAATTTATATACTTCAGGAGTAGGCATACCTTCGTAATATGGTTCCACTATAAGATGAACTTCACCGAACTGTCCTGCACCACCCGACTGTTTCTTATGTCTGTAGTCAGCACGCGCAGCCTTAGTAATAGTTTCTCTGTAAGGAATCTTAGGTTCCAGGAACTGCACTGCAAGTTTCTCATTATTTTCAAGACGCCATTTTAATGTACGCAAATGGAACTCACCCTGGCCGTGAACAAGAATCTGCTTCAATTCCTTAGATTGTTCAACAACCCATGTAGGATCTTCCTCGCGCATACGGTTCAAGATAGCCATCATCTTTTCAGTATCAGCCTCATTTTCCGGTTTGATGGCTCTTGTATATTTAGGATTTGGATATTTGATGAAATTGAATCTGTTTTCACAGTCCTTGCTATTCAATGTATTTCCAGTCTTCACATCTTTAAGTTTTACTGTACAACCGATATCACCGGCTCTCAGTTCTTCCACTTTTTCACGGTTTGCACCTGCACACACATAAAGCTGAGCCATACGTTCCTTTGATCCACGGTCGGCATTATTCAAGTCATCACCTTCGTGAACTACACCACTCATCACTTTGAAGTACTGTACATCACCGATATGAGGCTCTACTGCAGTCTTGAAGAAATAAAGTGAAGTAGGAGCATCTGCTACAGGAGGAACAGGGACACCACGTGTATTGTGAACTACAGGCATTTCATCCACAAATGGTACCACATTGCCGAGGAATTCCATCAGTCGGCGAACACCCATATCCTTTCCTGCACATACGCAGAACACTGGGAACATACCACGTGCAGCCAATCCTTTACGGATACCTTCACGCATTTCGTCTTCTGTAAGCGATTCTGATTCAAAGAACTTTTCCATAAGAGTCTCATCGTGTTCGGCAGCAGCCTCAACAAGTCTCTTGTGCCATTCCATAGCCTTTTCCATTT
>CALUPA010000145.1 GCA_944322395.1 uncultured Phocaeicola sp.
GTAAATAACAACCTGAACAAAAGCTTTTTTTATCATTAATTGAATAGAAATATCAGATATTCAGGCTGTTTCATGCATACTTATTGTCAAAAATACTCTTTACTTTTTGTATTTCACAGCAGCCTCTTCTACAGGGATGCAAGCCTTGTAGTTCTCTATGTATTTGTTGAATCCTTCTACGTCTTCTGCTGTAGGAGATACTTCTGTACCTGTATTTCCTGCAAATACCTTTTCATCCAGGAAGTCGGCAAGTGATTGTTTCTTGTCATTGTTCACCAGATATGAGCCAAGCAGTGCAATTCCCCATGCACCGCCTTCGCCGGCAGTTTCCATTACTGATATAGGCGAGTTGATGGCAGCTGCAAGAACTCTCTGTCCTACACCCTGAGTTCTGAACAATCCTCCGTGTCCGGTAATTCTGTCCACCTTGATTTTCTCTTCGTTGAAAAGGATGTCATTACCTATTTTCAATACTCCTACGGAAGCATACAAGTGTGCACGCATGAAGTTTGCAAGGTTGAATTTATCGCTTGCATTACGGACGAACAGTGGGCGTCCTTCTTCAAGTCCTGTTACAGGTTCGCCAGAGAAGTAGTTGTATGAGATAAGTCCGCCGCAGTCTGCATCACCTTTCATGGCATTATTGTAAAGTTTTCCGAATATTTCGTCCATGTCTACAGGTATACCCATAAGTTCCTGGTATTCCTTGAAGATGTTTACCCATGCATTGAGGTCTGAAGTACAGTTGTTGCAGTGTACCATTGCCACAAGGCTGCCGTCAGGAGTAGTAACCATATCAATCATTTCGTATGGCTTAGACAAATCTTTTTCCAATACAATCATTGAGAACGAAGAAGTACCTGCCGATACATTTCCTGTGCGCTGTTTTACAGCGTTTGTTGCCACCATACCTGTTCCGGCATCGCCTTCAGGAGGACATACTGGAACACCTGCTTTCAGATGTCCTGATACGTCGAGCAATTTTGCACCTTTCTCTGTCAGGCATCCTGCATTTTCACCGGCAAGAAGAACTTTAGGAAGAATATCTTCCAGAGTCCAGCCGAATCCGTATGGAGCTACCAGATTGTTGAATTTCTTTACCATTTCTGCAGAGTAGTTCTTGGTTTCCGGATTGATAGGAAGCATACCAGATGCATCGCCTATTCCTAGAACCTTTTCCCCTGTTATCTGCCAGTGTACATATCCGGCCAGTGTAGTAAGGAATGTTATGTCTTTTACGTGTTCTTCCTTGTTGAGTATTGCCTGATAAAGATGCGAGATACTCCATCTCAAAGGAATATTATATACAAACAGTTCAGACAGTTCGGCAGCAGCCTTACCCGTATTGGTGTTTCTCCATGTACGGAAAGGAACTAGAATTTCTTCTTTGTCGTTGAAAGCCATATAACCGTGCATCATCGCACTTACGCCGATTGCTGCAAGGTTTTCAATCTCTATTCCGTATTCTTTGTTAACGTTTGCGCGGAGGTCGGCATAACAGTCCTGTACTCCGTTCCATATAGCATCAATACTGTAGGTCCACAATCCGTTTTCAAGTTGGTTTTCCCATGTATGGCTTCCTTGTGCGATAGGCTTGTTTTCTTCGTCAATCAGTACAGCTTTGATTCTTGTAGAACCGAATTCGATACCCAATATGGCTTTTCCGCTTTCTATAGTTGATTTGGCATTAAGACTCATAGATTTTAAGTTTTTTTGAGTTTGGTGAAAAATTAAAAGTGCTTCAAACGATTGCTCGCCGAGCACTTTTAATTAAGGTTTTATATAACTTATGAATTAGCAAAGAGCTTTGTTCAGCATGTAGTAAACTTCGTTCATGCGAAGCTCTTTCTTGAATTCGCTGATAGTAGTATCTTTATTGATATGAACCATTTCGATACCTGCGATTTCTGCATAGTCTTCCCAGTATTCGGCTGTCAAGTCGTATGAGAAGCAAGAGTGGTGAGTACCACCTGCAAGAATCCATGCACCTGCACCAACTTCGAAGTCAGGCATTGGTTTCCAAAGTGCAGAAGCAACAGGAAGTTTTGGCAATGGTTTTGGTTCGATACATTCTACATCGTTTACGATAAGACGGAAGCGGTTTCCTAGGTCAACAACTGTAGCTGTACATCCTGTACCAACCTTTGATGTGAATACAAGGCGTGCAGTCTGGCTCTTGCGTACACCTATGCCAAGGAAGTGAACTTCCAGACGAGGCTTCTTGGCAGCGATCAACGGACAAACTTCCAGCATGTGTGCCTGAAGAATTGAACTGTTCTTTCCGTCGAAGTTCAAAGTGTAGTCTTCAAGGAATGAGCAACCATTTGCAAGTCCCTGATTCATTACCCATACTGTGCGATAGAGTGCAGCTGATTTCCAGTCACCTTCAGCACCGAATCCGTAACCTTCTGCCATAAGGCGCTGTGAAGCAAGTCCAGGAATCTGGTCGAAGTAGCTACCATCTGTCTGTCCCAAGTCGTCGAAGTTAGTAGTGAATCCTTTTGCACCTTTAGCTTTCAGGATAGCACGAAGGGCAAGTTCTGCTTTGGCTGCATTCCATACTTTCTGGTATGCTTCTGTAGATTTGTCTTCAAGTTCTGCATCGTGGTCATATTCGCTGAAGTAAGTTTTAACCAAAGCTTCAACTTCTTCGTCCTTGATATTCTTGTGATATTCCATCAGTTCGCTTACTGGGCAATAGTCAACGTGGTAACCCATGCGCTGTTCAGCTTCAACCTTGTCACCGTCTGTTACGGCTACATTGTTCATCTGGTCGCCGAAACGTAAGATAAGCATATCCTGAGAATCAGCCCATGCTGCACATACTCTCATCCATACAGCAATCTTGCCGAGAGTTTCTTCGTCTTTCCAGTAGCCTACAACTACTTTACGGCGTACACGCATACGAGTGCAGATATGACCGAATTCGCGGTCGCCGTGTGCGCTCTGGTTCAGGTTCATGAAATCCATGTCCATAGTGTCCCAAGGAATTTCCTTGTTGAACTGAGTGTGAAGGTGCAGTAAAGGTTTCTTCAACTGCTGCAAACCGTGAATCCACATTTTTGCAGGAGAGAATGTGTGCATCCATGTGATTACACCTACACATTTTTCATCATTGTTTGCTGCTTTGAATACTGCTTCTACTTCTTTTGAAGAGTTTGCAGTGCCTTTATATACTACCTTAACAGGAAGTTTTCCACTTTCGTTAAGACCTGCTACCATTTCGTTGCTGTGTGCGTCGACTGCTACTACTGCGTCGCCTCCGTAAAGGAGCTGAGCTCCGGTTACGAACCATACTTCATACTGACTGAATGCGTTCATAATTTTTTGATTTTATAAATAAGATAATGATTTGTTTATTTCAGTATTATTAATTTCAGATGTTTTTTATTTTTTCTGTCCGTAATAAGCATTAGGACCATGCTTGCGGTTGAAATGTTTTTCTACCAGCAGAGGATTCATTGTGAGGTTAGGATTTGCCGCATAAGCAATGCTTGCCATCTTTGCCACCTGTTCCATAACTACGGCATTGTGAACTGCATCGTTTGCATCCTTACCCCATGAGAAAGGACCATGATTTTTTACCAATACTCCAGGAGTGTGAACAGGGTTCATTCCTTCGAAACGCTTCACTATCACATTGCCTGTTTCCTTCTCATATTCTCCTTTTACTTCGGCCTCAGTCATGTCGGCTGTACAAGGAATAGCTTCGTGGAAATAGTCGGCATGAGTTGTTCCTATGTTTGGAATGTCAAGTCCTGCCTGAGCCCACGCAGTGGCATAAGTTGAATGAGTGTGTACCACACCTCCAATTTCCGGGAATGCCTTATAAAGTACCAGATGGGTAGGGGTGTCGCTCGACGGACGAAGAGAACCTTCCACTACATTTCCTTCGAGGTCTACTACCACCATATCATCAGCTTTCATTTCATCATATGATACTCCGCTTGGCTTTATAACTACAAGTCCGGTTTCGCGGTCTATTGCCGAAACATTACCCCAAGTGAAGATTACAAGTCCATGTTTCACCAAATCCAGATTGGCATGGAATACTTTTTCTTTTAATACTTCTAACATATTTTGAATCGTTTAAAAAAAATCATATTTTGAATTTAGGATCTTTTTCGTATGCTTTGTCATTGAATTTGTAAAGACGTGCACCTCTTTTTGATCCTGTCTTGTCTATTTTGTCTGTTTGTTCTATGAAATCCATTTCTGCTATGCGCTTACGGAAGTTTCTTTTGTCCATTGTTTCTCCGTAGATGGCTTCGTACAGGTTTTGCAGCTGTGTAAGTGTGAACAGTTCTGGAAGAAGATTGAAACCTATAGGCTTGTTGGATGCCTTTTCTTTCATCATCTGTCTGGCCTTTGTAACCATTTCCGAATGGTCGAAAATCAATTCTGGCACTTCGTTTATGTTCACCCAGTGGGCATTGTGTTGCTGGACCAGTTCACGGTCGTATTCGTTTATGTTAATCAGTGCGTAGTATGCCAGCGAGATTACCCTTTCTCCCGGGTCTCTGTCCACGGCACCGAATGCACCAATCTGTTCCATATATACGTCCTCAAGTCCTGTAAGCTCGCTCAATACACGTTTGGCTGCATCGTCTGCGCTTTCATTTTCCTGTATAAATCCTCCCATAAGAGACCATTTCCCTTTAGCCGGCTCAAAATTTCTCTTTAGCAGGAGGAGATTCAGTTCGCCTTTTTCGAAACCGAATATAATACAGTCAATGCCGACATAGAATTTTGGATTTTGTTTGTAATATGCTGTCATGTAATACAGATTTTATATTGTTCTACATTTATTCAGTTGCAAATGTAGAACAATATTTAATTTTTTTACCAGAAATATGCATAGAATAATCCGCATAGAACCACAACACCAAGTGTTGCTATTACGTCCCACTTGTTCCAGCTCTTTCTGATAAGTTCTTTATAGCTGCCGGTAAATGTGATTGCTTCAATCTGCTGTGCTGTTGGTTTCGGAGTGAAGCAAGACACTACAGCCATCATAATCATAAGGAATACCAGTAACCATATTTCGAAAATCAACCAGTTGGTCTGCCAGAACCATGCTGTAGCATCCCAGAATGCTCCTTCCATAGTGGCTGTACCACTCTTGGTTATTACATTTGTTACGAGTCTTACCATACCGATGATGAAACCGCCGATAAGTCCCCATTCGCCTGCTTTAGGAGTGATTTTCTTAGAGAATATACCGAGAGTGAACACTGCTACCATTGCAGGTGCCAACAGTGACT
>CALUPA010000146.1 GCA_944322395.1 uncultured Phocaeicola sp.
CTTCCCGCCCATCATATATTCTATCCACAAATCCTACACTAACTCACAACATGTCAAACTATCCTCAAGAAAACATAAAACCTTATAATCAGGACGAAAGCAAAGCTGCACAGGTAGAAAAAATGTTCGACAACATCGCCACTACTTACGACAACCTGAACCATGTACTTTCGCTTGGTATAGACAAAAGCTGGCGACGCAAAGCCATCAACATGCTCAAGCCATACAGTCCGAAACACATGATGGACGTAGCCACAGGAACAGGCGATTTTGCCATACAGGCATGCCACGTGCTTCAGCCTGAAGAACTTATAGGTACAGACATATCGGAGGGTATGATGAATGTAGGACGTGAAAAGGTAAAACAATCGGGACTGGACAAACAGATTTCTTTCGCCAAGGAAGACTGTACGTCTCTCTCCTTCCCTGACAACAGATTCGATGCCATAACAGTGGCATTCGGAGTACGCAACTTCGAGAATCTTGACAAAGGTCTGACAGAAATGCACCGCGTTCTGAAAGCAAACGGCCATCTGGTCATACTTGAACTGTCCGAACCGGAAACATTCCCAATGAAACAGCTTTATGCCATCTACTCGAAAGTTGTAATTCCTACCATCGGTAAATTACTATCGAAAGACAATAGTGCATACACATACCTGCCACAATCCATAAAGGCTTTCCCGCAAGGCGAAGTAATGCAACAGATTCTATACAAGGCAGGTTTCAGCAAAGTGGCATTCAAAAGACTTACACTGGGTATTTGTACACTCTACTTTGCGACTAAATAACTTAAAATTTTTACTAAAATGAAGAAGTTCGGTTTAATCGGTTACCCTTTGGGGCACTCTTTCTCAAAAAACTATTTCAACGAGAAATTTCATTCGGAAAACATTGATGCAGAGTATGTAAACTTCGAGATACCATCTATAGAGGAATTCAATAAGGTCATAAAGTCGAACCCTACACTATGCGGACTTAATGTGACTATTCCTTACAAGGAGCAGGTGATAGGCTATCTGGATGAACTTGACAACGACGCGGCTGCCATAGGAGCAGTAAACGTGATAAAAATAGAAAAGAACAAGGGTAAACTGAAACTTACCGGATATAACTCTGATGTAATGGGTTTTACGCAGTCAATAGAATCTCTGCTTGAACCACACCATAAAAAGGCCCTTATTCTGGGAACGGGAGGTGCATCGAAGGCCATAAACTATGGATTGCACAAACTGGGACTTGAAACAAAATTCGTATCCAGATCAAAAAGAAATGAAAATACAATCACTTATGATGACATAACACCGGAAGTGATGAAGGAATATAAGGTGATAGTAAACTGTACACCAATAGGCATGTATCCGATGGCTGACGAATGTCCTGACATACCATACGATTGCCTTACTCCGGAACATCTATTATACGACTTACTTTATAATCCAGATACCACTTTATTCATGAAAAACGGTGCAGAAAAAGGAGCTATAGTTAAAAACGGACTAGAAATGCTTCTGCTTCAGGCATTCGGGGCTTGGGAAATCTGGAACAAATAACATAAAAAAATGAAACATAAAAAATTAATAATCAGCCTTGCGGTAATAATTATCGTGATTGCAGGTGGACTGGTGGGTGGAAGTCTCTACATGATAGACTATTCACTCCGCCCGGAAAACAGAGGTAAAGACCTTGCAGGCTCGGAAGCTTATATGCGTGACACATATCCTCAGATAAACGGATGGCTGGACAGCCTTCAGGGAAACCAACTGCTGAAAGACACTTTCATTACAGCACCTGACGGAATCAGACTACATGCTTATTATGCATATGCATCACGCCCAACAAAAAAAACTGCGGTAATAGTACATGGCTATACTGACAGCGCAATAAGAATGTTTCACATAGGGTATATGTACAATCAGTCGTTGGACTACAACATCATAATCCCTGACTTGAGATACACCGGACTGAGCGGAGGCGATGCAATACAGATGGGCTGGCTTGACAGACTCGACGTAAAAGAATGGATTAACCTGACTCCGGGAATTTTCGGCGACTCCATCCAGGCTGTAGTACACGGAATATCAATGGGTGCTGCTACTACGATGATGACATCGGGCGAAGTACTGCCTGAGTATATCAGATGTTTTGTAGAAGACTGCGGATATACCAGCGTTTGGGAACAGTTCAAAAAGGAGCTTAAAGAGCAGTTCAACCTGCCGGCATTTCCTCTGCTATACACGGCAAGCTGGATTTGCGAACTTCAGAACGGATGGAATTTCCACGAAGCATCGGCTATAGAACAAGTGAAGAAATGCAGCAAACCGATGTTCTTCATACATGGCGACAAGGATGATTTCGTCCCTACATACATGGTGAACGAAGTATATGCAGCGAAATCTGAACCGAAGGAAATATGGCTTGTGCCTGAAACAGATCATGCCACATCGTATAAAAACTATCCTGAAGAATATACAAAGAGAGTAAAAGCGTTTACTGATAAGTATATCGACTAATAAAATAACTAAAACCCTTATATAAAAAATAAGCGTCACACGTACATGTGGCGCTTATTTTTATTATTGTATTTTATCAAATCAACCTACAAGTTCCTCACATTCCTTAAGCCACATTGCCGCACTGGCATCACTAGGCATACGCCAGTCGCCTCTTGGACTGAGTGATACGGAACCAACCTTAGGTCCGTCAGGAAGGCATGAACGCTTGAACTGCTGGTTGAAGAAACGGCGGCAGAAATTAGTAAGCCACTTCTTTATAGTTGTGCTGTCGTACATTCCTCTGAAAGCAATCTCTGCAAGATAGAAAATCTTAGCCGGACGCATTCCGAATCTGAGAAAATAATACAGGAAGAAGTCATGAAGTTCATACGGACCTACCAGATCTTCAGTCTTCTGCTTGATATTTCCGTTCTCATCGGCAGGTATAAGCTCCGGACTGATAGGAGTGTCGATGATGTCAAGCAATGTGTTGCGGGATATTACATCTACACCAGTCTGTGCCACCCAATTTACAAGGTATCGTACCAGTGTCTTAGGTATACTGGCATTCACACCATACATTGACATGTGGTCTCCGTTATAAGTTGCCCATCCAAGAGCGAGCTCAGACAAATCTCCTGTACCAATCACCAGACCGCCAATCTTATTGGCATAGTCCATGAGGATTTGTGTACGTTCGCGAGCCTGGCCGTTTTCATATGTAACATCATGAACAGACATATCGTGCTCAATATCCTTGAAATGCTGTATGCAAGCATCCTTGATGCTGATTTCCTTGGTTGTGACCTGAAGCGAACTCATCAGTGTAAGGGCATTATTGTATGTACGGTCTGTTGTTCCGAATCCCGGCATTGTGATACCTACTATACCCTTGCGTGGCAATCCCAACTTGTCGAAAGTCTTTACACACACAAGAAGTGCCAAAGTAGAATCCAGACCACCTGATATTCCCACTACCACTGTCTTGCAGTTGGTGTGTACAAGTCGTTTTGCAAGTCCTGCCACCTGAATGGAAAATATCTCCTCACATCTTTCGTCCAGAAGTTTTCCTCCCGCCGGTACGAATGGATGAGGATCTACATATCTTGTAAGCGACAGGTTTCGGTTATTTACCATTTCACTCTGAATATGCAGTACATCAACAGCAGCATGAGCTCTAACACTGGCTGCGAATGTCGTATTTACAAGGCGTTCGCTACGCAGGCGTTCCACATCTATTTCGCTCACCACCAATTGCTCATTGAATGAAAAACGTTCAGCCTCTGCCAGAAGTGTTCCATTCTCATATATAAGGGCATTTCCGGCAAAAACGACATCAGTGGTGGACTCTCCAAAACCACTTGAAGCGAAAACATATCCAGCCAGGCAGCGTGCAGACTGCTGTGCGAGCAATGAACGGAGATACTGGTGTTTTGCTATATTCTCAGTATCGGCAGACATATTGAATATTATCTCTGCTCCATTCAGCACCAGTTCAGAGCTTGGAGGAACAGGAGCCCACACATCCTCACAGATTTCTATACCGAAACATGTGTCCGATGTATCAAAAAGCAGATTTCTGCCAAACGGTACTACCTGTCCGCAGAGTCTTACTGAAGAGACTCCGGCATAAGTGAGCGATGATGCAAACCATCTCTGCTCATAGAATTCCTTATAATTGGGAAGAAAAGTTTTAGGAACTACTCCAAGGATTTTTCCTTTTTGGAATACAACCGCACAATTGGCCAAAGTAGAATTGACCATCACGGGCATGCCTACTATAGATATAATATCCAACTGACGTGTATTGTTCATCACCTGCATCAAGGCCATCTCTGCCTGCTCAATCAAAAGCTGATGCGAAAACAGATCGCCACATGAATATCCCGTAAGATTCAGTTCAGGGAAAATCACAATCTGCACTCCCTTACCGTCTGCCACCATAATCTGTACCTCGGTCTGCTGTGCATTGAATTTACAGTCGGCCACCTTTACCGCCGGAATGGCAGCCGCCACTTTTACAAAACCAAATTTCATATAATTTGTTATATATAATGTATATTCTGTGCAAAAATACAAATTATTCCTTTGCACAGCAGTTAAGTTAAAAGTAAAAAAAACAAAAAAGTAAGTTTGGAACTTGTAGTTTAGAAAAAAGTTTGTATCTTTGCCATTGAAATAAAATTGTAATAATTACAGAATTGAAAGAGAGTATGAACGTTTACGAATATTTGCTTAGTTATGACATAAAGCCATCCGTACAACGCATCGCAATTATGGACTATCTCCTGAAGCATCATACTCATCCTTGTATTGATGAGATTTATATAGCTTTGCATGATGATATTCCTACCCTTTCAAAAACAACAGTATATAACACTCTGAAGTTGTTTGTTGAACATGGAGCCGCAAAGATGCTTACTATAGACGAGCGTAATGCTTGTTTTGATGGCGATACATCTGCTCATGCACACTTCCAGTGCAAATGTTGTGGTAGGATTTTCGATATGCCAATGCATATAAACGAAAACGAAATGAACGAAATGACAGAGAAAGGATTTAGCGTGGAAGAAGTCCACAGCTATTACAAAGGTGTCTGTCCTGAATGTAGAAAAAACAATTCCGACAAAAACTAAAGTCGGACTGAAAATATTAATTTAACAACTAACTAACTTATTACTATTATGAAGAAATTTA
>CALUPA010000147.1 GCA_944322395.1 uncultured Phocaeicola sp.
TGTTTTTCTAATGGAATCATTGGTTCACCTGTATATTTCTTTTTCAATTTAAATTCGGTGCAGCTTACTGATAGGTCACAATCCATTAACCTTGATGCATTAGCACGAGTTGCCATTAAATACAATTTGTTTGTAAAGGTTACTGGTGCGGCTGATAAGCAAACTGGTACATTTGCTATCAACGATTCGTTGAGTCTGACAAGAGCCAGCTATATCTCAGACCAACTGCAACGCCGAGGTGTAAAAGCTGAAAAAATTGTTGTGGATAGTAAAGGTGGCATATCAGATTATTTGCCTATAGAAGCTAATAGAAATACTAAAGTCGAACTGCTTGCTCCGGATATAGAGAGGGAAGTAGGGATGTTGAAGAAATAGGTATAGAGAAGATTGTCTTAGATTCTTAAGTTTTGGGGCTGATCAGAAAGCAGGGTCAAATTTTGTTTTTGGCCTTGCTTTCATTTGTTTTGTATAATAAGAAAATTATGATATGGACAGATAATTGTCAGCTGTTTGTCAGAAAAAGCGTTTCCAACAATAAATCAGTATTTGAGAATAAGTCTTTATTGTCTTTTGACCATATTTTTCTGTGTTGAAAACTAGTTTGTCCTTACTGCTGCCCAGAATTCTGCATCCGGAAACTTAGATTCTTTTACAGATGTGCTAGTTCAACATCCTTCTTGACATTGACAAGTCCTATACAATTTCTACATTTCTATCTATTAGTTTTCGTTCCATAAAAATATGATTGAGTTAAAAGATAAATTTTGATATAGTAGATGTCTATCATAGGAATGATATGACATTTAATAACTGAATAATTGATTGTTGACTGAATAACTGTTGCATAAAAACTAATTAAAAAATTGATAGTGATGATTTTTTATTACACGTTCGCAAACGTAGAAAAATTTTCCTATAACAAAGTAATAAGAGATAAAATGAGGTATTATATACATAATTACTATTTGTATTTTCCATATAAATAGTAATCTAATTATTAGGTGATACTTTTTTAATGTTACATTAACTTTATCTCTTGTTATTTATAAATTAACTATGAATTGATATTTATTTTTTGGTATCCGATAAAACTTTTTGAATAATTTGCTCATAATTATTTGTCGGACAGTCGATGTACTCAGCATGTAAGGACACTAAAATAGAACAAAATGGTTTATATACCCTTGATAGTGCTTTCTATACGGTCTCTCCATAGTTTTGAATTCTATGTTGAAAAAAGATTCTGTTTTTTGCCTGACAGCCGTTCTATTTGCTATAGAATGAGGCTTATCCACCTCCAAAACCAATAGAAAGAGGAGATTAAACACGTTTATCATATAGCAATAATATTTATTGATTTTGAGGTAATCATATGTCTACGTTTATGTATTTAAAACATATATAATTATTTTGTTTATATATTATTTTTTAATATATTTGAACATAATAGTTTCTGCACCTAAAAAAACATTATTATGTATACATTTAATCTTGAAAAATGGAACAACCAAAAAGAACCAAATTTTAAATCTATCAGTTATAATTTGTTTAAAAAGTTGAAAATTAAGCCCCTGCTGGCATTAGCAGTCGCTAATAAAATTGAAAAGAAAGCTGTTCTTTCTTCATTAAAAACATTCCCTAAAACCCATTGTAAGTATATTATTACATGCCATAATCAGACATATTACATAGGGATGTTTGGTGCATTCCCTACAGTGGTCGTTGAATCTACTATGGGAATTGATGAACCTTCTAGTGCAACATTGGCAATTAATGAAACGATTTTAACATGGAAAGTTAAAATCGTTATTTCTGTTGGTGTGGCAATGGGATTAAAGCCTCAAGTACAAATGTTGGGGGATGTATTAGTTTCACGAATGATTCAGAACTATGACAAAATAAAAGTTACAACGAAAATGAGGATTGATAGAAGTGCTCGTCCAACTTCCAGCAATCGCCTGTTTGATAGATTTAACAATCAAAATAATTGGAACTTTTATGATTCAAATCATAGAAAATGTAAGATACATTCAGGTTTGATTATTACAGGTGGAGCATTAGTCAATGATCCCAAATTAGCAAATAATTTAAGAACTAATTATGCTGATGCAATTGGAAATGAAATGGAAGCAAGTGGTGTGTGGGCTGCATCAGAAAGATCTGATGTACATTGGATTGTCGTAAAGGGTATTTGTGATTGGGGCTATAAAAAAAATGATGATTATCAACCATTAGCTGCATCTGCAGCAGTTTCTTTATGTAAACATGTCTTAAAGTCTGAAACTGCTTTAGATGGGATAATCAAACGAACAAAAATTCCAAATTCGGAAAAACAAATTAGAATTAACTCTTTAAAATTATATTACTTTAGAAATGAAAAGGGGATGTCAACACAGGATATTTCTTCTAAAACAGGAATTTCAGAAATGCGCATTAAAACATTAGAGGCATTTAATACCCCTGATTTAAAGTTTGATTACACAGAATTTCCACTAAGTACTCCATCTGAAATCAAAAAAATTGAAAACGTAGTTTGTGATGGTCGTAGAATTTTAAAGATAGAAAACACACCTAAAGACTATATGGGGTATATATTATCATATTACTTTAAAAGAAAACTAAAACAGATATATCCAGAAATTAAAGCAGTGGTTTTTGATTTTGATGGCACATTAACTAGAACGTATAAGGGATATTCTACATGGCAAAAAATATGGTTAAAATTAGGATATACTATTAATGATTGTGATAATTTACATGAGAGATTCTCTCAAAAAGAATTTAGCCATCAGGAATGGTGTGATATGACTTGTAAAAAATTCCAAGACAAAGGTATGACAAACAGAATTTTATATGAGATTGCAAATGAGATATCATTAATTGAAGGTACTATTCCGACATTAAAAAAATTACGAGACAATAACATTCACTTATTTATTGTTTCAGGTTCAATACGAGATGTTATAATAAAGGTTTTAGGAGAAAATAATGTACATCTCTTTGAAGAAATTAAAGCTAACAATATGGAATTTAATAAAGATGGAAGCTTAAAAAGAATTATTGGCACTAAATATGACTTCGATGGCAAAAGTGAATTTATTGAAAAAGTAGCACATACTCTAGGTATTAATACATATAATATTCTATTTATAGGAAACTCTAACAATGATCAATTGGCTTATAAATCTGGAGCTATTACGTTGTGTGTAAATCCACGAAAGACTGATCCGGAAAATAAAAAAATTTGGCATAATATAATTTCTGAAATGCAAAATCTTGATGAAATATTATCCTACATAAATCTTAATATTTGATTTAAAGTACAATTTTAGAATTTCATAAGATGAGTATTATTCATTAAGAGAGGAGGATATGGATGAGGGACAGAGTTTTAAATATAGAATGTATAATGATTATGTCGTCATAAGATTATTTGAATGATAAAATATATTTATTGAGAAAAAGAGTATCTTAAAGATATTCAGTAAATGTCCCTAAAAAGTAAGATGGCATATAAAGTCGATAGAGTATAATCACTTTATATGCCTTATTATTGCTCTTTTTCTGTTTTTTTTTACATAATTCTATCTGTTTGACATGACGTTTCGGAAGAAGTCTGATAACCTCTTCTGGTACTGTCTGTAAATTCATGCCATGCCGCTTTATCCGATTGGTTTCTGATCTTGTCTATCATCAGTATGGCATTTGCATACGTATTCCGAAGAAAATTCATAGGATTTCTGTTTTCCCGTTCCATACCTTTATCCTTGAGAGTGGATAATGTTGCTTTTGAGATTACAAAGATAGTTATTTTATTGAAAATTAATAGTTATAGTGAGCCACAAATTTTCGATTTTACCATTTAAGGTGTATTTTGCCGTATAATAGTCTTTATCTTTAGATAAAATATGTCACTACTAAACCATTTGTCTTATCCTGACATATTACTTCGCAATTTTGTAAATTTGGAAAAGAAAATCACGGATCTTTGGTAGAAAACCTTATGTGTATTAAACTTATGGACGATGAGTCTTTTCTGGTTGGTGAAGATAAGATTGTTTAAATGTAATTGAAATTGTTACCATTGTTTTCTGCTTTAGTTATATATTTCTAAAAGTTAAATACAATGGAATAATAATACAGATTCTTTATTAAGAATAAAGGCATGTAAGCTGGATGAGAATGCCTATTTACATGCCCTCCTATATAATAAGCGCTTTAGTTGTAATTTCTTTTTCTATTTTTAGAACTATTATATTGGTTCTCTTTTTTATTTGATTCATCATTTTACTCTCTTGCTCCTATTGTCGGCCAAATTTTATTATGCAAAGATACATCTCAGGCTGTACTACATGTACCGCTTTGCTAATTTACGTCACATTTTTTCAGAAGTCTTCCACAAATCATAGATTTGGGTATTCTAAAAAATATTCCTTAATTTACATGTCTGAACAACCTTATCGCTGATATTCTAAGCATATAAAATTCATTCCCGACAATGAAGCTAAGAGCTTCAAAGAAGAGGGAAAAAGATGTTTAACAATTAAAAACTTAGAATTATGCCAAATTGGTGCAGTAGCAGTTATGTCTTGGTAGGCAGTGCAGACGAAGTGAAAAAACTTTATGGAATAATGAAAAAGCTGGAACGAAGAAAAAAAGCATTCGTTGAAAACGGTTTCGGAATAACCTGGCTTGGCTGTCTTGTTGATGCTTTGGGAGAAGATTGGAAAAAAGTGTCTTGCCGTGGGGAATGGAGTGCAGTCTGCAAAAGAAGAAATACACTGAGGTTTACGACAGAGACGGCATGGGGACCTTGTAATCAGGTATTTGACCTTATTTGCAGAAAATACCCTTCAATCAGATATTATTTTCAGAGTGAAGAGCCGGGAATGGTTGAATACCTCACCAATGATAAGGAGGGTAAATATTTCAATGATAAGTATTGTGTCGATGTTTATA
>CALUPA010000148.1 GCA_944322395.1 uncultured Phocaeicola sp.
AGTTCTGGCTCAACGTTAGCGATGAAGACGCTAAGAAATATATCAAGATTTTCACTTCAATATCAAAAGAAGAAATAGACAGCCTGATAGCTGAACATGAAGCAGCTCCTCACTTGCGCGTTCTTCAGAAACGTCTTGCCAAGGAAGTTACTATCATGGTTCACTCTGAGGAAGACTATAATGCAGCTGTTGAAGCATCAGGAATCCTGTTCGGTAATGCGACTTCAGAAGCTCTGAAGAAACTTGACGAAGATACTCTTCTTTCAGTGTTCGAAGGTGTTCCACAGTTCGAAGTTGTTAAAGCTGATATCGAAGCCGGAATAAAAGCTGTTGACCTGTTTGCTGAAAAGACAGCAATCTTCCCTTCAAAAGGCGAAATGAGAAAGATGGTACAGGGCGGTGGCGTTTCTTTGAACAAAGAGAAACTTACTGCATTCGACCAGACTATCACAGCCGAAGATTTGCTTGACGGCAAATATCTTCTCGTACAA
This sequence comes from uncultured Phocaeicola sp., assembly GCA_944322395.1. Taxonomy (GTDB): domain Bacteria; phylum Bacteroidota; class Bacteroidia; order Bacteroidales; family Bacteroidaceae; genus Phocaeicola. The sequence continues at coordinate 492 of CALUPA010000148.1, forward strand.
CGTGGAAAGAAAAACTATTATCTTATAATAGCAAAATAAAAACAAATACACACTTTTTCTTTTTTTTTTCGGGGTCGTAGGACATCAGTTTCTGCGGCCCTTTTTTTTATTTATACCCGAATTTGTTATCTTTGCATCAGATACTTAAACCTATTAATTTTATCAAAAAATGAGAAATCACTTTTTACTGCGCATGTGGACAGTGTTAAACTTACTGTTTATATTTACAACAGCCACATTTGCATACACAGAAAGAAATCTACTCCAAAATTCAATCACAAAAGAACAACTAAAAGAGGCTTTGGTAATGAACTGCGAATGGGTACCATATCCTGAATACTCCGACCGCGAAGGCTGGAATTCCCTGCTATGCGAAGAGGACAGACAGACACTCATCAAAGCCGGAGAAAAGATGCTCGACTACAAATGGCAGGTAATACGTGCTACTGACTATCTGGAATACGAACGTAGCGGCGAAAGAAACATTATGCAGAATCCATACGAAGCAAACCGTAAAGCCATAAACATGCTTATGATGGCCGAACTTGCTGAAGGAAAAGGACGCTTCGTCGACCAACTGATAAACGGCGTGTTCTTCAGCTGCGAAATGACATCATGGGTTCTGTCGGCACACTTGCCAAGACAAAGCACCAAACGCTCTATGCCGGACTGGCGTGAACAAATCATAGACCTAGGCTCAGGAAACTACGGTTCTATGCTGGCATGGGTATATTATTTCTTCCACGATACATTCGATAAGGCAGATCCGGTTATATCGCTTCGTCTGCGCCACGAACTTCAGGAACGTATTCTTGACCCTTACATGGAAAACGACCGCGAATGGTGGATGGCTTTCTACTGGAAACCTGGAGAAATTATAAACAACTGGAATCCTTGGTGTAACTCAAATGTTCTTCAGTGCTATCTTCTTCTTGAAGAGGACCGCGACAAACTTACAGATGCAGTATGGCGTACAATGCAATCAGTAGACAAATTCATCAATTTCGTAAAATCTGATGGTGCATGCGAAGAAGGTACTTCATATTGGGGACATGCTGCAGGAAAGATGTATGACTATCTACAGATACTCTCTGACGGTACAAACGGAAAAGTATCACTGTTCAATAATCCTATGATACGCCGGATGGGTGAATATATAAGCCGTTCGTATGTAGGCGACGGATGGGTGGTAAACTTTGCTGATGCTTCGGCAAAGGGTGGCGGCGATGCTCCATTGATTTACCGCTACGGACGTGCCGTAGGCAGCGAAGAAATGATGCAGTTCGCAGCGTATCTTCTCAAAGGCAAACGTCCTACTATACCACTTGGAAACGATGCATTCCGTACTTTGCAGTGTGTTCTGCTTAATAAGGAACTGGAACAGACAGAGCCTGCACACAACGTTCCGGCATGTACATGGTACCCTGAAACAGAATTCTGCTATCTGACAAACAATTCAGGATGGTTCCTTGCCACAAAGGGAGGTTTCAACAACGAGAGCCACAATCATAACGACGCCGGAACATTCTCACTTTACATCAACAACACCCCAATGCTTATTGATGCAGGAGTGGGAACATACACACGCCAGACATTCAGTAGCGAGAGATATTCCATTTGGACAATGCAAAGCAACTACCACAATCTGCCTATGATAAACGGTGTTCCGCAGCGTTTCGGACAGGAATATAAGGCAACTAATGTTGTATGCAAAGAAAAACAACGTTTCTTCTCTGCCGACATTTCAACTGCATATCCAGAAGAAGCTGCCGTTAACAATTGGACACGCACATATAAGCTGGAGAATAAACGTCTTGTAATAACAGACAAATTTTCGTTGAAAGAAACCAAGGCAGCCAATCAAGTAAACTTCCTCGTTTGGGGAGATATTGATATAAGCAAAGCCGGAAAAATAAGTATAAAAGTGGGCGACGAACATGCCACCCTGGAATATCCTACAAATTTCAAGGCTACTCTTGAGACTATAGAACTTCCTGATACACGACTCTCAAACGTATGGGGAAAACAGATATACCGTATAGTATTAGTTGACACACAGAAGAAACTTGAAGGAAGCTACAAATTCATCATCAAGTAGTATTTAAAAACTTCTGCAAAGCGTTTTAAGAATCTTTGCAAACAACATTCCGACAAAAAGGGCAAATATCCTATATTGGTTAAACCACCAATTATTATTTGGATATTTGCCCTTTTCTCATTATTTACATACTACAAATAAGGTCGTATTTCATGTAATATCTTTGTAACATATACTACATTTGTGTTTAATAAACTAATTATTAGATATATACACACATAAGACAAAACCAGATTAATATTAATGTTAAGTAATTGTAACATGTTTGTAATACCAAAAAGTCATTTTTGTATCGTGAAAATTAAGCAAGCTATAAATATGAGAAAGATTTTACTAAGTGCGATGTTGGCACTAGCAATACCAACAGTAACACTTGCAAAGGAAAAGAAAGAAGAAAAAAAAGGAAGTGCAATCATCACTATCTATTCTGATTTGCACTCAGGGTTCGGAACTGTGAACAACGACAGAGGTTTTAATCTTGAAAGAGCCTACATAGGCTATCAGTACAAACTTCCGCATAATCTGCAGATAAAAGCTGTTATGGATTTCGACCAGTCCGACGATGTTAACGACATACAGAGAGTAGGCTTTATCAAAAATGCAATGGTATCTTGGAAAAATGAAGGTCTTACATTAAATGGAGGTTTGATAAGCACTACACAGTTCAAGACACAGGAAGACTTTTGGGGCAAACGTTACGTCATGAAATCATTCCAGGATGAATATAAGTTCGGTAGCAGTGCAGACTTGGCAGTATCGGCAGCATATAAGTTTAATGATGTATTCTCTGCCGATGTTATAATAGCAAACGGTGAAGGTTACAAGAAAGTACAGGTGGACGACGGTCTTCAGTACGGCGCAGGTTTAACACTCACTCCAGTAAAAGGCCTTATGGTACGTGCATACGGCTCATACAACGAAACCGGACAGAGTATAAAAGATGCTGCTCAGAACAAAGACGATGTAAAAGGTACTACAAACCTGGCATTTTTTGCAGGATACAAAAACTCGGCATTCTCTCTTGGAGCCGAATACAACTGGATGAAAAACACCAAATTTGCGAACGGCAACGACAAAAGCGGTGCTTCTGTTTACACAACAATCAACCTTTCAAAGAGAATTAACATATACGGACGCTGGGACTATCTCACATCAAAAGATTCATGGGATAACGAAAAAGACGGAATGGCAGGAATGGCAGGTGTAGAGTTCAAGTTAGGAAAATATGTAAAACTGTCTCCTAACTTCAGAATATGGGCACCAAAGGCAGACGGAATGAAAAACCTTTCATACGCATATTTGAATGCTTCATTCGCTCTTTAAACAAATCCGAACAATGTTCAACATTTACAAATTAAACATCTATAAAACAACAGAATATTAATTTTTTAAGGTATGAAAAAGATTTATTTATCACTCATTGCAGGTGTGTTTGCAGCAATAGTTTCTTCTTGCGGCGGACAGAAATCAAACGGAGTAGAACTTACAGGTGCCGGAGCAACATTCCCACTTCCTTTCTACACTATGTCATTTGACTCTTACGGAACAACAGGCAACAATAAAGTATCATACGGTGGTATCGGCAGTGGTGGCGGTGTCCGCAACCTTAAAGACGGTATCGTTGATTTCGCCGGTAGCGACGCTTTCCTTTCAGACAAGGAAATGAGTGAAATGAAACCTGTTGTACACATCCCAACTTGTATGGGTGCTGTAGTATTGGCATATAACCTTCCGGAAATTACAGCCTTGAACCTTTCAGGTGATGTAATAGCTGATATCTTCGCAGGAAAAATCACAAAATGGAACGATGAACGTCTTCAGAAATTGAATCCGGACACAAAACTTCCTGAAAAGGATATTATCCCGGCGTATCGTTCAGATGGTAGTGGTACAACTTTCGTATTCACTGACTATTTGAGTAAAGTTAGCGAAGACTGGAAAAACAACTTCGGTTGCGGTAAGACTGTTGATTTCAAAGTTGGTCAGGCTGCCAAAGGTAACCCAGGTGTAGCAGGTATCATCCGTCAGACTCCATACTCAATCGGTTACATCGGTTCTGAATATGCTTTCGCACAGAAAATCCCATACGCAAGCGTTATGAATGTACGTGGCGAACTGGTTACCCCATCTACAGAAAGTATCTCTGCAGCTGCAGCAGGCGAAATTCCACAGGACACTCGCTGCTCAATCACAAATGCAGACGCTGCAGGAGCATATCCTATCAGCTGTTTCACTTGGCTGATTATCTATAAGGAACAGAATTATTCAGACCGTACTATCGAACAGGCTAAAGCTACTCTTGACATGCTTCAGTACATGTTGAGTGCTGATGTTCAGA
>CALUPA010000149.1 GCA_944322395.1 uncultured Phocaeicola sp.
ATACTATTAGGTTCATAGTGACAGTCGCTATTGTTGTATATAAAGGTTTAATACCTGTAGTTGGCCGAATACTTACGGAATGGAAACCTTTGTTTCAATCCCTGCCTTTTCTATTTAATGCCAATTTATATTAGACAATACCTTGAGCCATCATTGCTTTAGCTACTTTCATAAATCCAGCAACGTTTGCACCTTTAACGTAGTTGATATATCCGTCAGGTTCTGTACCGTATTGTACACAAGCTTCATGAATATTCTTCATGATGCTCTTAAGCTTTTCGTCAACTTCTTCTTCGCTCCAGCTCAGTTTGATAGAGTTCTGAGTCATTTCAAGTCCTGATACTGATACACCACCTGCATTGGCTGCTTTACCAGGAGCATAAAGAATCTTGGCATCCTGGAATACGCGGATTGCTTCTGGAGTAGAAGGCATGTTTGCACCTTCTGATACAGCGAATACACCGTTTGCGATAAGCGCTTTAGCATCGTCGCCATTAATTTCATTCTGAGTTGCTGATGGAAGAGCGATATCACCTTTTTCGTTCCATGGGCGTGCACCTGCAACGTATTTGCATCCGTACTTTTCAGCATATTCACGGATACGACCACGATACAAGTTTTTCAATTCCATGATATAATCAAGTTTTTCGCGGTCAATACCGTCTGGATCATAGATATAACCGTCAGAATCAGACATTGTAACAACCTTCGCACCCAACTGGATAAGTTTTTCTACAGTATACTGTGCTACATTTCCTGAACCTGATACAAGACAAGTTTTTCCAGCAATATCAATATTACGTGTCTTAAGCATTTCAAGAAGGAAATAGATATTTCCGTAACCAGTTGCTTCAGGACGGATAAGTGATCCACCGAACTCACGACCTTTACCAGTGAGTACTCCAGTGAACTCGTGAGCTAATTTCTTGTACATACCAAACATGTATCCAACTTCGCGACCACCAACACCTATATCGCCTGCAGGAACGTCTGTTTCAGGACCTATATGACGCCACAATTCAAGCATGAAAGCCTGACAGAAACGCATAACTTCTGCATTTGATTTACCACGTGGAGAAAAGTCTGAACCACCTTTACCTCCACCCATAGGAAGTGTAGTAAGTGAGTTTTTGAATGTCTGTTCAAAAGCAAGGAATTTAAGAATTGATAGATTTACAGAAGAGTGGAAACGTATACCGCCTTTGTAAGGTCCAATAGCATTGTTGTGCTGCACACGATATCCCATGTTAGTCTGGATATTACCTTTATCGTCCATCCATGTTACACGGAATTGGAAAACTCTGTCTGGAATACAAAGACGTTCAATTAAATTAACTTTATCAAACTCAGGATGTTTGTTGTATTCTTCTTCGATTGTTCCTAAAACTTCTTCTACTGCCTGATGATATTCAGGTTCGTTAGGAAATCTTCTTTTAAGATCTTCCAATACTTTTGCTGCATTCATAATCTTTACCTTAAAATTAATTGGTTGTTACTATTTGTTGTTTTTAATCTCTCTTGTAGATGATGCAAAAATATATCAAAGATTTTGTTTATGCAACATTTTGATTGAAAAAAATAAGAAAAATATCTTTTTTATGCTTTTATCGCGTAAAAGGTGTTGAAATGTTTATTTCTTTCTTTGATTTATAGACTTACCTATTGGTATGAAAACCAGAGCTCCGGATATGATTATAGTGACAATTAGTGGACCGTCTATTTGTGTGGAAGAGGTAATGACTATAAAGCAAAGGACTGCCCAAAACATAGTGAGTAGTATACATTGGGTATTGGTTAGAGGTTTACGCATGGTAATGTTATTTTGGTAATGATTTAATAAAAAACGAGTTGACAAAATCTGTACTATAGAATAAGATTTTGTCAACTCGTTAACTGAGATTTTGTTATTTAGTGATTAACATCCTTTTTTCTTTTTTTCTACTATGGCATCAATACATGCTATAGCAGTGATGTTAACAATATCACGTACGGAACTTTCTATGTCAGTAAAGTGGATAGGTTTGTTTAATCCCATCTGGATAGGACCTATCACTTCTGTCTCACTCATATTCTGTATGAGTTGGTATGTCGAGTTTGCTGAACTCAGGTTAGGGAATACTAATGTATTGACCTGTTTGCCAAGTAATTTCGTAAATGGATATTTTTCATCACGTAATTCATCGTTAAGTGCAAACTTGACTTGCATTTCCCCGTCGATAGCCAAATCAGGATAGTTCTGATGCATGTAAGTTACTGCATCGTGTACTTTTGCAGGACTTCCTTCCTGATCTGAACCGAAGTTGGAGTAAGAAAGCATTGCCATAACTGGTTCATGGTTGAAGAAACGTACTGATTTTGCTGAAAGGCGTGCTATATCTATCAAAGTGTCAGTGTCAGGATGACGGTTTATAAGAGTATCTGCAATAAAGTATGTACCTTTTTTTGAATTAAGGATATGCATTGTTCCGAAATGGTTGTAACCTTCCTGAATACCGATAACTTCTTTTGCTACTTTTATTGTGTTGCTATATTTAGTATATAGCCCTGTAATAAATGCATCCGCTTCTCCTGTTTCTACCATCATCATTCCGAAATAGTTACGTTCGAACATCTTGTCATTTGCTTCTGCAAAATTAGCTCCTTCACGTGCACGTTTTTCGCATAATATTCGGGCGTATCTTTCTCTACGTTCGGCTTCGTCGTCATGTCGAAGATTAATTATTTCTATACCTTCAAGGCTAAGATCTAATTCTTTGGCCAATTTCTGTATTCTTTCTGTATTTCCTAAAAGTATAGGATTGCAGATACCTTCTGCTTTTGCTTCAACAGCTGCTCTTAGCATGTTAGGGTGGATACCTTCTGCAAAGACCACTCTCTGAGGACAGCTGCGGGCTGTCTCATAAAGCTTGCGGGTCAGTTTGTTTTCTTGTCCCATCAGCTCAAGGAGGTGATTCTTGTATTCATTCCAGTCGGTAATTTCTTTACGTGCTACTCCGGATTCGATGGCAGCTTTTGCTACAGCCATTGATACTTCGGTGATAAGACGTGGGTCTACTGGTTTCGGAATAAAGTATTCAGGTCCAAATGTAAGATTATTTACGTGATAAGCTTCATTGACAACATCCGGAACAGGTTTCTTTGCCAAATCTGCTATTGCATGTACAGCTGCAAGTTTCATCTCTTCATTGATGGCTTTTGCACGTGTGTCAAGTGCTCCACGGAAAATGTATGGGAATCCGATTACGTTATTAATCTGGTTGGGATAATCAGAACGTCCAGTTGACATCAGTACGTCAGGACGGGCACTCATTGCATCTTCATATGAAATTTCTGGAGTTGGGTTTGCCAGGGCAAATACTATAGGGTTTGCAGCCATGCTACGTACCATGTCTTGCGAAAGTACATTTCCTTTTGAAAGACCAAGGAATACGTCTGCACCCTTGATTGCTTCTTCAAGTGTGTGAACGTCACGACGGTCTGTGGCGAAGAATTTTTTACTTTCAGTTAAGTTTGGACGATCACTTGTTATAACCCCCTTACTGTCCAGCATGAGAATATTTTCTTTACGTGCACCGAGAGCGATATAAAGTTTTGTACATGAAGTTGCAGAAGCGCCGGCACCGTTAACAACAATTTTTACATCCTCAATTTTCTTGCCTGCAACTTCAAGTGCATTCAGAAGTCCAGCACTAGATATTATTGCAGTTCCATGCTGGTCATCATGCATTACAGGTATGTCAAGTTCTGCTTTTAGTCTGTTTTCTATTTCAAAACATTCTGGAGCCTTTATATCTTCCAGATTTATACCTCCAAATGTCGGGGCAATTGCTTTTACAGCTTCTATAAATTTATCCGGATCTTTTTCGTTTATTTCTATATCAAATACATCAATACCTGCATATATTTTGAATAGAAGTCCTTTACCTTCCATCACAGGTTTGCCGCTCATTGCTCCAATGTCTCCAAGGCCTAATACTGCTGTTCCGTTTGAAATTACGGCTACAAGGTTACCTTTGGCTGTATAGTCGTATGCTGTTTCTTGATTTTTCTGAATTTCCAAACATGGTTCTGCTACTCCTGGTGAGTAAGCCAGAGAAAGATCGCGTTGTGTCTGATATGGTTTGGTGGGAATAACTTCTATTTTTCCCGGTTTGCCCTGTGAGTGATAAAGTAGGGCAGCTTCTTTTGTTATCTTTACCATAAGTTATTACATTTTGTTGTTATTTATTATATATCATGCACAAATGTATGAATAAAAATCTAATATTGATTTTATTTGTCATTAAAATCTCTAAATTGTTTTTTCTTTTTCTGAAATCGTTTCTTTATGAACTCTTCTTTTTTCGTCTAATAATCATATTCACTAGTATAATTTTAATATCGTTGGATTTATTGGTTATTCTTAGTTAATTGTTAATTTTAGATGGCCTGAATTTTATATCTTTGCACGTGTGTTTATAAATAGTTGGCGAACTAAGGTGTTTGAAAAAATATATAATAATTTTATATGAAAATGAGCGTGAAAAGTAAATTGAATTTTAGCAGTGGCCGTGTAGCCATAGCTATGTTGGGTGTTTCAGTTCTTACTGCTTGTGGCGGTGGCCAGGGTGGTATGAAAATGGGTGACAATGAATTTGCTGTTATGACAACGGCTTATACTTCAAGTCATCAGACAAAAACTTATCCTGCCACAA
>CALUPA010000150.1 GCA_944322395.1 uncultured Phocaeicola sp.
TCTGTATGTATGCATCATTTTCGCTTTTTCTGCCAAACCATTCTTCAAAGCCTTCATAATCAGCTTTCAAACTATCAAAGAATGGATCATCTAAATTGACCTCTTTAAATTTTACTAATTTCATAATAATCAAATTTTATATGTATGTCCTGATTATTGTTTTCAATTATTCCGTAACAAATATAGTGAATTTCATTTTCTTCTTAGTATTGTGGGAAAGCAAAATATATAAAAATATAAGACTGCTTTATCATAATGTATACCCAATATATTTACTTTGCTCTATTCAATTTCAAGTATAAAACATGTATTTCATTTGACAGCTTTTCAAATGATGAAAAATCACAATGACACCGTTTTTGTTCCGGAAGTTCCTACAATCAAAGAGTCAAACCAGACTACGCATGATGTCATTGAGCCTACTCCTACCGCTGAAGAAACAAACTCTGAACTTTCAGAACTAATGCTATCGCAGAAAAGAATCGTGCTATTCAAACTTAATTGGAAAAGATCTTTTGCTATACGAAGCAGACAATGATTGCCTATATGAGTGAAGAGGATCTCAACCGCCTATGCACATATATTGCAGAATATAGTACGAACGATACCTTACAAAAGATATCGCCTGTAAAGGTTGACTCACAGCTCAAAAGCATTGATATAACACACTTTGTATGGAACATCGGTAAGGCTTTTGGCAGAAAGCGTATTCATACAGCTACATTTATCAAAAATGTCTTTGCCCACTCTCTTTGCGACGTGGAAATCTCAACCATTGAGCGTAAAATGTCGCATACAGAATCAGTATATCGTATTAAATTAGATGTAAAAATAGTATAATTCAGATATTAATCTACTTCAATGTAATCTACTTTTCTTGAATAAGGAAGAGTTTGAAATATTACCACTGCATTATTGAGGGCAGGGTACAGCTTAACCACATTATTTTCAACTGCTGTTATAAGCAAATCAAATGTCTCGATTGAGTAATCATCAGTATCTTCCCATTCTTCTCTACTAACAAGAAATAAGCCATCGCCAATTTTTCCATTTTCATAATCACTTCTACGACACACAAGGACAAGCTCTTGTTCATCAAACATTGGGATATATTTATTCTTTTCCATATTTCAAAATATATTTAAAACTTCGCTATTACAGGTGTACCCCAAACACTTCCTTCCTCATGTAAAAGCCAATATTTATTTGAGTCAGAAGTAATAAATAAAGATATCATTGGATGTTTCGGTATTTCTTTTGTATATACTTTTCCCTTGACATTGCCAGCTTCAAAATATAACTCCCTTGTGCTTTCATCCTTCTTTACATTAATTATTGTAGCCGATATTCTATCTTTAAACTGTTCAATGGTAAGTGTTTCTTTGGGAGGATTCGGAATCCATTCTTCATACGGATGATAATCTATAAAATAGAATTTTTTCCAACGCTCAAACAATAATATTGCATCTTGCTTGACAATACCTAATTTCAATATTATCTTCTCAACAGCTACATCTTTACTATTGGGAAAAATATCATTTATATACTTGTCAAAAGAACTCGTGTAAATGTCAATTATAGAACTTCCTGTTTTAATTTCGGTAAGGTATTTGTAATTATAATATATATCTGTCAATCTCATTTTAGGAAATAATTCATTTGTAGAATCTAAGATCGCATGGTATAACATTTCTGCAGTAACCTTACTGCCATTATCACATTGCAAGGATAAGAAATCATCTATTTGTTTAGGATACCCAGCGAAATCACTTATATCATCCGTGATAAATAAATAATCTTTCCCATTTACTTCCTCTAGACAAATCTTCATCAACCCTCTACAAGCTGCAACTACTATATATTCAGATTGTTTAATTATATTATGAGAACTCCACTTGTCATAATACAAGATTGTGAAATAGAATGACTCATCTATTTCCTTAATTGTAATTTTTCTATGTTCTTGAAAAATAATAGTTCTTTTACTCATGACAGATATGTTTTCTACTTGCAAAAGTAGCTAAATTCCCTGTAATCACTACCAGCCACCACCCAAAGTTATCTCACAGTTATATTTCGGTGATGTTCTCCACCATCAAAACACCAATTTCCTCTACCTGCGAACAATTAAAAATAAATACGTATAGCAAACGAACAACAGATGCAGAAAATGTCGCTCCAAGAGCAGGCTGCAGAGATAGTACATGGAGCGAAACTCAGACCAAAGGGAGGTTATAAGTTTTGATCTACATGGATATGGAAAGCTCCTAATTAACAGCAGAAGATATTATCGGCAAGGCTATGTGAATCGGAGCCAAGATATCCATCAGTAAGTTCCCGATAGAAATCTCTCCTACCAAGATTCAACGTATCATCTGTAGTTTGCACGATTGTCAGAGCTAGCCCGTGGATTATGTTGCTGCAGCTATTCTTGCGGCCATTGCCTTGGGGATTGGCAACTCACATCTTGGGCAGGTGAAGCTCAACTGGCTGGAAAGTCCCATATGCACATACCATTAATTGGTCTCCTCGGAGCTAATAAAGGTCACTCGCTGAGTTTCGCTTTCCTGCTGTTCATTGAGTACGACTATCGTTAAAATCAGGAGTATCAAAAGCTGTATGCCGAGTATGAACGCACTATGTCCATGAACAAAAAGGAACGTTTGGAAGCTAGTTTGGATAAGTTTTCGCAGGCTCCCGTGCACAGACGCTTTCTTATATTCGTAAGTAATTCTTTATTAATCACAACTAAAAAAGACGTTGAAAATCAACCCCTTTAATACCTAGTTCAATACAGAACTACTTGAGGATATAATGGCAGAACAGACAATCTACACTGTTATACTCCATTACAAAATAAAAACAGACTTTACAGATAGGTCTGTAAATTACTTCTGTTGATAAGAAAGAAGATGTGCATCAAAATTTTGACATCGGTTAAGCACAAAACAACCCCAATAATGATCATGTTTGGCTTTTCTAATATATAATTCCGAGTAGTTCCTTATGTCCTTCCCGGTAAATACCCAGCACTTTATAGATTGCACGTGTAACAGCACAACCACGTTCATCTGTTACCTTATTAATGGATGGCATCCATCTAGACTATAGGATAGACAGAATCAAGCATGCGTGATTTCCATGCCTTTATTTCCGGAAGTACACGGTCTGTAATGGCACTGATTGTATCTGCCGATACACGATTACCAAGATTCTCTTCCATCCAGTCACTAATCTCACGTGTTCTGTTACCAAGAGCATACAGGCCAATTATAGGGTCAGCAACAACTTCTGCCAGAATGGTCTCACGTTTCTTGATAAATTGTGAATCAAAACTTGAATTACGGTCCAGGGGAGTGGATACGGTTACCTCACCCAATGGCGTTTGGACTGTTTCTGCATTTTCCCGTTACAGCGGTTGCCCATTTGACGTTCTTCTTCTGTTAGATGTGCATCTATCTCACCTTCTAGAGCTGCATTCAGGATACTTTCCAATAAAGGGACAAAAGCACCGTCTTTACCAAACAAAGGCTTACCTGCTTTCAGCTGCTCAATTGCCTTGTTCTTGATACTCTCAAAATCAAATTCTTCTTTCATAAAAAAACTGTGTTAGCAAAGTTGATATTTTATTCTTTGCTGACACAGTTTAATTTACATCCTCGATATGATGCAATGGTTGTCCTTGGAAAATTCTTCCATGTTCAGGATGAAGTATCAACACAGCTCATACTAAATAAAATGTCTTCAATATACGCTAGTAATCGTTCTTTGCCCAATGCTCTATATTGTATAATGCCTATGTACATTGAAACCGGTCTGATAAACCGTCCTAAAACAGGTCTTTATACAAAAGTGGATTACGAAGGCGTTTCTACATTTACCCGTAAACTATATATTAAATCATTCTTGGTTCATAATGATTTAATACAAGAAGAGGATGTTGACTCTTTGGAACATCCTTATTTTGAGTTTATTCTATAGATTGTTATAGATAGTGTATCTTTTTATAATTTATGAAGTTGTAGTTGATTTACACCTTCATAAATTATAAGATCTTATACATTTCCTTATTTATTCTTTTCTATCTCCTCTATTCCTTTATTTACTTTTTTACATCATCTTTAACATCAATAAATCTTTCTATATAAACTGCTACTTTAAAACGATTCTCCAATGGTTTTGTACTATCGTTTTGGCTGATTACTGCTTTGAATAATTTATTCCATCCCATATCAAGAAAGTCTTTAATAAATTTTCCTTCTTCTTCGGGAATTACACCAATAACTATACCATCGTTACTTCCTTCCTTTTTCTCTATGATATTATTCTCTATAATTTTTTCTGAAATATCTTCTGTAACCTTTTCTGATTCACCATTATTATCAATAGTCTTTGATATAGATTTTTTATATTCTTTCGTTGAAACTATATTACCTTTCCAAACAACTCCTACCTGTTTTTTAAATCCTGTAAGTTTGTACTCTTTTTCTAAATCATTCACTAAAAAGACTTCATTTCCTACATTAGCTTTATCCCAAGAGTTTGTTCCCTCACACTCAAGAACTTTTTTTAAGCCAAATTCTTTGTAAAATTTTCCCATAAACTATTTTTTTTTGTAATTAAAAATATCATTATCAAATTGTTGTTCAACAGACATTTGTCTAATTTTATCAAGCCAGTCTATTATCTGCCT
>CALUPA010000151.1 GCA_944322395.1 uncultured Phocaeicola sp.
CTATGCAGGAATCATACGATGAAGGTGTTACTGACGAATTCATCAAACCTATCTCTAACGCTAACTTCGACGGTACTATCAAGGAAGGCGATGTAGTTATCTTCTTCAACTACCGTAACGACCGTGCTAAAGAGCTTACTATCGTTCTTACTCAGCAGGATATGCCAGAAGCTGGTATGAAGACTATCCCGGGACTCCAGTTCTACTGTATGACTCCATACGATGCTTCATTCAAGGGCGTACACATCCTCTTCCCTAAAGAAAACGTACAGAACACTCTTGGCGAATATCTCGCTGCAAACGGAAAGACTCAGCTTCACATCGCTGAAACAGAGAAGTATGCACACGTTACATTCTTCTTCAACGGTGGACGCGAAACTCCATACGACAACGAAGACCGTATCCTCGTTCCTTCTCCAAAGGTTGCTACTTATGACTTGAAGCCTGAAATGAGCGCTTACGAAGTTAAGGACAAACTGGTAGAAGCCATCAACACTCAGAAATACGACTTCATCGTTGTTAACTATGCTAACGGCGACATGGTAGGTCACACTGGTATCTACGAAGCTATCGAAAAGGCTGTTGTTGCCATCGACAACTGTGTGAAAGATACAGTAGAAGCTGCTAAAGCTAACGATTACGAAGTAATCATCATTGCTGACCACGGAAACGCAGACCACGCATTGAACGAAGACGGAACTCCTAACACTGCTCACTCACTGAACCCAGTTCCATTTGTTTACGTAACAGAAAACAAAGATGCCAAGGTTGAAAACGGTGTATTGGCAGACGTTGCTCCTTCTATCCTTCACATCTTGGGTATGGCCCAGCCAGCTGATATGACTGGAAAAGACTTGATTAAGTAATCTTTCAGAATAGATTTAAATACATACTAAAGCACAGACAGCATTTGGATAATAGTCCTATGAGGTCTGTGCTTTTTTCATAACTGTAAGTTCATAATGAAAAGATTTTGGGAATTAATGAAAAAAGTTTGGGAATATATAGCGTCTATCCTGAAAGGATGGCGTATAGGTGACTATCTGCGTCAGTTCAGTATAGTGGCAGCCGGTGTAATTGTAACCTTTTGGGGGAGTGATCTTATAAGCACTCATTCCAGAGAGAAGGAAATCCGTTCGGTCATGCAACTCATCAGGCAGGAACTGGCAAACAACCATGAGGAGCTGAAACATACACGTTCAATGATAGAAGCCGACATCCGCATGAGCAGGATGCTTAAAAAAGCAAATTTAGAATTAGAATCCATACCTTCGGATACAATAGAAAAATATTGGGAGTTTTTCTCATCATCATCCGAGCTCAATGTAGACACAGACGCACTCGAAGTACTGAAGGGGTCACAGTTGATGCAGCATATCAACGACAAACAGATGCTACAAGACTTGTTGCAGACATATGGTTATATAGAACGTATGAGAAAAGATATCTCTGATTATTACAAATTGAAGAACAATGCTATTATGACATGCATAGAAACTCTTGACAAAAAGAGCATTAAACAATATCTGTTCAATAACACCAGCGTCTATAAAGGATTTTATGCTTTACAGATGGAACACCCTGTATTTCTTTCGTTCGTAAGTACCGTAGAAGGTTATTGCGACTGGAGCCGTTTCAACCGTATCGACAGTCTTTTGAATAAGGAAATCAATCTGCTGCACGAGCGCTTCAACTAACGCCAATACATCATATACAATGAAAGAGGTTGCCCAACGGACAACCTCTTTCATTGTATAATATATCTGTTTATTAGAATCTGAAGCTTATATAGAAACGTGTAGAGCCTGTTTTCCATTTTGATTTAGGCATACTGTCCTCGCTGTCATCATCTCCTAGCATACCTCCAAGATCAACAAGGTTATTATACTTAGTGTTTCCCCACCTTCCTTCTACACCTATTGATATTACTTTATATGAGACTGCTCCACCAGCAGAAAAGAAAGTTCCGTAACTTCCATTAAACTCATCACCATAATATAGCATAGAATAAGATGGTGTCACGCGAAAATAACCGTTAACTTTCAGATGGTCTATAGGATTTATCGTTACTGACGGACCTATCTGCATACCAATCTCTGCCTGATACATTTTTTCAGCACTGCTAGCGCCTTCATCATTGTAGTCATCATATCTTTCCTGTACATTGTATTCTTCAGACGGATTGTAATAGTTTCCACCGTAAGCATTTCCATTTTCTCCGCTTAGGAAACCGAATTTATCTTCATATAACGAGAAATTCACATCGAAGAAACTCCAGTCAATACCAAACTTAATCATACCAAGAATAGGCTTTTTATGAAGATAATATGTACGTCCTCTAGTCAATGCCACACCAATAGAATTGTTCCATGTACAATTGGCATCTTGTATTGACAAACTTTGTTTCACATAAGATATATTAAAGTATTTGGCACGGTCATTCCAAATCTTTTTGTAAAGAGCCTCAGTCTCAAGGTTATTCCGCTCTTCAACTACCGTGTTTAATGATTCTTGCAGTGAATCCTTCATCTCAATCTGTTCAACTTCTGTTGTTTCATTTGTTTGAGCCATTGCCGATGATGATATCATACCCAATAATGACATCATTATAAATATAGGTTTCTTTATCATAGTTTTCTTTTGATTTTATTCAGTGATACAAATATCAATAGATAATAAATATTACAGATGTATTTCTCCGCAGATACCCCTTTCTCCGTTAGCTTCATACAAAAGCATCCAATCGCCAGTTATATTCTGACAATTACATAATATATAGTAATCCTGCAGCTCTGCTATTTCCAAATAATTTTTCTCACCTATAAACTCATATTCGTAAGTCTCACTGTTTATTGTAAATCTTTGCAGATACACTCTTATATCTTTAGGAAATGCACATTCATAACCCTCATCTCTACGTAATATGACTGTCTCCTGGTCTACGACGCTATTATATACACCTCTCAGGTTTATATATCCTATTTTATGCTCTTTTCCGTCTCTTTTCAGATATACATTAAATTCAGTATAACGCGTAGCATACGGATCAGCTTCTTCCGGTACAAAAAATATCAGTTTTTCTGATGAACATTCTTTAATCTCAGCTTTAGCATTGATACTTTTCTGTAAAATTCCATCTCCATTGATATCTTCTCCGCTTTCTTCTTCATCATATACAAACCTTACATAAATCTCGTCATCATCCTTTAATCCTGAGCCTTTTACAACAACT
Source organism: uncultured Phocaeicola sp. (assembly GCA_944322395.1). Lineage (GTDB taxonomy): Bacteria > Bacteroidota > Bacteroidia > Bacteroidales > Bacteroidaceae > Phocaeicola. The sequence continues at coordinate 3,233 of CALUPA010000151.1, forward strand.
TCGTCCCCTACATAGAAACTTATGTAATTCGGATTAGGCAGTTTTACTTCAATCTTTGCATTATCCTGACCTTCATTGCCGTTTAAAGAGTATGGATTCTGCTCATCCTCCACACACGATGTAACCATGATTGCCATGATTAATAAAGCAAAAGCATGTTTGCTTAGTTTTAATAAGTCTTTCATTGCTATATCTTTTTTTAATATGTTGTTAATTACAATCTTATGCCTAACAAAAATATCACTTTTTATCTATTGGAGAGTAATATTTTGTTATTAAAGATTTTTTTAATATAGGAAAATCACTGGTTGCCGTGATAAACGATTATTATACATTCACAGATATAATACATTTTTTTATGGACAACGTAAATTCAATTGTTGTTATGTTTTATCTTTGCAAAAAACTTTATATCATATGGTTCAAATAGACGACGTAGTAGTAAGCCTCGACGTATTCCGCGAGAAATTTCTGTGCAATCTTGATGCCTGCAAAGGAGAATGCTGCATAGAAGGTGATGCCGGTGCACCGGTAGAACTTGAAGAAGTAGAAAAACTGGAGGAGGTATTGCCAGTGATATGGAACGACCTTTCTCCTGAAGCACGTGCCGTGATTGATAAACAAGGAGTGGTTTATACCGATCAGGATGGAGATTTGGTAACTTCTATTGTAAACGGCAAGGACTGTGTATTCACATGTTACGATGAAAAAGGTTATTGTTATTGCGCAATAGAGAAAGCATACCGAGAAGGCAAATGCAATTTTTACAAACCAGTATCATGCCATCTGTACCCTATCAGAATAGGCGACTACGGACCTTTCAAGGCTGTAAACTATCACAGATGGGATGTATGCAAGGCAGCAGTCCTACTCGGTAAGAAAGAAAATCTGCCTGTTTATAAATTCCTGAAAGAACCGCTGATAAGAAAGTTCGGTCAGGCATGGTATGATGAATTAGAAGATGTAGCAAAAGAACTAAGCAAACAAGGTATCATATAAATAAGATAGATATTGAAGCATCATTCAGTCTTCAATATCTATTTTTTTTGCAATATATTATAGGGATACATTGAAAGTATAATAAATAAAAAAAGTCTTACCAAACAAATGTCTGATAAGACTTTCAGCGGAGAGAGAGGATTATGAACCTTTCTCTCCAAAATCCTTATGAATCAACATTTTAATTCAGTTCAATTTTTCAAGTGTAACGATTTAGTAACTGAAAACTGTCTTTTTGTGTCACTCATAGACTTTCGCTTGTCTAAGCTTTATCATTACATTACAAAGGTACATTTTCCTGTTTATAATTCCAAATTGTAGTCTCCTTTTTATGTTTTTTACATCGTTCTATAATCCCTTCTGAAAACCACTTCTGCCTGATGCGCAAAAGCCGATTTCAGAAACAGTACAAGCAAAAGAAAAGCCCACAGCG
>CALUPA010000152.1 GCA_944322395.1 uncultured Phocaeicola sp.
GGAAGAACGGATTACGAAAACCTTCTTCCCATGACAATATGCAAATAATAATCGTTAAATTTGTGGACTCTTTTTTTGACGGGTGCCTGCTGGTGCCCGTCTAAAAGGGGGCACCCTAAAATTGGAAGCTTACATAAAAAAGCCGGACTATTTGGATATGAGCAGTCCGGCTTTATTTATAATGTATTACAGTGTTACCATATCAGGAATCATGAATATGATTTCTTTCTCCACTCCTTTTTTCTGAAGCATATCTATATCAGATGAGAATATTTCGTAGAATGAAGATTTTTTGTCAAGCATTTCATTAGCTTTCTTATAGTATGAAACAGCGTTTTTAATATCATTGTTTACTATATACACGTGTCCCATGTTCATCCAGTCCTCAGCCTTGGCATCTTTTTTCTGTAAGATCTTGTTGTACATATTTATTGCTTCATCGTTTCTTTCTGTCATGAAATAGCACCATGCTATGGCTCGTTGCGCCGATGTTCTGCCTTTAGTCATATATTCTACCTTGAACATATATCTCAGTGCTTCGTCGTAAATGCTGTCGCTTATTAATATTTGTCCTATTAGGTTACAAATACTGATGTCGTCAGGATTTATATTTTCAGCCTCCTTAAGGCATTCCAAAGCTAAATCGTAACGTCCGGTCTTTTTATAGCATTGTGCCAAGTTTTTCAGAGTCCATATATTACCGGGGTTAAGTATATTGGCTGTACTGAGGGATTTTATGGCACTGGCGTAATTTTTCTCCAGGATATTAGCATATCCAACTTTCTGGAATGCTTCGTAGTCAGTAGGGTTATCATCAAGTATATCCATATATGAGAACATTGCATCCATTATATGTTCTTTGGCAAACAGGTAGTCTGCAAGTTGCTTTAATTTGCCGTTTTCTTTCACTATATTACGAATCCAGACATTTTTCCACAATGATATACCTTCAGAGAATATATCAATTTTATCATTTTTGTATCCCCATAATTTACAGAAACGGTATAAATCCTGAATGAAATGTCTGCTTTCAATATGACGACGATTCTTTTCGATGTTTATCCCTGCTGTTTCATCATTTATTTTGTTTTGCATTGAAAGACCCGAATTCATTGCTTCAATAGGCAAATTAGGCATGGATTTGAAAGTGATTAATAATGAAAATTTATCAGAATCACACATATCTGTTGCTTTTTCCAGAGTTTTAATGAATGAACTGAAATTATTATTCTGGTTTATTGCCATATCAAACACTTCAGGTATCTCCTCGCTAAATATGTAGAACCAGTGTGATGGCTCGTAGAAGAAAGGGTATTTTTTCAGTTGCGAGAATGTGGTCATATTAGTGTCGGCACCTTCCTGACGTAACATGTCCAGTTCTTTTATCTGGTCATTTATTTTCTCAATACTTTCCCTCCATTGCGGATTCTTTTCTATCAAATCGTCGATGTTGATTTCTGAAACGTCATCTATAGGCTCCATAATCTCTGACGATTTCATTATCGAAGGGATGATTTCGTCTCTCATCTTTTTTTCAATATTTTCTGTATCAAGAGATAAAATCACTTGTATGATGATTGCATAGAAGTCATCGAAGAAATTAGGATTCTCCTTCATGAGTCCTATTTCGTGAAATAGAGTAGGGTAAGAATTCTCTATCGATTCATTCTGTATAAATATGCTTATCATTATACCTGCCAGTGCACGCTGTGACACAACCGGGTTTTTACAGTTCATATACATGAAGATAAGAAGTCGTAACTTGTACGGATCAAGCAAGTAGATTGAACTCAAACAAATGGCCGATGCCAACAAGGCCTTTATATTATCCGAAATAAGATTTGATTCTATTATAGACAATGCACCGTCGTAATCTTCATTGTTCCAGGTCAAAGGTATCCATGTCTGGTCGAACAGTTTTTCCAGAGTAATCTGTCGTTTCTTTATCATGGTTTGTATGAGTTCTGTTTTATTGGGTTCCTCATAACTTTCAGCTGCATAAATATCCTTTTGTATTGTCTCAAGGTTTATGCATATTTCAGAATATTTGGACCATGAATTGTTTCTGGCGTATTTGTATTTACGTGATACATATGAATCTTCGTTCTCCAGCATGTGCTGTATTTTTGTTTTATCGTTTAATATCAAAGCATCTCTGTACAGTTTGTTGTACATGTCTTTTCTTTCAGGGTCGTTCACTCCTTGAGCTGCATATTGAATCATGTATCCGTATGTAGTTTTCAGATTTTCTATCTCCGATTTAATTTGCCAGTTGTCTGTAGAAGATGCAAATTCTGTAAGTTTTTCCAGAGCTTCATTCATATTGTGGTAATGAAGCAGTTTTTTTATTTCGTTATACATATCATTCAAATCATTAAAAACTATAAGTGCAAAAATAATAAGATTTTCGTAAATTTGCACGATTTATTTTGATAACGATGACTATTTCAGAATTACAAAACGTATATGCTGCTCATCCTAACAGTAAGGTTATGGCATCAGTTCTCAGGGATGGCAGTGCTAAGACTATTTATCTGGGCGGTGTACATGCGTCGTGTGTATCATTGTTCTTTTCTGCATTTATTAAGGAAAATCCATCAGTATATGTATTTGTGCTCAATGACAGCGAGGAGGCTGGATATTTCTATCACGATATGGTTCAGGCCAATGGTGATGCGGATATTCTGTTTTTCCCTTCATCCTTTAGGCGTGCCATCAAGTACGGACAGAAAGATGCTGCCAATGAGATTCTGCGTACCGAAGTGTTAAGCCGTATGGAAAAGAGGGATAACGTGGCAGTGGTTACATATCCTGAGGCGCTTGCAGAGAAAGTGGTATCGAAGAAACTTCTGACGGACAAGACTGTATCGCTCAAAGTAGGTCAGAATGTAGAGACTGACGCTATAGCCGCGCAATTGGTATCGTTGGGATTCGATCATGTGGACTATGTCTACGAGCCAGGGCAGTTTGCTACACGAGGAAGTATTCTTGACGTATTTTCATTTGCTTCCGAGTATCCTTACCGTATAGATTTCTTTGGTGATGAGATAGACAGTATACGAACTTTTGAGGTAGAATCACAGCTGTCGAAGGAGAAGAAGACTGCTGTCAATATAGTTCCGGAGCTGACAGGTATGGGCGGCGATTCCGTAACATTCCTTGACTTCCTTCCATCGCAGACTCTGCTTTGTGTGAAAGACCTTTTGTGGGTGAGAGAGAGAATACAGAGCATTCACGATGATGTGCTTTCATCACAGGCGATAGTAGCTGCCGAGGATGGAAATGTGGAATTGCCTGATATTCAGAAGACCATTATACAGGGAACAGATTTTACAGACAAGGCACTTGATTTCAGAAGAGTGGATTTCGGTGCCAAACCTGTAGGAACACCACAGGCCAAACTTACTTTCGAAACCTCTGTCCAGCCAATATTCCATAAGAATTTCGATATGGTATCGTCTTCGCTGAATGATTTTATACAGCGTGGATATAATATATATATATGTTCCGACAGCTCTAAACAGACCGACCGACTGAGAGATATATTCAAAGAGAGGGGAGACAATATAGAATTCGAGCCGGTGGACCGTACCTTGCACGAAGGTTTCGTAGACCATACAGTGCGAATGTGTATATTCACAGACCATCAGATATTCGACCGCTTTCACAAATACAATCTTCGTAGCGACAAGGCACGAAGTGGAAAAGTTGCACTTTCACTTAAAGAGCTTAATCAGTTTGAACCTGGCGATTATGTGGTACATATAGACCACGGTATAGGTCGTTTTGCCGGATTGGTTCGCATACCTAACGGTAATACCACTCAGGAGGTTATAAAGCTCGTTTATCAGAATGATGATGTAGTGTTCGTGTCAATCCATTCGCTGCATAAAATATCAAAGTATAAAGGTAAGGAAGGCGAACCGCCTAGAATAAGCAAATTGGGAACAGGCGCGTGGGAGAAGATAAAGGAACGTACCAAGACCAAGATAAAGGACATTGCACGCGACCTTATAAAACTTTACTCGCAGCGCAAGCAGGAAAAGGGGTTCAAGTATAGTCCGGACAGTTTCCTACAGCATGAACTGGAGGCTTCGTTCCTTTATGAAGATACCCCTGACCAGTCGAAAGCCACTCAGGAAGTGAAAGCCGACATGGAGAGCGACCGTCCAATGGACAGACTTGTATGTGGCGACGTAGGTTTTGGAAAGACGGAAGTTGCCGTAAGGGCAGCCTTTAAGGCTGTGGCCGACAATAAGCAGGTGGCGGTACTTGTTCCTACGACAGTTCTTGCATACCAGCACTTCCAGACTTTCAAGAAACGACTCGAAGGTTTGCCATGCAAGGTGGAATATCTGAGCCGCGCACGTACCGCCAAGGATACAAGCAGGATATTGAAAGAACTTGCCGATGGTCAGGTAGATATCCTTATAGGTACTCACAAGATAATAGGCAAGAATGTAAAATTCAAGGACTTGGGTCTACTCATAATAGACGAGGAACAGAAGTTCGGTGTAAGTGTGAAAGAAAAACTCCGTCAGATAAAGGTTAATGTAGATACGCTTACTATGACGGCTACACCTATTCCGCGAACACTTCAGTTCTCGCTTATGGGTGCAAGAGACCTTTCCGTTATACAGACACCGCCGCCAA
>CALUPA010000153.1 GCA_944322395.1 uncultured Phocaeicola sp.
CATAGATATTTCTATACAGGTTGCGGATTCTCTTTTTATGATAGAATCTGTAATTCTATACTGGATTATAAATATGGTAACAGACCGTTTTAATGATATGAATATCTAAAAAGGTAGGACAAATCAAGAACAAGGTTAGCTTTATATACCCTAATCTGAGTTTGTCCTACCTTAATTTTAAGCTCCAGATATACCTAAAATCTGATTATTTATGTTTGGCATTTCAGCCTTATAGTAACAGGTCAAATACATAAGTTTTTAAACTTTAGAATCACTTCTACTTTTATAATCCATATTGGAGATAGCTGTTTCAAAATATCCAAAGAAATAGCCGTATATATATAGTCATATAAATTTTGAGTATATAAGTTAATATTTATTTTAGATTTTATTCAAAATATCAAAACCTTTCGTTACATTTGCATCAATTCCAGTGGATTATAGAGTTAATAAACTGGAAGGACATAATTAAACGAAAGGTGTTTATTGAAATTATCTTCTACATTCAAACTTCGCAACTTTGATATTGGAATGAAGATGATAGCAATAGCACCCATACTTGATATATACCTACCTTATGTTTCTAAGGTTTCTATATACCGTTTGGTGTGGGGCTATTGTTTTATCCATTCCAAAGGTAGTGCGAAGACCTGAATGTAGGATAAAGCAAATAGTGTTCCCACACCTTTTTTATTTATTGCTTATTCAAGGGAGCAGGTAGGCATAATCTCAAGAAACTATGAAACATCTTCTTTATGGATTAATTATTCTTAGTATGATGGCATGTACATCTAAAAAGGATAGTTATACACAAGAACAACTATATGAACAGGCTTCTTCTGGAGTAGTCTTGATTCAGAATACATATTATTATAAAATCACACTATCAGATAATGGATTCTATTCAACCAATTATGTCTTTTCTAAATTACAAGATGGGAAATTAAAAAACATATCCCACACTATATCCAATAATTTTAATGAAGTAAATGATACGATTAAAAGTACAATATTTGGTACTGGATTCATCATATCTCCAAGAGGAACGATTGTTACAAACAGTCACGTTATCAATCCTACTACTAACAAAACTCTTATCTATCAAGCATTTATTACCTACTTAAAAGAAGAAATAGATAAATGCAACCAACGAATTGAAATAGAGCAACATGATTTAGATATATTTGAAAAGGAAATTAGAGATAATAAAAGACTCAATTCACAAGGCTATGCAATGATGATAGAAGGAATTCAAATGTGTAAGAAAGCAATAAAAGCATACACAGAATACAGAGATAACTGTTTAAGGAAAATAGGATTAAGTAACTTTGAAGTGGAGCTGTGTTCTGAAATCAAAATAGCATATAATGGAAGCCATATAACATCAAGTAATGATTTAATAGATTGTTTCGTTGTAAAAGATGTCCCTAATTATGATTTAGGAATAATCCAAATTGCTGATGCTAATGAATTTTGGAATGTCTGCAAATTGAACGATACTCCTAAATGGTCTTGTGAGCCCACGAAATTAGGAGGTTATATTACTTATAGAAACTTATATAGTGACTTCATGATTCCACAGGATAATTACATCTTTAATCTTTACAATAATGAAATTCGTAATGATGAAGAAATTAAACTATACATGATTGGTTTTAATCAAGGACCAACATTAGCATCAACTAATGATGGAATTAAGGCGCAAATTACTCAAGGTTATATCAGCCAAAAAACTGATAGCATTAAGATAATGTACTCAATACCAGCTTTACCAGGGTCAAGTGGTAGTCCTGTTGTTAATCAATATGGAGAATTGGTAGCTATAAATTTTGCTGGCATTAATGGTACTCAAGGTTTTAATTATGGAATAAGAGTTGAAAGATTAAGAGAAATCGTAAATGATAAGTCTGTTAAGGATAGAATGATTGTTCGTCAATCAAATAACAAACATGTAAATAACGATTCCATTAATTCGATAAAATCCATAAACAATTAAAAGTTCATCATAAGTCGCATTAAACATAGGAGTAAACATTTATAGTAATTAAGTTAAAAGCTCAGATTCAAAAATATAGTAAAATTGGGAATATACAATATATAAATAGGCAATAACATCACATTCACAGATGATTCATACCAACGGAAATCATACATATGAAAGTCTTTTAATAAGCCTTTATTAAAGAACGGTATTTGAGCTTAAAAAAACTCTTATGCTGTTTTTATAAAGAAAAAAGGCAACTCTGATAATTTTATACTTTATAAATAAAGAATATTTAATATCTTTGAGAACAAATAATAAATATATGAAAACATACTTATTAGATATTCTTAATAAATACAACAGATTTAGTGAGAATCTGGATGTCAAGACTATATTATGCAATAAATCATGGTTAGTTTTTAATGATACAGGAAATAAAGAACTCTATATCTTTCAAGAAAATGGTAACCTTATTGCATCCGTAAATGGCAATGTACACAACGGTAATTGGCAATATATATCAGCAAATAAGTCTATTATCCTTTCTTTTAAGGAACAATCTTATATGCTCCACCCCTCTTTTTTTGATAAAACTATATTTGCCTTACAACAAGACGGGACAAATAAATATGCTTTTATGATTGATGAAAAACAAAGTCAGTCATTTCAACCTAAATCACTTACTGAATTAAATTCCTATTTTGAGAATATAGAGCACAAAAGAATAGAAGAAGAGCATCAAAGAATAAGAGTTTTATTAGCTCAACAAAGAGCTGAACAAAAACGTATAGAAGAAGAGCAAAGAAGAATAGAAGAAGAAGAGCGTAGAGAACAAATAAAAAGACAAGAAGAACGAGTTCAGCAATATCTAAACCAAAAACGATTAGAATACTGGGAGCAAAATAAAGATTATATATTACGAAATGACTTGTCTTATAAAAAGCTCTGTTCATCAAAAAAAAAATGGGAAATAATAGAAACAATATTTATTATTTTGACAATAATAGGTTTTTATCTGATAAATATTGATTTCTTCAATTTAGGAATAATTTTGATGCCTATTTTTGGCTCTTTATCTTTTATGAATTTACTAATAAATTATCCATACATAGATATTAAAGAATACAAGGAGAAAATTAAGCAGAATATCCTAAATGGTGATTTCGATGATTATATATTTTTAAAAGATTACTCTAATAGAAATTCAGATAATAATAATGATTCAGTAAACAATAATGATGCAATAAATGGTGCTCTTGAGTCCCTTAATTATCTTGTAGAACTGTTAAAGCAAAAAAAAGAATGAGGAGAATACAAAGAATAAGTTTTTGAACACATTAAAAGAAAACGAAGGAAAACAGGAAAGTAATTTTAATCAAAAAACAATGAAAAAAATAACTTATCTTTTATTCAACATTATCATATTGAGTGCTTGTAACTTAAAGACCTCAGTTATAGAGTCTGATTCCACCATAGACAGCACTACACAAACAGAAATTACAACTATCTTAGAAAGCAAGCTATCAGAACTTAATGCTTTATCTGGTCAAGCCATAATCATGGAAGTTCAGACAGGGCAAATAAAAGCTATGGTAGGACTTGAAAGAAAAGATTGTGCAACTTATCAGACAAGTGAGAATCTACCCCAAACACAAACTTTGGGATTGATACAACCTTTATCTATATTGGCAGCACTGGAAACAGGTAAAGTCAAATTATCAGATACTGTAAATGTTGGTAATGGGATTTATTCCAATAATGGAATAGAGATAAAAGACCATAACTGGCAAAGAGGTGGATATGGTACAATCACTATCCAACAAGGATTAGCTGTGAGTTCTGAAATTGCAGTATATAAAACAATAGAAAAGGCTTTTGGCAGTGAACAGGCATATCAAGCCCAGTTAAATAAAATGGGGATTAATTTAGATAGTCTGAATACTCTAAAAATGCTTACTCTATATAATGATATTGCCAAGAATGGGAATATAGCAAGTAAAGCAAATACAGATAGCCTAAAGCAAGCATTAAAATATGTGGTAACTGATGGTTTAGGACAAACTGCAAAATCAGAGAAAGTACAGGTAGCTGGAAAAACAGGTACTTTACAACTTGAAGATGGAAGCTATATTGTAGAGTTCTGTGGTTATTTCCCTGCAGACAATCCACAATATTCTATTATTGTTTCTATCAATAAGGAAGATTTACCTGCTGCTGGTTTTATGGCTGGTGACGTGTTTAGGCAGATAGTAGATTATATGAATAAATAGCCAATTAAAATTTATATGTAAGAACAGCATTTGAGCCAAAAACTCTTATGCTGTTTTTATATATTGTGCATCAAATATATTAAATTTATTTACTATCTTGATATTAATAGCTATATTTGTAGAGCAGCTTTAAAACTGCAAGAGATTATTAATTTATTGTCAAACATCTTGGTTTATTTCTGGATTAAACCATAAATTAAACTAAAGCACAAGGAAGTTACGGATAATACTGATAATCAATGATTATTATGGTAAGCATACTATTTTCCGCCTTGACGCACATTATTCACAACCCTACCTTTGCGCCGTAACCTTTAACAATAATGAT
>CALUPA010000154.1 GCA_944322395.1 uncultured Phocaeicola sp.
AGCGGAAAACGAGACTCGAACTCGCGACCCTAACCTTGGCAAGGTTATGCTCTACCAACTGAGCTATTTCCGCATTATTTATTCAATCGTTAGTTGTTTTCCCGATTGCGAGTGCAAAGGTATAGCTTTTTTCGAAACTACCAAAACATTTGAGTACTTTTTTTACAACTTTTTTTTCAAAAGTTCACAAGTATCTGATTTTCAATACATGTCAAAAAACATGGTTTGCAACAAAAAATCGCGCTTTGTTGCAAACCATATCTATCAGCACATTCTGTCTCTGTAATCCTCATACCTGAAAGTTTTATAAACCTCCAGTTTTCCGTCAGTATGAAGTATAGCTATCGAAGGATGATGAATACCATTGAACATGTTTGTCTTCACCATAGTATAGTGAATCATATCCTCGAACACTATTCTCTCACCCACTGACAATTCATGGTCAAATTTCCAACTACCCATATAGTCACCGCTCAAACAGCTGTTACCTCCCAGCCTGTATACATGTTCGCCAGGAGCCGACATTTTTACAGCATCGGCAGGGAGCGACTCTGCCCCACGAACGGCAGGCTGATAAGGCATTTCCAGACAGTCAGGCATATGGCATGTGAAACTTACATCAAGTATCGCTGTACGTATTCCCCTGCTTTCCACCACATCAACCACCGAAGCTACCAGCGGTCCTGTCTGCCACGTAAAAGCCGAGCCAGGCTCAAGAATAATCTGCAGATTAGGATAACGCTGCCTTAACCCTTTCAGCAGCCCTATCAGATGATTAACATCATAATCCTTTCTCGTCATCAGATGACCACCTCCCAAATTCAGCCATTTCAACTGAGGAAACCACTTTGAGAATTTCTTCTCTATATGTTCAAGAGTCCTTTCCAGCTCATACGAACTCGATTCGCAATGACAGTGACAGTGAAATCCCTCAATACCTTCAGGCAGCACATCAGGGAGCAGATCTGCAGTCACTCCGAAGCGTGTTCCCGGCGCACATGGATTATAAAGTTCCACTTCCACTTCCGAATACTCCGGATTGACACGTATTCCCAACGATACATCCTCTCCCGATTCTTTCGCCATAGGATAAAAACGGTTGAACTGCGAAAGCGAGTTAAACGTGATATGGCTGCTGTATTTCAGAAAAGCAGGAAAATTCTCATCAGTATACGCTGGCGAATAAGTATGCGCACGACTTCCGAATTCTTCATAAGCCAGCCGGGCCTCATACTCAGAGCTTGCAGTAGTATAATTGATATACTCTCTGAAAATAGGGAACGACTTCCACATGGCAAAAGCCTTGAAAGCCAGAATGATTTCCACTCCTGCCGATTCGGCTACATTCTTTATCAGACTCAGGTTCTTCCTGAGCAATTCCTCTTCCATGACATAACATGGAGAAGGCACTTTAGTCAAATCCATAATTCTAATTATCCAATAATTTTAAAACGTGCAAATTTCAATAACAGCTGCTTGTCGCCGGCATTCTCAAATCTTACTGTAGCCTTACAGTTGTCGCCGCTACCTTCCAGTCTCACAACCTCTCCCCTGCCGAAACGTTCGTGCTCAATGATGCGACCTACATCCACGCCATGGGTATCAGCCTTTCCGGATGAAGTGCCATGACTTACGGAAGAAGCAGATGACGCAGGAACAATCCTTTTCAGATTCCTTGGCGGCGCAGGTTTCACAAATCTTACAGGCTCCTGAGGAATCTCCCCACCATCGAACATCGAAGGTCCGTCACTCCTGTAATTATCAGTCCTTTCGTAGTTCCTTTCATAATTGCGTTTTGCATATCCTTCGTTACTACGCACAGCAGCAAATCCACTGTCTGCCGGCATCTTCATGAATGCAGGATTTATATCCTTAAGGAAACGGCTAGGATTACAAAATTCAGGTCTGCCATACTTGTATCTGTTTTTGGCATACGATATAAAGCAGTTCTCCTCGGCACGCGTTATAGCCACATAAAACAGTCGTCTTTCCTCTTCCAAAGCCCTTGGCGAATCGGAAGACATAGGTCCCGGAAACAGATTTTCCTCCATACCCACTATAAAGACATTTCTGAATTCAAGTCCCTTGGCCGAATGAATAGTCATCAGAGTGACCTTAGGCACACTGTCATCCTTTTCTCCATCCTGGTCTGTAAGCAATGACACCTCCGAAAGATAATCCGTCAGGAACATCCTTTCATTGCCCTCCTCGCGGCGTATGTCGCAAAAGTCATACATACCATTCACAAGTTCGTCAATATTCTCGCGTCTGCTCAATCCTTCGGGCGAAGTGTCCTGTATTATGTCTGCCATAATACCTGATGCCCCAATAATTTCCTTACCCAAGTCATAAGCATTGGTATTTTCAACCTTGCTTACAAATCCCGCTATTATATCCCTAAAGACCTGTAGTTTGGTATGAGTTCCTTTATTAATATTCAGCCCATAATCAAGAGGCGACGAAATTACAGTCCATAGACTCACCCCCTCCTGTGCAGCAGTGGCAATAATCTTATTAAGAGTCGTATCGCCTATCCCCCTGGCAGGATAGTTTATTACCCTTTTCAGTGCCTCTCCGTCATGAGGATTTACCGCCAGACGGAAATATGCTATAACATCCTTTATTTCCTTGCGCTGATAGAACGAAAGCCCCCCATATATTCTGTATGGCACAGCACGTTTTCGCAAAGCCTCTTCAAATATTCTACTCTGCGCATTTGTCCTGTACAGAATGGCAAAATCACTATATGGCTGTCCGTTTTTCACATGCATTGCAGTAATCCTGTTAGCCACAATCTCACCTTCCTCCACATCACTGTACGCACTGGTTACAGTTATAGGTTCTCCAACTGAATTTTCAGAAAATACCTCCTTCCTTATCTGCTCGCGGTTTTTCTCTATCAGGCTGTTTGCAGCTTTCACAATCAACTGTGTAGAACGGTAGTTCTGTTCCAGTTTGAACAGACGGGCATCATCATACAGCCTCGTAAATTTCAGGATATTATCGATGTTCGCCCCTCTGAAAGAATAAATACTCTGGGCGTCATCACCCACTACACAGACACGCTGATGTTTGCTTGTCAGTTGTAGTACTATACTATGCTGGGCAAAGTTCGTGTCCTGATACTCATCTACCAGCACATACCTGAACCTGTCGGCATACTTCTCGCATATATCCGGATTGTTTTTAAACAGAAGAAACGTATTTACCAGGAGGTCATCAAAATCCATCGCATCGCTCTGCTTGCATCGTTCGCAATACCTTATATATATATCCCTCATGGCAGGAATCTTGGCCTCAGAATCACTTCTGAAGAACTCACTGCTTGCCGCATATGCCTGTGCCGATACCAGATGATTCTTGGCATTGCTTATGCGCGACTGCACAAGTCCCGGCTTGTAGACCTTTTCATCCAGATTCAGTTCTTTTAGAAGAGACTTTATCAGACTCTTCGAGTCAGACGAATCGTATATTGTGAAATTCGAAGAATATCCCAGTGCAGCTGCTTCCGTACGCAATATCCTTGCAAAGACAGAATGGAAAGTCCCCATCCATAAGTACTTTGCTTTTTCTGTACCTACAGCACGCGCTATACGGTCCTTCATTTCGCGTGCAGCCTTATTGGTAAACGTAAGTGCCAGAATCGACCACGGCTCGTAACCATTATCCAGCAGATAAGCAATCTTATACGTCAGCACCCTGGTTTTTCCGGAACCAGCTCCGGCTATCACCAACGAAGGCCCGTCATTATAAAGCACGGCAGCACGCTGACTCTCATTAAGTTCATCCAAATAATCAGTCATCTTTTATATAAATGTATAATATATAAGTCAATATAAAGTTTGAGCTGCAAATTTACACAAAAGATATTACATTCATAATTTTATCCGACCATCCATTCCTCTATCGTTCCCGTTTCGGAAGAAAATACGGCACCTATCTTATAAAGTTTCCGGCTGTCAGACTCATATTCACGGGCATACCCCATCTCCTCTATTTGGCGCATAGCCTCATCTGCAGTTCCGTCAAGTTTGAATTCGAATATATAGACATAATCCGGAGTTTCCACTATACAGTCCACACGGCCTTGACTCTGCACCTTCTCAGTATATACTGTATAGACACCCATAAGACGCATTATAAGATAAAACGTGTAGTGAAAATATCTTTCCTTTTCGCGTTCGTTCTCTTTGCGTCGCATCGTATACGGAATACTTGCAAGGAAAGCAGTCATACCTGTACGGAAGTTGTCTATCTCGCCTTTTTTCAATTGTGATACAGCTTTCCTTATCCATGATGCAGTCTCCGTCCTATCACCAAAATAAGATGAAGCCACCATCGTAAGAAACCCACGTTTCACCTCGTTGTTCGGGAAATCAAGCAGGAATGTCATTTCTTCCAAATCGAATTTCTTTATAGTCAGATATCCACTCTGATATATCATAGGCAACGGCTGCTCAACATTGGCTTTGTAGTCTATAAATTCTTCAGGAGAATAATACTTCCCTGTTATCTCGTTCATATTCT
>CALUPA010000155.1 GCA_944322395.1 uncultured Phocaeicola sp.
ATTCTTAGCTCTAAAAAGCATCGTTATAAAATGCCCATATTTGTACCAAGATACGCATAACTAATTGATTTACAGTACATGTTACTTTTGAGGAAGTCAAGTAATTCAATTATAGTAACTGAAGATAATATTAAGAAACTCTGTATAGTTCCAATGGGTTATACAGAGTTTCTTGTTTTTATATTGCTTTTACAAAATATGGCATAACTGGCTCCTCCAATTTCCATGTTACATTCATTGGAAAATCGCCATGAGAGGATACATAATTGACTAAACCAAAACAGTGAAAAGGACTGGTATTACCATAGCCGTCTTTTTTGTTTTCACGAACGAACAATAAAATCTTACGTTGTGTTTTCATTTGGTGGGTATATCGTTTTCCTCCATCATTCTGATGAGAATCAAAATTCCAAGACTGCCAGTGAAACAAATTCTCATTGATTACATAATCATTGTACTGAGTAGTCGGAGAAAAATCTTTATCAGACTTATTTAAAGTGACAAACAATAAAGAAGCATTGTGTTCTGGTAAATGAAAAGCCCCAGTTGCTGTACCCTGCATTTTTTTTATTGCTGTCTGACGTCCAACTAATGTAAAAATCTCCTCACGTGTATAACAGCCATATACCTCCATATGAGGACAGAACAGATTTTGTAATGGAATGGTCTTAATTTGCAAATGTTCCAGCAAATAAGATGCTATTTCTTTTATCTCCTGATTGAAGTACTTGTATTTATCCGTTTGGAGTAAAGAAAGTGCATCATATATGCTATTAAAGCCTGATTTATCCAACTTATCAGAAAACAAAGCATAATATAACATCAATGCATAAGTTTCATTTTCTTGTTTACGAAATTCATTGTTGCCGTTTACGAATCTTTGAACAAAATGCAGGAAGTTAGCCGTATTATGATGTATCAAATTTGAAACACCTTTCTCTAAGCGTTTAGTTATGTGATTATCAATATAGTTAATCTTTCCGGCTGCACGTTTTAATGATGTCCAACAATTTGAACCTTGATATAAGATACGAATGTCCTGACCATTATTATCAAGAAATTGCGAGATTGTCGGTATGGTTTCACCATAACTGTTTATTTCATGTATTATTCTCGTCTTGTTGTAAATTGCACTTTTAATATTATCCAATATATATTGACGTGCTAATTTCTCCATAATAATGCTACATCCATTAGGCAGCATTGTAAAACCATCTTCAATTTGCTTCCTTATGTTTTTATCAGAATTAAGTGTCAAAGCTCTGAAGCGACTGGCAAAATCATATTTACGATTTACCTGTGCGACAAAGTCCAACACCGTAAGTTCTGTCTTACCTACAGATAAACGGAGACCTCGTCCCAACTGCTGTAAGAATATTGTTAAACTATCCGTAGGACGTAAAAATAGTACAGTATCCACTTCTGGGATATCAATACCTTCATTGAAAACATCAACAACACATAAATAGTGAATATTCCCTTCACGCAAATCTTTCGTCAGTTTTCTACGTACATCATTGGGGGTATCTGAAGTAAGACTATGTGCGTTAAAACCATATAGAGATAATTGCTTAGCCATAAATTCCGCATGTTTCTTGTTTACACAAAAACAAAGTGCACGACATGTGTATTCATCAGCCAAGTATTTATGTAATGCATCTACTATTCTTCCTACACGCTCTTTATTACATAACATGTCAGACAATCTTTCCACATTATATTTATTTCCACTCCACAATGAATCATCTGAAAGATCTGTATTGTCGGTTATACATAAATACTGGAATGGAGTCAACAACCCTGCTTGCAACGCTTGGGGAAGACGTATTTCAGCGCTGATATGTCCTCCGAAATCAGGACGTAAATCACGACCATCCATACGCTCAGGAGTAGCTGTAAGACCTATTAATATTTGCGGACTAAAATGAGTTAATAGTTTTCTATAACTATCAGCCTGACTATGATGAGCCTCATCTATGACTATGTAATCGTAATAATCTTTATCAAGTAAAGAGAAAAATTCATCATATTTTGAGTTAAACATTGAAATGGAGACAAATAAATTCTCGTATTCATCCTCATTCTGCGGACGATATCCTCCAACCCACAAAGAACCAAAGTTTGTATCTCTCAAAACACTCCTGTAAGTATTCAATGCCTGGCAAAGAATTTCTTCTCTATGTGCTGTAAACAAAATACGACTACGCGAATGTGTCCTTACAAAATTTTGATAATCAAAGGCTGAGATGACTGTTTTTCCAGTACCGGTAGCTGCGACTATAAGATTTCTATAGTTATGATTTTCGTCTCTTTCTATACTAAGCTTATCTAGAATCTGCTTCTGATGTGGAAGTAATGTAAAACGGTGATATACATTCTCTTCGCTACGGTTTCTAAATAAATTACGGTTTATCTCTTTATTAAATCTATCTATACCTCCAATTCTAATATCTTCAAAATTTGGACTGTTCCAATACATATCAAAAGTAGCTAAAGCCGTCTTGATTATGTGTGGATTTTCTATATTTGTTACACGAATGTTCCATTCCAAACCATCAGTCTGAGCTGATTTAGATAAGTTTGATGAACCTATATATGCCGTATTCATGCCAGAATTTCTTAAAAATATATATGACTTAGCATGAAGACGTTCTATATCTGTATTATATGAAATACGAATCTCTGTATTGGGAAGTTCTAACAGTTGTTCAATTGCTTTAGACTGAGTAACTCCGCAGTAAGTAGTAGTGATAATTCTTAAACGACTTCCTTCTTTTTGAGTAAATTTCTTCAAGTCGTCCATTAAAATACGTATCCCTGAAACTTTCAAAAAAGAAACTATAAAACATATCTCATCAGCACTGGCTATTTCACGACGAATTTCTTCTCCCAATGATAATGTACTTCCACCACCAGTAAAAAGATTACTCACACGAAAACCACTAATCGGTCTAATTGTTTGCGATCTACTTTGACTTTGAAAAAGATATTGCTGATGCGTCATAACTTCAGTCAATAGATTCTCATAATCGACTATCTGCATTTCTTCCAATAAACCGGCTTCTGATAAAATTTTGTTTATCATATTTACACGGTCTTGTTGATCCTCTATTTCTTCCAGTTTATTACGAATCACCTTTGCCAAATAATCAGCCAATATCTTAGGAGATTCTGCAGTATCAATATCATTTTTCAAACAAACCAGATTTTCTGCTTCTGATTGTTTAATTTCTCCCCTTATCTCGTTATTAATAATATGTTCGTATATTCCTTTTTTCAGCATAACAGTTTTATATTTCAAATTATAAACCTACTCAGGTTTTATTACAATACGCCAATAGCCACCAAAATCAGCACCTTCACGAGATAAAATACCCATAGAACGTAACTTTGCGATTTGCTTTTCTACAGCACGAGAACTAATTCCAATTTTATAAGCCATAGCTTCGGCTGATATTGATGGATCGGAAATAACAAAATCAATAATTTTCTGTGCTGTTTTTCCAATATTTTTAGGCTTATCCACAGTCTCTCCGAACTTACTCTCCGAACTTTTTGAATTGTCTCCGAACCTTTTCTCCGAACTTTTTGAATTGTCTCCGAACTTTTTCACCGAACTTTCTTCGTTTACACCGAACTTTTCCTCCGAACCACTCACTCTTGCCGCCACTTCCTCTATAGGTATTCTTCTGTTCTCTCCCCAATTCAGATTATGGAATGTGGTATAGAAAGAAATCGCTTCCGTTTGATATTGTGGTTCTTTGCCAGGCAGGAAATTAGGCAGTTTCTCCGTAAGTTCCCGCATTTTCCGTAAACCAGAGCCACGTTTCTCCATATAGTCCAATTGGGTAAACATATCCGCAATGACAGGGTTACGGCGCATGGACGGCACTTTGTATATGTCTCGGTCTTGGATTTGTGTACCATCAAGCATTGCACCGGGTGATACCAATTCTACTCGGTCATCATAGATATCAATATGTACTTCACCACCCATTACTGTGTAATCCCTATGAATAAGATGGTTTACCAACCCTTCAAAGATAGCACGGTCGGAATAGTCTGGGAGGTTCAGGCGATAGTTAGGCATCTTCACCCATCCGCTCATGGTATAATTCTTGATGAAGTCCATACCATATTTCAAAAGCAATACTAGATTTGCCCGATGCTCTACGGAACTGATAGCATCGTCTTTATAGAGTCCTGTCCAACGGGTGCAGAAAATACGTGATTGGAATACAGTGCAATTATCTACAAACAGCAATCCGGCATTGGTCAGTTTACCGTCAGATGTGACAAGTCCGAATGATTCCAAATATTTATCGTTCCATTCCTGATGGGTTTGCTCGCGGAAGGTGTTGGCTAGAATAACGAAAGAATGTTTGTTGGCATCCACTTGGGTTGGTAACGAATCCCAAGTCATGTGTGTACCCTTTAAAACCAATGAAAGAAGTTGTTGCGAATTGCATTCCACACTTTCATTGCCAACTCGTGTATAAGCTG
>CALUPA010000156.1 GCA_944322395.1 uncultured Phocaeicola sp.
TAAAATACATAGTAGTTTTCTCGTTAGTTGCATTGTATTGTTTTACAGTTTGTCTCTGATTGGTTTCCAGGCTAAGTCCGGACGGTTCTCTATGTGTCCACCCGATACCATTGCTTTATACATCTCTTCTGTCGTGAATGCATCCGACAGATACGGTTCGGTTTCTTCCATCCTTTCTTCGGCTTTTGCTTTCAGCCGTTGTAATTTCTCTTCCGGCGTTTCTGTTTGGGGAGCGGTTTCAGGTTCTTGTTGTTCTTCAGTAGCTGTGCTACCTTCTGTTTCATATTGCTCACCGCCTACGCTGAAACCGGTATCACTTTCTGTGACTGCGACGCTTTCTTCCTCAGACGGATCCAGGTCGAATACCTCTTCCTCTGTCTTTTCTTCCCTTTTTTTGCCATAAAGTTCCTGTGCTATGATTACGGCGTAGTAGATGATATATGCCACCGTTAGGACAATGGCGAAAATTAAGTATGATTTCATATTTTATTATGATATGATTATATGGTTTTAATATGATGCTGCAAAGAAATATTTAAGATTCTATATTTTGAAATACTTGAATATTAAATATATATCATCTTAATAAGATTTATCCAAAAATAAAAAATCATATTCAGAAATCATACTATAATACTAATTGGTATAAAGTGGGGGATTAAATATTCAATAGTTGTTTTTTTTGCTGGGCTTATGAATTTAGAATCTTAGCGAGGAATTTTTGTGTAATCGAATACAAAAAACATATGAATCACTATTTATTACGATATTATCCCTATATTTGTAGGACATGAACCTAATGTTTAACAATTAAATTTTGTGGTTATGAAGAAGTATTTTAAATTAGCACAATGTGCATTAGCTGTTTTAGTAGCTTTTACTTCATGTAATAGTGATGAAGTTATTTCTCAAAATGACGAAGTTCAACTTCAACCTCAGGAATTCTTGAATATTACTTATAAAGGTGAAGTTTATAAGAATATTCCTACAACTTATGATGAAAATGGAGATTTCGTTTTTTTGGATAATATTTTTTCAAACATATATGAAAAAGAACTGAAAGAAAACACGAATCTATCTATTGTGGCAAGAGATCCCCAGAATATAATTTTATATGAAGATTTTCAAACGGCATGTGATTCTGAAGGAATAATTCTTATTAAAGAAATTCCTAATATTGAAGCTTCATATAATACGCTTAATTCTCGTGCTGGTTATGAAGATCTTGCATCTGTAACTTTATATGATGACCGTGATTTTAAAGATCGTAATTACACATTTGTCCTGAATGATACAGTTAAAGCTACTGAGGTCGTTGATTTAAAAAAATCCCCATGGAAGTTTAATGATAAATGTTCTTCTCTTATCTTAACCAATAACTTACCCAATGACCCTAATAAGAAACTAATGCTAGGTTCATACGAATATGCTTGTACTGATATAGACGTTGTTTTTATTGGCTATGATGACAAAGGCTTTACAGATAGAACGATAACCTGTATTGCTCCTACAGCACAAGTTAAGAAATATGCCAGTCTCCCAGGATTTAATGATAAAATGAGTTCCTTTAAACTATTCTTTGCTCAAAAAGGGCAGTATCAAGCTTCATTTTAATTTTTTATATGTTTGAATAGAAAATAAATTGGTAAGTGAGTAGGCATCAATATTTGCTTACTCACTTATTATATAATATGGTTCAGTTTGAGTTTTATAAAAGATTTATTATCTGATAATCCCCATTTAAGATAAGTATTATGAAATTCTTTATGAAGAATTTATTGGTTATTAAACATTACTTTTTTAATGTAAAGATGTTATTATTGGCGATTGTCTTATTACAGAGTTTTGCCAATTTGCAAGCCCAAGAAACACTTGATAGTTTAGATAGGCAGTTAAAATATGGGGATAAATTAAATTATAATCGTAAGCCTAACTTTTGGCTGGCTGCTGGTGAAACTTTTGGTATGAATGTCAGTTTATGGGCTTTTGATAGATATATTTTAAAAGGTCATTATGCGTATATTTCATTTGAGACAATTAAACAAAATTTTAAGCATGGGTTTGAATGGGATAATGACCACCTGAATACCAATATGTTTGCACACCCATATAATGGTTCTCTGTTTTTTAATGCAGGAAGATCCAATGGCTTTAATTTTTGGCAATCAGAACTTTTTGCAATAAGCGGAAGTGCTATGTGGGAACTATTTATGGAGCGTGAATATCCATCTACAAATGATATAATTGCTACTCCTATTGGAGGTGCTGCATTAGGTGAAGTCTTTTATCGAACGTCTGATATGATTTTAGATGATCGAGCAACTGGATGTGAACGATTTGGTAGGGAACTCGCTTCTTTTATTATTTCTCCTATGAGAGGAATTACGCGTATCGTAACGGGGAAGGCTTGGAAGAAGGGTATTGCTTCTGGACGCGAATTTGGTAGACCTCCTTTAAATATTGGACTATCACTGGGAACTAGAATTTTGTCATACCATGATGATAACCATATTGTTAAAGCGGGAGCAAGTGCTCGTATAAATTTAGAATATGGTGATCCGTTTGATACGGATACCCAATCGCCATACTCACATTTTTCTTGTTTGGCGGAATTTAATCTTATGAAAACTCAACCACTGTTAAGTAGGGTTGAAATTATTGGACAACTGATATCTAAAGAGTTGGTTAATACAAAAAAGTGTAATCTTTCAATAGGACTTTTCCAACATTTTGATTTTTTTGACTCCGATACTATAAGTCAGTATAACGCTAATGATATTGAACCCTGTGTGGTTCCATATAAACTAGGAACACCAGCATGTGTTGGCGGTGGAGCAATGTTTCGTTTTCAAGGTGATCATTTCAAATTGAATGCATTTGGGCATTTTAATGGGGTGATATTGGGGGGTATTCTCAGTGATTATTACCGTTATTATCATCGTAATTACAATTGGGCATCAGGCTTTTCTATAAAGTTAGGTTTAAATGGTTCATGCTTGCAAAATAGACTGTCTTTTGCTGTCAATAATCAATTTTATAAGTTATACACAAAGAATACTTTGGGTTCAGATGTAAACTGGTCTGAAAGCCCAGGAGGAAAACCGGTCAATGTTAATGGTGATGAATCCATAGGATCATTTTATCATCTTGAAGGAGAGTTTAATTATAAACTTTTTGGCTCTCTGTTTTTATCAGCTAGATTTGATTTGTATAGTAGAAGTACTCATTATAAAGGTGGTAAAAGATTTGAAAATGTTTATGCTAGTGATTGGTTTATTCCAAGCAAGCAAATAAGCTATCAAATAATGTTAACTCAAAAGTTTTAAATTCCAATATATGGATTTACATCTAATTTAAATGTGGTTTCACAATTGTGATAATTCTTTATCTTACAGACAATAAATACGGTTATAAAAGACTTCCCAATAGCACTTTTCATATCATTTATCATTTAAACTCATTTTGTATGTAGTGAGAAACTCTATTATTCTGCGGATGGTGGCATCTGTATTTTCATCATCCTTTTTACTATAACTTTGAATATTGTTGAATGAAATCCATATATCAAACAAATGGATAACCAGTAAGGCGTATTTATCATTATCGCTTTTTATTTGTTCGTATAACTCAAAAATTCTTAATTCTTCACTTGGATGTATTCCATCACCCTTCATTGATGGATTCAGAAATAAAAGTGAATACATTACACAAAGCATTCCGCAGTTTGCGGTAAATTGCTCTAACTCGCAAAGATTACCATACAATTCCCAAAATGCGGCTATATCAGCTTCCCTTTCATCATTTTCTTCTTCCGATTTGTTAAGATGTCCCAATGAGAAATGAGACAATTCGTGTAATAAAACAAAAGCTATACCATAACAGTACATTGCGTTTACTTTTTCTGTATATTTTCCAGTAAATTTTATTTGAGTAAACTTTTCGATATTAACCGAATCATTTGTCAGTTCAAATAATAACTCAAAATCAATTGCTATCTCTTTCTGGAGTTCAGGTATTTGGGTTATATCAGGGGTTCTTCTAAGGTAGTCTAAATATTGGTCGATATTAATGTTGGGATATTTTAATTGTATTAATTTTCTTACTTCATCTTTGGGAAGATTAAGTATCTGTTTTACTTCAGCATTAAAGTCCTCAATTGTTATACCACTTTTTTCACACTCTTGCAAAATAATATTACAGTCAATAGTTTTTAATGTAATATCGCATAAGAGCCATAAAAATTGACAATACGCAGAAGATAACTTGACGTAACACTCTCCATTTAGTCCAGAAGGAACAATCTCTGCCGGGCAAGTAATGTAAGAACATTCGTCTATAAACCGAATTTCATTTGACAACCCATTATTGATACAACCAGGAATATCAGCAGTAATAATTTTACTTAAAATTGCTGTAATGTTGGCATTTAATGTGTGGATTGGATATTTATTGTGTTCCATATAATTC
>CALUPA010000157.1 GCA_944322395.1 uncultured Phocaeicola sp.
GCAGCATCAGTCCAGTTGAATGTGAATTTATAACCACTATTCGGATTATTGGCGAAATAACGTGTATTTACTCCGTTGGATATGACAAACAACTGGATATAGTCAAATAGTCCGTGGAATGAAGTCTTGTGGTAGCGCTGTATTTGATTGTATGCTTGTTTCAGTTCCACGCCACGCCGTTTCAATTCAATCTGGACCAAAGGCAAACCATTTATAAGAACGGTTACATCATAGCGGCATTTCTTACGTCCTTCCACCGTTATTTGGTTCGACACCTGAAACTCATTCTTACACCATTGCTGCCTATTGAGAAATTCCACCCAAATACGCTGCCCGTCTGCCGTATCAAGTGGATAGAGGTCACGAAGTTTCTTTGCCTTTTCAAAGCGAGTACCACCTTCAAGATAGATTAGAATTTTTTCAAACTCCTCTGCTGTAAACTCTGTACGTCCGTGTTCCTCCAACCTTTTGCGGTTATGAATTTCCAGCTGTCGCTTGAAATTGGCATAAAGATTATCCTCTTCTGCAATTTGGACATATTGATAATCCATTTGCTGAAGAGTTTTTATCAGTCCGGCTTCTAATGCTGCTTCGCTCTGTATAGACATATTCTTTCTTACTTGTTACTCATTTATTCAGACCTTTGATAATGTCAATACCTAACGCACTTTCTATCTTGCATATAGTTTCTAACGACATATTCTTTTCCCCTTTCAATATATTGGATACATATTGCTGGGTACAGTCCATTTTTTCCGCAAGCATTCTCTGTGTCAGACCAAGTTCTGCCATCCGCTTTGACATGATTGCAGCTATTCCTTGCGAGTATCGCAACCATTCTTTTGTATCTTGTTGCATCTTCACGTCTTGCTCTTTTGTCGTTGAACCCATTGAAATCATCCCTTGTCTATTTTAGTGCAAATTTACACAAAATATCCTATATTAACAACCTATATATTGTATATCTTCAAGATAAACCCCGTTTTAATCTGTTTCTGTAAGAGACAGGCTTCATTTGTACCTAAATCTACGATTTAGGAAGAGGACAATCCATCTACCTTTCCTACTAACCCAGTACTTATGTACAGGGAACAAATGCAATGTTCCTTTACGTTTTTATAAATCACCTATAATGTGTCTGTTTTGTTACTTGCACATTTTACCTCTCATACACAATACGACAGTTTGCACACACCTATAAAGAAAGTCCACCAACTGTATCTTTCCGCTTAGTATATCGTTTCTCTTCAACTGCACCTGTAGCAAATCATTGCGTGTTGTGAGTCCAGCATCCACCGAAGCCTGCACATCATGCTGAATCCTTTCCAGTTGTTTTTCTACAGTCGATACAGTCTTCAGTTTCTACTTGAGCACAACAACTTACCAGAAGTATTTCTCAACAGTGATACGCACTTCATTATCCGTCTGTTTTCTTTGGAGCTTTTTGCAAAAGCCTCCTTTTTGTCATGTTCAGCCATTTTAATATCATTGTCGGCGTTCTTGATTCGTACATTATGCTGCAAGGCTGCCGTAATACATTCGTCCAGACTGTACACGTCCTGCCCCTTGACTGACAGAACCAATGTATACATCATTAACAAAAGAAGTATATTTTTATTGCTCGATTTCATTTTTCCAATTATTATTTTAAAGACATTACATTTTCTCTATCGCATTACGCATCATATGTAAAAAGGAATTTCGGTGTTTCTCCAAGGGAATATAGAGAGAAAATTACGGAAAATAAAAGGTGATGATTCGTACACGCTATTCTTGCGTACAATCATCACCCGAAAGTTATTGCATCGTTACTTATTTCTTCTTATAATCTTTCTCTATAGCCTCAGTTATCCAGTTGGCCAAGGCCTGACGGTTATTAGGAATCACCAGACGTTTCTGGTCAAGGGCGTTCTGCATATTGCCTAACTCCATAAACACAGCTACGGGAGTAGTATTCCTCAATACATAGAGATTACGTTCGCTTACAGTTCCATCGAACCCTCTGCCAGGCTGATGCTTTCTGTATTTGCCTTTGAAAGTCTTTTGAATCTCTTTTGCAAGTCGTTCACCGTATTTGCTTTTTGGAGCATGATAAAAATATACGTCAGTCTGCTTGCTTCTTGAACGGCTGTCGACGTGAATAAATATAGCACGCTTATACCTACTCTTATCCTTTCTGTAAAGATCATTTATAGCAACACATCTTTGTTTCAGACGCTCTATCTGATTAAGAGGAATAGCTTTCCCCATACAAGTTTCACGCTTGCTGTTTTTAAGAATGTAAGAATCACGAATTCCGTCTTTAGCATCCTGAATAATAAAATATACCTTTGCTCCCCTCTCCAAAAGTTCCTTACCAAGACGAAGTATTATATCATATGCATATTCATCTTCGTGCAACTCCTTTCCCTGATACTTACCTATACAACCCGGATCAGGCCCTCCATGCCCACTGACAAGGTAGAACACAGCACCTTTAAGCGAAGAAGAGCTAACCGTATAAGACGAATGAGATTTACCGAAAAGAGGTTCTTTCTTTTTTTGAGCAGATACCGAAATAGCTATTACACACAAGAACGACAATAAAAAACAAATGCGCTTCATACTTTATTGTCAGTCTTTTAACAGTTCATCTATCTTTTTGCACAGGGCCTTGAACTCATCGTCATTGAAAAGCCTTGTCATCATTACAATCTTTCCATCACGGTCTATAAGCACATTTCTGGTTATTCCGGCATTTCTTTCTGCATAAAGTGCAAAAATATCTGCCCCCGGATCAAGCCCTAATGGATAAGTTACTTTAGTCTGTTTGGCAAAAGCCTTCACACGCTCCAAAGGTTCATCACGGTCTATACCGTAAAGGGCAAACTGTTTGTTATCCTTATGTTTCTGCCATATATCACTCTCGATGAAAGGCATCTCCTTACGACACACTCCACACCAGCTGGCTGTGAACTGAAGCATAACTACTTTTCCACGTAGTGCTGAAAGTTTTACTTTAGTCCCGTCTGTTAGTGTCATTTCAAAATCAGGAGCCGTATCTCCAACCTTTACTATATATCCTGCTTTATCAGGTACAGGCTTTTGAGACATTACGTTCGTTACACCAAAAAGGCAGATAAACATTGCTGCCAACATAATAATTCTTTTCATACTATTCTGATATATATTATTTTAGAGTGTAAAAGTACAAAAAAACATCGGTACATAAAAATACGTGAAACATTTGTAAACATAAAAAAGATGAACAACAACATCATAAAATCTATGAAATGTCATTGTTCATCTTCCATTATTATGCAATTACCTTATTACAAAGGCATATTTCCATGTTTCTTAGGAGGATTGCTCTGGCTCTTGTTCTGAGTCATTTCCAATGCCTGAATAAGTTTGTAACGTGTATCTCTTGGGAGAATGATTTCATCAATATATCCCTGCTCAGCAGCACGGTATGGGTTAGAGAATTTCTCCTTGTATTCTTCTACTGCCTTAGCCTTTTCTTCTGGAGTAGCCTTACGATAAAGAATATTTACTGCTCCGTCAGCACCCATAACAGCAATCTCAGCTGTAGGGTATGAGAAGTTTACATCCGAACCGATTGGTTTACTGTTCATCACGATGTATGCACCACCGTATGCCTTACGTGTGATAACTGTAATCTTAGGCACTGTAGCCTCAGCATATGCATAAACGATTTTTGCTCCGTGACGGATGATACCATTGTGTTCCTGATCACATCCAGGCAAGAATCCTGGTACGTCAACGAACGAAATGATAGGAATATTGAAACAGTCGCAGAAACGGATGAAACGTGCAGCCTTGTCCGAAGCATCAATATCAAGAACACCGGCAAGATATGCAGGCTGATTTGCAACAATACCTACAGAACGTCCTCCCATACGAGCAAATCCCACTACCATGTTCTTAGCAAAGTGTGGCATTACCTCGTAGAAATACTGATTGTCCACTACAGGCTCGATGATATTCTTGATATCGTATGGCATGTTCGGGTCGTCAGGAATTACAGACATAAGCGATTCGTCTGCTCTGCGTATATCATCAGAACATGGCTGAACAGGAGCATCTTCCATATTATTTGATGGCAGGAAGCTCAACAGTTCGCGGATACCCATAAGTGTTTCTTCTTCTGTTTCGCAAAGGAAGTGAGTCACACCACTCTTGCTGCTGTGTGTGTATGCACCACCAAGTTCTTCCTTATCAACTTCTTCGTGAGTTACAGTTTTGACAACATCCGGTCCTGTAATGAACATGTGACTCTTTTCTTTCACCATGAAGATGAAGTCTGTAAGTGCAGGAGAATAGCATGCACCACCGGCGCAAGGACCAAGGATAGCAGAAATCTGAGGGATTACACCAGAAGCAATAGTATTCTGATAGAAGATAGAAGCATAACCAGAGATACTTCCCACACCTTCCTGAATACGTGCGCCACCAGAGTCGTTCA
>CALUPA010000158.1 GCA_944322395.1 uncultured Phocaeicola sp.
CTGATGTACA
Organism: uncultured Phocaeicola sp.; assembly: GCA_944322395.1. GTDB lineage: Bacteria > Bacteroidota > Bacteroidia > Bacteroidales > Bacteroidaceae > Phocaeicola. The sequence continues at coordinate 11 of CALUPA010000158.1, forward strand.
CGATGTGAGCAAGATGACTGCGGATATGGTAAACTCATACGATGTTCTTCTGCTGGGTACATCTACTTGGGGCGACGGCGAGTTGCAGGACGACTGGTACGATGGTGTGAAGCTGTTGAAAGGGCTTGACCTCAGTGGCAAACTTGTAGGACTGTTTGGCTGTGGAGATTCCGAATCGTATGCCGATACGTTCTGCGATGGTATGGGAATCATCTATGAAGATTTGAAAGGCACCGGATGTGAGTTTATCAATGGAGTGTCTGATGCTGATTATACTTATTCTTCGTCTGTTGCAGTAGTTGACGGTATGTTTGTCGGTCTTGCCATTGACGAGATGAACGAGAGCGGAAAGACAGAAGAAAGAGTAACTGAGTGGACTGAACATATCAAGATTTTATTGTAAAATATTTATACATAAAACCTATTGCCTATGATGATGCAAAATGTAAATCCTACTGATATGAAGGTGTTCCTGAACCATGTGTATGAGTTCAAGAAAGGAGTGCGGCAGATGGTTCTTTACACCATGAACAGGAAGAATCAGGAGTTTGCCGTGAACCGTCTGAAGAAACAGCGTATAAAGTTCGTTATACAGAATGTTGACGATGAACGTATCAACTTGTTCTTCGGCAAGGACGAATGTATTAATGCCATACGGATGATAGTCACCCGTCCGCTGAACCAGCTTACACCTGAAGAGGATTTCATTTTGGGAGCCATGCTCGGGTATGACATCTGCGGGCAGTGCAAGCGCTATTGCGACCGTAAGATGAGAAAAAAATGTGTTATGATAAACTAAAATCAGGTTCGTATTTGTATTTCAGTCCCAATCATACTATTTTTGCAATATGAAATACATATACAGTGTCATAGGCTTTGTTTCGGTGTTGCTGGGCATTATAGGAATTTTCCTTCCTGTATTGCCCACAACACCTTTTCTTTTGCTGGCGGCCGCATTGTTTTTCCGCAGTTCGCCGCGTGCCTATAAGTGGCTGACCGAGCATCCGCAGCTGGGACCTTATATAAAGAGCTTTCGAGAGGACAAATCGATTCCGTTGCGAATCAAGGTTATATCTGTTGGAACATTGTGGATTACAGCAGTACACTGTATTGTCTTTATTTTTGATAAATGGTGGCTTAAACTGTTTATGGGGATACTTGCCACTTGTATCACACTTTATATTCTTTCTTTTAAAACACGCAAAAACAAATGTCAAGACTAAACTTCCTGTCGCGCCAGGATGCAATAAAGAGAATGAATTATTATGGAAGAAGAGGAATTCCGTTCTTCTTTCTGATAGACTTCGATGAAGAGAATTGCATAGTTGAAGAGCCTAGTAATCTGCCTGACGATGAAATACTGTTCAGTTTTCCGTCCGGTGGAAACTATAATGAAGCTCCTTCTGCTATTAAGGGTCATTTCGTGTGGGAGCCTCATCCGCAAACGATGGAGGAGTATTCATGTTCGTTCGACATTGTCTATAAAAATCTGTATGCAGGAAATTCATTCCTGACAAATCTTACTTGTGCGACACAGGTTGATACTGATCTTACCCTTAAAGATATATTCATTCACTCGCGTGCCAAGTACAGACTACTGATGCAAGACCGTTTTGTAATGTTTTCACCAGAGATTTTTGTAAGAATTACAGATGGTATGATTTATTCATATCCTATGAAGGGAACGATTGATGCTTCATATCCCGATGCAGCATCCGTTATATTGAATGATGAAAAAGAATCGGCTGAGCATGCAACGATTGTGGATCTGATAAGGAACGATTTGAGCCAGATGGCATCTGAAGTGACTGTCACCAAGTACAGATATATAGATGAAGTTCAGACAAACAACGGAACATTGCTTCAGGTAAGCTCCGAAATACGAGGACGACTTTCGGAGGATTTCCGCGATACACTGGGAGATATGTTTTTCCGACTCTTGCCTGCAGGTTCAGTGACTGGAGCACCGAAGAAGAAAACGGTCGAGATAATACGTGAGGCAGAGACATACGACAGAGGATATTATACTGGAGTAACAGGATTTTTCGACGGAAAAAATCTTGACAGTGCTGTTATAATAAGATTTGTGGAACAGCAATCTGACGGCACTATGGTGTTCAAGAGTGGTGGAGGAATAACCTTCAAGAGTGACATGGAAAGCGAATACAGAGAAATGATTCATAAAGTATATGTGCCAGTTTATTGAGACTATATGTATAAACGACGGAGTGATAGAGAACCTGTTTGCACATAATGTGAGGATGAACAATACAATCCGTATGCATTATGGCAGTTCCGTTGCGCCGGTTTCGCTGGAGGAATATATAACCGCTGATGGTTGTACGGGGAGAACGCGTTGCCGTGTGGAGTATACTTCAGCAGTAGAGAAAGTGGAATATTTTCCATACAGGATTCGTGAAGTAAAATCGCTGCAACTTGTTAACGACGATACTGCAGAGTATTCTTTCAAGTATACCGACCGAACTGTTTTGGACCGTAATTTTGCCTTGCGTGGTGATGCGGACGATGTAGTGATTGTCCGCTCAGGTATGCTGACAGATACCTCAATTGCAAATATTGCACTGTATAAAGAAGGAAAATGGTACACTCCCAAATATCCATTGCTGAAAGGAACACGTAGGGCAAAACTTCTTGCAGAAGGAATTATAGAGGAGGATACTATTATGGCAAAATGTCTGCATGAGTATGAGCGAATCCGCCTTTTTAATGCAATGATCAGTTTTGGAGAGGTGGAAATAAATATTAATAATGTCTTTCCGATACTTGAAAAATAATTTAGCAAACAGTAATAGTACTTTTCCAAGTATCTCAGTCTTAATAAAAATGGACGCAAGCTTGATATAGTCCTGTAAATTCGTTATTTTTGTGAAAACAGATATTTTAGTTCATAAAATTGAGATATTATGATGAACAGGCTTTCTAAACTATTTGCAATCTTTCTATTTATGTCAGTGCCTTCATTGATATTGGCACAGTATTATTCGTATTCCAAGAGAAACGGTCAGGTCTATTATGACGGTAAAGTTATTCATGGAGCCGACTCACATTCTTTCCGTGATTTGGGTTACGGTTATGGTAAGGACAGGAATCATGTTTACAGATACGGAACTATATTGGAGTATGTAGATCCTTCTTCGTTCAAGGTTGACAGAAGATTTTCTGCCGATAACCGTCCGTCGCATGGTCGTCCTGATGGAGGATACCATAATTGTGAAAGACCGGGATATTATGTATCAACCTTCGATGTTTTTTATAATGGAGAGAAGATATCTGGGGCATCAGGCAGCAGTTTTGTAATTCTCAAAGAAGGATATGCCAAGGATGCATTCAATGTATATTGGATGGGAAAGAAAATCTCGGGGGCATCAACTTCTTCCTTCGTCTGTCTTGGAAACGGCTATGCCAAGGATGCTTTCAATGCTTACTGGGAAGGACGCAAGATAAATGGAGCTTCAACTTCTTCATTTAAAGTTACAAGAGGATTCTATGCTGAGGATGCTTTCGATGTGTATTTTAAGGGGGAGAAACTTAAGTAATCATTTAATGTTTCAATTATGAAGAAATCATTCATTTTAATTATACTGTTATTCATCACCTCTGTATCATTTGCTCAGATAAATTACCGTGGTTCTGTTAATACTGGATACACTTTTGGTGTTGGTGAGTATGGGTTCAATCAATGGAATATAAATACAATTCACGGAGTTGAGGTCCTTCATAGTAGCCTATTTTTAGGGGGAGGTATCGGAGTTGGAATTTCTACAGAAAGCGACAGGCTTAAGACATACAGCATTCCTGTGTTTGCAGATGTGCGTTATACTGTGAGTAGTTTAAAGTTTAAGCCTTATTTGGATATGAAAATTGGGTATTCTGAACTAATCGATGAAGAACATGATGGTGGAGGATATAATAGTGGAGGTTTATATCTTTCTCCATCTATAGGAGTCTCCCTACCGTTAGCAGGAAAGACATTTATCCATATAGGGTTGGGATATACATATAATAAGGCAATATATGAGTTTTCATATATCCCGGGAACTGGAAAAAACGGAAGTGAGAACAAAACGTTTAATGCAGGAGGATTAACACTGAGTGTTGGTGTCTCGTTTTAAATAATAAACATATAAATTAAAAAGCTTTTAATTGATAGTATTATGAAACACATTTACTGGAAAGGTGTAAAGCGAAAGATTGATAAATTCTTTGAAAGAATAATTGACTGTATAATTAGGGATATTCAGTAAATGTCCTTAAAATATATGATGGCATATGAAGATGATATAACATAATCACTCCATATGCCA
>CALUPA010000159.1 GCA_944322395.1 uncultured Phocaeicola sp.
AATATGAATCCTGGGAAATAAATATAGAAACTTCAAAGGATAAAAGATTTAAGTATGGTCAGGTTCTTAGAACTTACAAATAAAAAAATAAGCAGAGAAAACGCATCAATTCCTTACTTAACACAATTTAGTTTTTCAATATTCATATTGCCTTGATTATCAATATCTTAATTTTGTATATGTCTATATTTTTGCTACCTTTATAATAAAAAACAGGTAAAATATGGATTCAATATCAAAGAAATTTTTGCTTATGGATAATTTGGCGAAAGCTATGGAGCTTTTGGATACACGTGTACAAGGCATGGTTCAACATTCAACATCTGCCATTTTTCTAATAACTCTTGTAGGGGTATTTGCCAAATGCCAGACATGGAATGAAATAGCAGATTATGGAAAGGTAAAGATAGATTTCTTTAGAAGGTTTATCCCCGACCTTGAATCAACTCCTTCACACGATACTTTCAGGCGCTTTTTCAGTATAATAAACCCTGGCAGACTTGAAAGTTTTTATAGGTGTTGGGCATGCAGTCTTTCCGTTTCAAATGACTCATCTACAAATTCTTCAGCATCAATAAAAAGGCACATCGCCATTGACGGGAAAAAAATGCGCTCCGCAGGCAAAGAAAATCTTTCAATTCTATCATGTATTGTAAATGAAATAAACCATACCGACAAAGATGATGGAAAAGCCTGTGTACACATTGTAAGCGCATATGATGTGACCAATGAGGTTTCTCTCGGTCAGGAGCGTGTACCGGAGAAAAGCAATGAGATTACAGCAGACAAGGAACTTATAGAATCGTTGGCAATCGGTGAAGGAGACCTTGTAACAATGGATGCCATGGGTACACAGAGGGATATAGCTGAATTGATTGTCGAGAAAGGAGCTGATTATCTTCTCATAGCAAAAGAGAACCAGCCGCTTTTACGTAAAGAGATAGAGGAAATGGTAGGATGGAACATGATTAAAAAGAGAGAGAGCCGTAATGACGAGGCAATAATAGTTGATGAAAAAGGGCACGGATATACCGTAGTGAGAAGTTGTTTCACTGTACAGGAAAAATACATGTTAGGAAGCATGTATCGGAAATAAGCCGGGATAAAGACTTTCGGAGTATTCAATACAATACGAAAAAACAAGAAAACAGGAGAGGAAACTAAAGATACACAATATTTTATCACTTCTTTGGGAAAGGATGCCGCGGAGCTGATTATGCACAAGAGGAATCACTGGCAGGTGGAAAATGGACTTCACTGGACTCTTGATGTGGAATTCAAGGAAGATGACAGTAAAAAGAAAATGAACTCGGCAGTAAACTATTCTGTTATAACGAAAATGGTTACTGCCGTGCTTAAAAGGAATGAAAAGAAAATACCTATAGGAAGAAAAAGGCTTATGGCTAGGTGGGATGAAGATTTCATGGAGAAACTTATTCTGGAAACCATTAACTATCTAACTATAGAAAATTGATGCGTTTTCTCTGAAAAAGATGACTATAACTGAATTTACTTTACACTTTTATTGGCTAATTACTAAAAAGGTTCACATCATTTCTTCTTTCTTCCTGATAAACTTTACATGGAAAAAATTAATTCCTGAAAAACTTCACACCCGTTAATCAGCGACAGAAAACAGATTGTTCCATCTCGGATTCCAGAAAGATTTCCTTTAATGGAACAAATATATTCCTTTTGCAGAATTATAGCAAGACCATACTATGAAAAACGCCACGGAGGTTTGCCTTACGTTTGGAGGCGTGAAGTCTCCAAAGAGTTCTCATCCACACATTCTACGCATTTCTGCGGGAGTCAGCATTCCGTTACTCATATGTGGTCTGTCATTATTGTAGAACCCGATTATTTCCCCTATTTGTTCCCTTGCATATTTCAAGTCCTTGAAGCGTTTCATACTGTATATCCATTCCTGCTTGATGATTCCGTTTACACGTTCTGCAATGGCATTGTCTGTTGATTTACTGTCTTCAGTCATACTTATTGATATACCTCTTTCCTGCAGCTTGCCTATATAATGGTTACAGCAGTATTGTGAACTCCGGTCTGAATGATGGATCAGAGAGCTGAGATCATATCCTTCAAAGTTATGCAATGCCACATCCAGCGCTGTTATAGTATTCTCGGCAAGCAGATTTTCTGAAACGCCCCATCCTATTATCTCATGTGTATATGCATCTATCAACAGATGTAGATAGCATACACCGCAATCTGTATCTATATATGTTATATCAGCTACTCATAACTGATTAATACTTAATGGCTCGAAACCTTGAGGTTCTTGTATTTGCGGTAGTTATGGTTGCTGTTTGTTGTATGTTGTCTCCTTTGAGGTTTCAGCATCAGATAATGGCGATGGCTAGAGAGTAGAACCAATCACGTCCGGGCATTTCAGAGAGAAAGATTCCTTTGAGTATGAGAAACATTTTGTATACACCTATTCCAGGAGCTATTTCCCTTATTTCCCATACTTTACAAAGAATTTCCTTTTCTTTTTCCATACGTTTCTGCTGAGTGTCATTACTGACACTGTAATAGCCTTAGCGGGTCTTCCCAAACAGTGAACAAAAGCATCCTATGGAACGTTCAGGATGCCTTGTGTAAAGGCATTTTACTGCTTGGCACCAGCTTTTTTTAACAAGTAGATGCCATGTTGTTCACGACCTATTTTAAGGACCTCGTGCAGGGCTTCGCTCCTTAACTCTGAATATTCCAGTGCACGCCTGAGACGCTGTATCTTGCACTCGTGTTTCTGTTCGCGAGACAAGGATACATTCGAACTTCCACTTTGTTTTTTTGATTTACGCATGGATTCTAATTTTAAACATAATGATGAGAACAAAGTTAAATCTTTTTCGCTTAATGCGTACTGACGCTCCTAATGAATAAGATTACTGTGGTCAATACCGTACTTCCTGGCTATTGAACATTTTGAAATACTGGATTCATAATAATCCTGTAATACCGACAACTTAAAATCCAAATCGAATACACGAGGGGATGATTTTTTTCCATCTTAAAATCTTAATTGTTAACATGATGTAAAGTAAATCTGTATTAAGTCAATTTTCCCATTTTTTTTCAGCTTTCAGTCGTATGTTTGTAAAATAACAGTTAAAACAACTATTATGAATACAATTAAAGCTATTACAACAACATTGATGTGTGGTATGTTTGTACTTACATCATGCGAAAAGAACAACAGTAGAAATGACATTGACGATGCCGTTTATCTGGCATTTGAACGTGAATTTCCAGATGCTACAGATGTAACATGGACCACTAATGGCAATTATGCAATAGCCTCTTTTGACTGGAATGGCAGTAGAAACGGAAACTCTAAAGACTACACTGCTTGGTTTGAAAAAACAACAGCAGAATTTATGATGCATGAATACGATATTCCATTTTCTTCACTTCCACAAACTGTGTATAATGCCTTCAACGAAAGTGTATACTCAAAATCGCCATGGAAATATGAAAATGAAGTAGACGTTATTATACGTAAAGCAGACAAGCTAACATTATACATTATTGAAGCTGAAAAAGAGGAAAAAAATATCGATACAGAAGTAGATTTATATTACTCTGAAGAAGGTGTACTAGTAAAAGAAGTTTTTGATGCTTACAAAAATCCAGACTATACAGAATTATTACCTTCTCAACCAACAAATGAGATATACTCATTGATAGAAGGAAAATATCCAGGAGCAAAAATTATTGAGATAGACAATGAAGATGGATATATAGAAGTGGAATTCATACATAAGAATACAAAACATGAAGCTATTTTCACCTCAAAAAACAAATTGCTATATACAACAACAGATTACAATAAAAACTTATCTATTCTTCCACAAACTATAATAGACTATATCTCAAACAATTACGCTTCGTACTATATAGAAGACATAGAGTTCTATGAAACAGAGTCTAAAGGTAATTTCTACAGTATAGAAATTGAAAGCAATCACGATGATGATATCGAACTATTCTTCACTGAAGATGGAGAAATATTGAATTCGAAACCTGATTTCAGAAAATAACAGATATGAAATAAAAAATAAAAGACCACATTTAAAACATATAGAGAGGCTGTCTCAAATAAACTTTGGGATGGCCTTTTTTGTGTCTGCAAAAAAAATCGGGCAAGTCCAAACTTCGCTC
>CALUPA010000160.1 GCA_944322395.1 uncultured Phocaeicola sp.
ATATCCAGCCAGCCGACCGTAGCGGTGATTTTCGTCCGGCATTAAAGCTGGTGGACCCTGCTTTCTTCCGTATCTATCCATTGCGTTTTGTAGATGGCAATCCTTTCAATGATTCTGATTTGGAAAGCGGAATACACACAGCTGTCATATCAGATGATCTCGCCAGACGACTTTTCGGGAGCACAGATGAAGTAGTGGGACGTTCGTTCACACTTGACTATATTGACTATCGTGTATGTGGAGTAGTCCATGGAGCAAGCTACCTTACAAATGAATCATATGCGCAGGTCTATCTGCCCTATTCGGTTATTCCGAATTATAAGGAACCACTCACAGAAATGTTTCCATATTGCGGACAATATAACATTACTTTCCTTGTTGAGGATGATGCACAGGCTGATGCCCTCCGTACCGAAATAAAGGAATTGACAAGGCGTGTAAACCTGGAATACAAAGATTTCTGGAGTATAGAATTGTGGAAACAACCAACTTCACACTTCGCAAGTGTTTTTCAGGAACGTCCATCAGATGTCAGCTTCAGTTTCTGGAAAACGGCAGGATATATAATTGTAGTGGTATTGGTACTCCTGCTGGTACCTGCCCTGAACCTGAGCGGACTCATTGCCAGCCGTATGGAAAACCGCCTGCCGGAGATGGGTGTCCGCAAGTCATTCGGAGCCAACAAAGGTGCACTTCTGTCGCAGGTTATGTGGGAAAATCTCTTCCTTACCGTAGCAGGCGGCATTATAGGGCTGATTGTGGCATGGACAACTGTCTATTTGGGACGTGAATGGATTTTCACTCTACTCAGCGACTGGCCGATGGCCACTCCTGAAGGTGCTAACCTTTATGTGTCCGGCGAAATGCTTTTCGCGCCTGCAGTGTTTGGCATAGCCTTTCTGCTCTGCCTTTTGCTGAATCTTCTGTCAGCATTACTTCCGGCATGGATATCACTCCGTAAACCTATTGTATATTCTCTTTACGAAAAAAGATAATATTATGCTAAAACTTATACTTAAAAACTTATGGTCCCGTCGCCGTAACAACGGTTGGCTTATGGCTGAACTGATATTGGTGACTATACTTTCATGGATTATATTCGATCCAGTGATTGTTGTTACATACGACCGTCAACGTCCGCTTGGTTATGATGCAGACCGGCTATGCATGGTGTCAGTAGCCATGCTCCAGCCACAAGCTCCAGGTTATGATGCTCAAGCCGCAGATTCGGCTTCTCTTATGCAAGCATACATGAATATTGCTGAACGTACACGGCAGCATCAGTATGTAAAGAATGCCACTCCTATGGTTTCTTTCGTATATCCATGCTCCGTGGGTAGCAGCAGTTCCAGCCTGACAGCAGAAGGTGATTCTACAGATTTCAACATCATGAATATTTACTTCTGGCCACATACCAATTTCTTTGAAACATACGGTTTCGAGCGTGGGGAAGGCAGCATGACAGAAAGCCAACTTTCCGACTATACTTATAACGAGTCCGATATAATACTGACAGAGGATGCTTTGGAAGGTATGTTTCACACCAAAACTTATAACAGACAGCGCTGTTGGGAGGCAGAGGGAAAAGATACCATATATATGTCTGTTGTGGGTACTGTAAAACCTTTCAAATATGCTAATGACCTTCGTCCTTTGCCGACAGTATTCATTCCAGAAAGTCATCCCGATATTCTTGATAATCTGGAAGATATGCATATTGTGGTCCGTATAAAAGAAGGAGTCAGCATGGAACGCTTCCTTCATGATTTCAAGCCATGGATGCTTCGTGAGATGCGGGCGGGAAATCTTTATGCACGCGACCTTCAATCGTATGACGACCTTATTGCAGATAGCGAATTTTACAGCAGCACTTCACTATATCGCCGAAATCTGAGTATAGCGATGTTCTTCCTTATCAATCTTTGTCTCGGTGTAATAGGTACTTTCTGGCTACAGACACGTACACGCCGCGAAGAAATCGGGGTGATGCTGTCGTATGGAGCTACACCACACAAGATCCGTCTACAGCTGCTTGGCGAAGGTGTGGTAGTGACAACCATAGCTACGTTCATAGGATGCATAATATATATGCAATATGGTCTCAGTGAAGGACTACATGAGGTAAGCAGCTATATTAATGCCATAACACAACCATGTTGGATTGACAACTTCGGGCAGCACTTCCTTATAGTATCATTCATCATCTATATCATCCTGCTTCTGGTAGTACTGACAGGTATCTATATTCCGGCACACCGGATAAGTAATATTGCACCGAATGAAGCTTTGAGGAACGAATAAACATTATTAAGAATTCTATTTTACAGGATTTATGAAACGAACTGTTATACTTATTTGTTCTCTAATCTCTCTTAATATGGCGCTTGCAGCCGGAGAAACAGACTCTCCGGTGCAGCAACGCGCCATCTCGCTGGACGAGGCTATCACATTGGCACGCGTACAGAGTGTGGATGCAGCCGTGGCTTTGAACGAACTGAAGACCGCCTATTGGGAATATCGTACGTTCCGTGCCGATCTGCTGCCAGAAATAAACTTTTCAGCCAATCTGCCTTCATACAACAAAAATTACAATTCCTATCAGCAGGAAGATGGCTCATACACATTTGTCAGAAACAACTATATGCAAATGAACGGACAGCTTTCCATCGACCAGAACATCTGGTTTACGGGAGGTAAACTGTCATTAAACACCTCACTCGATTTTCTGCGTCAGATGGACGGAACAGTAGGAAACCGATTTATGTCCGTCCCTCTAGCACTTACTTTAAGCCAACCTATTTTCGGAGTGAATAACATAAAGTGGAACCGCCGTATAGAGCCGGTACGCTATGCCGAAGCCCAAGCTGCTTTCCTAAGCGCAACCGAGGAAGTGACAATGACAACCATAAACCATTTCTTCAACCTGCTGCTGGCAAAGGAAAATGTAATGATAGCCCGTCAGAACCTTGCCAATGCTGAAAAACTTCACGAAGTGGCAAAGGCTAAACGCCGTATGGGACAGATTAGCGAGAATGATATGCTGCAACTGGAACTGAACGTGCTCGATGCCCGCTCTACCCTGACTTCAAACGAAAGTTCATTGAAGAGCTGTATGTTTACCTTACGTTCTTTCCTTGCCCTAAGTGAAGACGAAGAACTTGAACCTATAGTCCCCGATTCAGTACCTGACGTGCGGTTAAATTATGATGATGTACTACAGAAAGCTCTTGCCAATAACTCTTTTGCCCACAACATTCGCCGCCGACAACTGGAGGCCGATTATGAGGTGGAAAAGGCAAAAGGGAATATGCGAGAAATTACTCTCTTCGCACAGGTCGGTTTCACCGGTGCGGACAATTGTTTCGACTATGCCTACCGCCGGTTGAAAGACAATCAGGTAGTAGAAGTAGGGTTCAAGATTCCAATACTTGACTGGAGCAAGCGTCGCGGACAGGTAAAAGTGGCACAGAGCAACCGCAAAGTGACAGAAAGCAAACTGCGTCAAGAATCCATGAACTTCAACCAGAATATCTTTATACTGGTTGAGCAGTTCAACAACCAGCAAACGCAGCTTAATCTGGCTGATGAAGCTGACCAGATAGCCAGAAAACGATATCATACCAACGTTGAGACTTTCATGATAGGAAAGATTTCCACACTCGACCTGAACGACTCGCAAAGCCAGAAGGATGAGGCACGACGTAAGCATATCAACGAGCTGTTTTATTACTGGTATTATTATTACCAGTTGCGCAGTCTGACACTTTGGGATTTCGCAACTAACACCGGAATTGATGCCGACTTTGAAAAGATTGTCAGAAGATAAAACCATAGATTAAAGGAATTATATTTACTTTTGCAGAGTTATGATACTTATAATTGATGATGATAGTGCAATACGCTCTTCGCTAAGTTTCATGCTGAAGCGGGCAAAGTACGATGTTCTGGCTGTTTCCGATCCTAAAGAGGCTATAGAAACAGTCCGTTCCGTTACACCACAACTTATTCTGATGGATATGAATTTTAGTCTTTCCACCAATGGCGAGGAAGGGCTGATACTGCTCAGGCAGGTCAAGCTGTTCTGCCCTGATGTTCCTGTAATATTGATGACAGCGTGGGGAAGTATCC
>CALUPA010000161.1 GCA_944322395.1 uncultured Phocaeicola sp.
CTGAGCTGTATGCGGTGAAAGTCGCACGTACAGTTCTTAATGGGGAAAGCGGCAGCAATGCCGCCGACCTACATAACCAAAGATACAGATACTGAATTATGATTAAACCGGATTACCCGTCAGTCCTGCTTATATATACAGGGGGAACTATAGGAATGATAGAAAATCCTGAAACAGGAGCCCTTGAAGCATTCAACTTCGACCAGTTGCAGGAGAATGTTCCTGAACTAAAAAGATTTAACTATCGCATTTCGTCGTATCAGTTTAATCCACCTATAGATTCATCGGATATGGAGCCTTCACTCTGGGCCAAACTGGTGAAAATAATAGACTACAATTATGACAATTTCGATGGTTTCGTGATACTTCACGGTACCGACACAATGGCATATACAGCATCGGCACTAAGCTTCATGCTTGAGAATTTGAGCAAACCTGTGATTCTTACAGGTAGCCAATTACCCATAGGAGTACTACGCACTGACGGAAAAGAAAACCTCATTACATCAATAGAAATAGCTGCAGCCAAACATCCTGATGGAACAGCTATAGTACCGGAGGTATGTATCTTCTTTGAAAACCACTTGCTGAGAGGAAACCGTACGACTAAAATCAATGCAGAAAACTTCAATGCTTTTCGTTCGTATAATTATCCAGCCCTTGCCACAGCAGGAATTCACATCAAATATGAATACGACAAGATAAGGAAAGTAAAACCGGGAGTGCCTATGCACCCACATTACGTTTTCGACACCAATGTACTGGTACTGACCATTTTCCCTGGAATACAGGAAAACCTTGTCAGAACTGTACTTAACACTCCAGGACTGAAAGCTGTAGCCCTCAAGACATACGGTTCAGGAAATGCGCCACAAAAGGAATGGTTCATAAAACTCCTTGCCGAGGCAACAAGCAGAGGAATCGTAATAGTAAATATCTCACAATGTCAAACGGGTATGGTAGAAATGGGACGTTACGAAACAGGACTCCATCTGCTCGATGCTGGTGTGATAAGCGGGTACGATTCTACTGTAGAAAGCGTTCTGACTAAACTTATGTTCCTGCTCGGACATGGACTTAGCCCTCGTGAAATAAGGAATGAAATGAGCCGTCCTATAGCAGGAGAATTCACCAAACCAAGTTTGTAACAAGATTGTAACATTTATTTCACACCTCAGTAATAAAATCGCATCATCTTTGCACTTGAAAATAATATTGAATACATTTGTGAAACAATAAATAAAGGCATTATGAACGATTACAGAATTTTAGTCGTAGATGATGAAGAAGATTTGTGTGAAATCTTGAAATTCAATCTGGAAACCGAAGGTTATCTGGTAGACACTGCCAACTCGGCAGAAGAGGCTCTGAAATTAGACCTTACCCAATACAATGTTCTTCTGCTGGACGTAATGATGGGTGAAATATCTGGTTTCAGAATGGCAAGCATGATGAAAAAGAATAAGGATACAGCAAACATCCCTATCATTTTCATCACGGCAAAAGATACAGAGAACGACACGCTTACAGGATTCAACCTTGGCGCAGACGACTATATTTCAAAACCATTCTCACTAAGGGAAGTCTTGGCACGAGTAAAGGCAGTCATACGTCGTACGGCAAACGTACAAAGCAAAAGCAACGACCAGTTGGTTTTCAGAGATATGGTGGTCGACTCAAGCAAGAAAAAAGTTGTCATACGCGGCGAAGAAATATCGCTGACCAAAAAAGAGTTTGAAATTCTGCTGCTCCTGCTTCAGAATCAGGGACGTGTATTCTCGCGCGAAGACATACTTTCCAAAGTATGGCATGACGAAGTGTATGTACTGGACCGCACTATAGACGTAAACATCACAAGATTAAGAAAGAAAATAGGAGAATACGGCAAATACATTGTAACACGTCTGGGATATGGATATTGTTTCGAATGTGAATAATTAATTTTAAGCGTAAAAATGACAAAATTTAATATGCGTCTCCTTACTTTCAGCCGCAAACTGTTCCTGTCTGTCATTACTCTGTTTGTAGCTTTTGCGGCATGCTTTATGCTGTTTCAATATCAACGTGAAAAATCATACAAGACAGAACTGCTCAATACTCAATTACAAAACTATAACGAACAGTTATACGGATATATGGCCGATGCCGGTTCGCTGGATTCACTTAAGAACTATATCATGACACACATGATACCTAATCTGCGCGTTACCATAATCACTCCAGAAGGCAAGGTGATATTCGATTCTACAGATAAAAAGCTTGAAGATTTCCAGAACCACTCTTCAAGAAAAGAAGTACAGGATGCACTAATGTACGGAAGCGGATACGCAATAAACAGATACTCGGAAAGTATTGACGGCGAAGAATTTTTCTATTCGGCAAAATATTTTCCTAAACATCGTATCATACTGCGTTCGGCGCTGCCATATAATGTCAGCCTTACAGAACATCTGGAAGCAGATATGGGATATATATGGTTCACTATACTTATATGTATTGTGCTCATGGTGATATTCTACAGATTTACTTACAAGTTGGGAAAATCAATTACCAACCTGCAACAATTTGCACTTAAAGCCGACAAAAACGAACCTATAGACATGGATATACTGCGAACATTCCCCAAAAACGAACTGGGAGAAATTTCGCAGCACATTATTACCATCTACAAAAGGCTGCACAGAGCCAAAGAAGCACTATATATAGAAAGAGAGAAACTGATTTCGCACCTGCAAACATCTCACGAGGGTCTTGGTGTGTTCACGAAAGAGAGAAAAGAAATTCTGGTAAACAGCCTGTTTACACAATATATAAACAATATCTCCGACCGCAACCTGAGTTCTACGGACGAAATATTTACAATCCCAGAACTTAAACCCATAATAGAGTTTCTAAATAAAAACGAAGGAAACTACAGTAAAGAAGAAAAGAGACTGACACTCCACCTTAACAAGAATGCCAGAACATTCACCATAGAATGTATCATATTCCAGGACTTGTCGTTCGAAATTTCAATAAACGACATAACCCAGGAGGAAGAACAGGCACGTCTGAAAAGACAGCTCACACAGAACATAGCACACGAGCTTAAAACACCTGTAAGCAGTATTCAAGGCTATCTGGAGACAATACTCAGTAATCCCAACATACCGAAAGAGACAGTTAAAACCTTCCTGGAAAGAAGTTACGCACAAAGTAATCGACTCACAACACTATTGCGCGATATATCTGTCCTGACCAGAATGGACGAGGCTCCTGAAATGATGGAAAGAGAATCTGTAAACCTAAGCTTGGTAGTAGAAAATATAATCAATGAAGTGAATTTGGGACTTGAAGAAAAGCATATCAAGGTGATAAACCTTATGCCGCAAACACTCCTGATTAACGGTAACCACTCACTGCTATATTCCATATTCAGAAACCTTATGGATAATGCTATAGCATATGCAGGGACTAATATACATATCACAATAAACTGTTTCCGCGAAGATGATACATTCTATTATTTCAGTTTCTCTGATTCTGGAGTAGGAGTAGAAGAAGAACATCTGACACGACTGTTTGAACGCTTCTATAGAGTGGACAAAGGACGCTCTAGAAAACTTGGAGGTACTGGTTTGGGACTGGCAATAGTAAAGAATGCCGTACTATTCCACGGAGGAACAATTTTTGCAAAAAATGCTCCTAATGGAGGATTGGAATTTGTATTTACTCTTCAAAAATAAAAATACCAACGGGACTGTCCGGAAAGAAAAATGGAAAGTCCCGTTTTTTTCATATAAATAATAATGTAAAAAGCAATACAGGCAAACAAAAAACATTTTGATAAGTAGAGTTTGCAAAATAGCAGAATCACATAAAAATATTCTAAAAATGCAACAAAAACTTTGCATACTAAGGTTGCAAAAAAGAATAAAAGAAGTAAATTTGCGTTCGGAAAAGGCAAGTGTGCCTGTCCAAGGTTTACGAAATAACTTATTTTTTTATTACCAATAAAAACGTAAAGAATATGACTTATTCACACGAAGTTGAACACATGTGTGTT
>CALUPA010000162.1 GCA_944322395.1 uncultured Phocaeicola sp.
TGACTCGTCTTATCAAGCGTGGTCAGGAATCAGGACGTGCTGATGACAATGAAGAAACAATCAAGAAACGTCTTGTGGTTTATCACTCTCAGACAGCTCCACTTATCGACTGGTACAAGAATGATGGCAAATATCAGCACATCAACGGTCTTGGTACTATGGACGGTATCTTTGCTGACATCTGCTCTGCAATAGACAAACTTTAATTTATAAGGAGTAAAGGAGTTAGAGAAATTAAATAAGGTAAGTAACTGCCACATCCGATTTCTTTAACTCCTAAAAACATCTCAATAACTTCTCTAATTTCTAAATAAATAATATGGCTGAATCGAATTTTGTTGATTATGTAAAAATCTACTGCCGCTCTGGTAAGGGAGGTCGTGGCTCTGTGCACATGCGCCGTGAGAAATATATTCCTAACGGTGGACCCGACGGGGGCGACGGTGGTAGAGGAGGTCATGTAATTCTGCGTGGTAACCGCAATTACTGGACGTTGCTTCACCTTAAGTATGAACGCCACGTGTTTGCCGAACATGGAGGTAATGGTTCAAAGAACAAGAGTTTCGGTAAGGATGGTGCTGATAAGGTAATAGAAGTGCCGTGCGGTACTGTGGTCTACAATGCTGAGACCGGTGAGTATGTATGCGACATAACAGACCACGGTCAGGAAGTAATCCTGCTTAAGGGAGGACGCGGAGGATTGGGCAACTGGCACTTCCGCACAGCTACACGTCAGGCTCCTCGATTTGCGCAGCCGGGCGAACCTATGCAGGAAATGACAGTGATACTCGAACTTAAGCTGTTGGCTGATGTAGGTCTTGTAGGTTTCCCTAATGCAGGAAAGTCTACTTTGCTTTCTACGGTTTCGGCTGCACGTCCGAAGATTGCCAACTATCCGTTTACTACACTTGAACCAAATCTGGGAATTGTGTCATATCGCGACGGAAAGTCATTCGTAATGGCAGATATACCTGGTATCATAGAAGGTGCAAGCGAGGGTAAGGGGCTCGGACTCCGTTTTCTCCGCCATATAGAACGTAACTCATTGTTGCTCTTCATGGTGCCTGGCGATACAGACGATATACGCAAGGAATACGAAATCCTGCTCAACGAGTTGGCTACATTCAATCCTGAGATGCTCGACAAACAGCGTGTTTTGGCAATAACCAAATGCGATATGCTTGACGATGAGCTTATCAGCATGCTTGAGCCTACATTGCCTGAAGGCATTCCTCACATATTTATATCTTCCGTTGCAAATATGGGAATACAGCAGCTTAAAGACATTCTTTGGGCTGAACTTAATAAAGAAAGCAACCAACTTGAGTCTGTAAGGCGTGATGCTATAGTACACCGTTCGAAGGATGTATCGAAACTCCAGCAGGAACTTCAGGATATGGGCGAGGATGAGGACTTCGAATACGAATACGAGGAAGTGGACGAAGATGATTTCGAGTATGAATACGAAGAAGAAGACTGGGATGAAGAACCGGAAAAATAATGAATAACTTATTTTCAAAAGATAAAAGAATGTTAGTGTACGGTTTGAACGAATCGTATGCTGACATTTTTTGTTTCTCTACCACTCGTCATGGCGGATGCAGTACAGGTAAATATTTTTCCTTCAACTGCAATCATTATTGTGGCGACAATCCGGAAACAGTGGAACGAAACCGGAAACTCCTTATGGAGATAATGCCATGTCATCCGCAGATATTGGTCATTCCGCATCAGACACATTCCACCGAGGTGCGTAATATAGATACCTGTTTCCTTGAAGCAGACGAAACAAAACGTAAAGAATTACTGGAAGGAGTAGATGCTGTAATGACAAATCTTCCGGAAGTATGTCTGTGTGTTTCTACAGCCGACTGTATTCCCGTACTTTGTTATGATGTACGTAATAAGGCTATAGCAGCTATACACGCAGGATGGCGTGGCACTGTGGCGCGTATAGTAGAGAAGGTATTACAGAAAATGAATACTGTCTATGGAACCCGTATGCAAGACGTTGTAGCAGTCATAGGTCCCGGCATTTCCTTGCAGTCGTTTGAGGTGGGTGATGAGGTATATAATGCTTTTCACGATGCCGGCTTTTCTATGGAACTTATATCCCGTCGGTATTCTAAATGGCATATTGACCTTTGGGAAGCAAACAGGCAACAGCTCATTTCGGCAGGCGTTAATGAATCGGCTATAGAAGTTAGCGGTATATGTACATATACCAATAATGACGATTTTTTCTCTGCACGGAGGTTAGGTATAGAATCAGGCAGGATAATTTCTGGGATAATGCTGAAAAATAATACCCTGACAGTATAGTTTAAATATAACCATATATAGTATAAACAAGTATTGAAACGTTAATATGGAAAATAGGAGAATAAAAATTATCGTTTCCGACGAACTAAAGCATGTGTGGCCAGGATTCCAGGGTGCAGCAGTATTTGCAAATGTCAAGAATTCCGCTTATAATGAGCAGTTATGGAAGCGTATCGAAGAATTTACAGAACTGTACCGTTCGAAATACACCACTGATTCCATAAAGGACATGCCATCAATACAGGCTACACGCCAGGCTTACAAGAAGTGTGGCAAAGACCCTAGCCGTTACCGTCCATCGTCCGAGGCATTATGCCGTCGCATACTTCGTGGCATTCCATTGTATCAGATAGACACTTTGGTGGATCTAATTAATCTTGCTTCCATAAACTGCGGTCACTCTATCGGGGGATTCGATTTGGATAAGATACAAGGTGATGAACTTGTTCTTGGCATAGGCAAGGCAGGCGAACCATACGAAGGAATAGGTCGTGGTGAATTGAACATCGAAGGAATGCCGGTATATCGTGATGCAGTAGGAGGGGTGGGAACACCAACAAGCGATAACGAACGTACAAAGATAACTGCAAGTACAACCAGATTGCTGACCATAATGAATGCCTATAGTGGTAAGGATGGTTTGGAAGAATCTGTAGACTTTATGGTAAACCTAATGAAAGAATTTGCCGGAGCTACGGATATAGAAATCATTTATTTCAGTTAAAAATGAACATTTAATATTTTTATTGGTTATATATATAAACTTAAGATTATGGATATAGAAAAGATTTTGACAGAAGGAATAGTTTTCAAGGGAGCCAAGTCGCCTGCACCAAAGAAAGAGGAAAAGGTAAAGACTAAGGCTAAAAAGAAAACCTATATCACCGGACTTCATAATTCAGGTGCTGCAAAGATGAAGGCGGAAATTCGCCGTCGCAGGGCCAACCGTCATAAAAACGGATAAACTGTTCTGTTCTTAAGATTTTGATTAAATTTTTCAATGAAGAGTAATTTTTATAATATATTTTTCTCAAATTTGATTATACAATAAAAACTGAATAGTTTAACAACTAAAAAATGAGAGTTATGAAGAAAGTATTAATGACTTTAATGGTGATGTTTGCAGTGGTCACTGCTTACGCACAGGAAATGTATCTTGCAGGTGGAATCAGTCTTTGGAGCAATCACGACTCAGAGGTTACAACCTTTTCTATCAGTCCGGAATTTGGTTATGGACTTAATGAAAAATGGTCTGTCGGCGGACAATTGATTTTAGACTTGAGAGGTGGTGATGGAGTCGTTCATGGTACTACTACTACAGCATTTGCAATTGCTCCTTACGCACGTTATTCATATTATGAAAACAGTATTGTACGCTTGTTCCTTGACATGGGATTCGGATTGTCTGTTAACAAAGTGAAAGATGCTGATGCGGATGCAGGTTTTGAACTTGGTGTAAAACCGGGTATCGCTGTAAAACTGAATGATAATTTCAGTTTTGTTTCCAGAGTAGGTTTTGCCGGATTCCGTCAGGACTACAGAGGTGCTAACAATAGCGGCTTCGGTGTAGGAGTATCAGGCGAAGATATCTCTATAGGTATAGAATACTCATTCTAAAATCGACCTGTAGTGTACTAAATAAGTTGACACAAATTATTTAGTAACATGCGTGAATATAAAAAGTATTCAAAAGAAGAATGT
>CALUPA010000163.1 GCA_944322395.1 uncultured Phocaeicola sp.
AGATTGCCGAACAGTTAGCTTGTTTCGAAAAAGGTTTCCCTTTTCTAAAATTATTTGCAGCTGCATCAGTAGAGAATCGCGGTATTATGCTTGCGGATGAAAATGCTCAGAAAACTTATTTGGCAGCCTGGGATGCATATAAAGAAGGTGATAAAAAAATAGTTAAGTTTGTACCGGCATCGGGTGCAGCAAGCCGTATGTTCAAGAATATGTTTGAATTCCTTGGTGCAGATTATGATGTTCCTACAACTGATTTCGAAAAGAAATTTTTTAACAATATCAAAAACTTTGCTTTTTATGCTGATCTTGATGCTGCATGCGTTAAGAATAATTCTAAAGATATAGACACATTGATTTCAGATGGTAACTACAAGGCTGTAGTGGCTAACCTTCTTGAATCTGCTGGTTTGAATTACGGGGCTCTGCCGAAAGGTCTTCTTAAATTCCATAAATATGAGTATGGTGTTCGCACTCCACTCGAAGAACATCTTGTAGAAGGAGCATTGTATGCTGCAGGAAAGAGTGGGGAAGTGAATGTACATTTCACTGTATCTACAGAACATCGCGAATTGTTTGCAAAACTTGTAGATGAAAAGGTTGCTCAGTATGCTGCTAAATACGGTATTAAATACAATATCAGTTTCTCTGAACAGAAACCAAGTACTGATACAGTTGCAGCAGATATGGAAAACAAGCCATTCCGTGACAACGGTAAACTCTTGTTCCGTCCGGGTGGTCATGGCGCTTTGATAGAAAACTTGAATGACCTTGACGCTGATATAGTGTTTATAAAGAATATTGATAATGTAGTACCTGACAGACTTAAGGGTGATACTGTAACTTATAAAAAGTTACTTGCAGGAGTATTGGTAACACTTCAGAAACAGGCTTTCGAATATCTTCAGCTCTTGGACAGCGGTCATTATCGTCACGATGAACTGGAAAATATCATCCGTTTCGTTCAGCAGCAACTTCATTGCCGTAAGGATGATATAAAGGATATGGAAGATGCCGACCTGGTTATTTATCTGCGTAAGAAACTTAATCGTCCTATGCGTGTGTGCGGTATGGTGAAGAATGTTGGCGAACCTGGTGGTGGTCCGTTCCTTGCTTATAATCCTGACGGAACAGTTTCGTTGCAAATTTTGGAAAGTTCACAGATTGACATGAACGATCCTGAA
The DNA here is from genome assembly GCA_944322395.1 of uncultured Phocaeicola sp. Classification (GTDB taxonomy): domain Bacteria; phylum Bacteroidota; class Bacteroidia; order Bacteroidales; family Bacteroidaceae; genus Phocaeicola. The sequence goes on from CALUPA010000163.1 coordinate 1,182, forward strand.
AAGAAAGCCATGTTCGAAAAGGGTACACACTTCAATCCGGTTGATTTGGTTTGTGCAGTTCGCGATTATAAGGGAAATAAGTTTAATCTTGTAAATTATGTAGACAAGGCTACAGGATTTATTTCATATAAGTCAAAAGGTGGCAAGGAACTTAAAGCTTTGGAACTTCCAGGATTATGGAATGGTTCTATGAGCGACTGGAGTACTGTTTTCGTAGAAGTTCCTTTGAGTACTTTCAATCCTGTCAAGACGGTTAATGATTTGCTTAGAGAACAACATCAGTAATATTCTGATAATCTGATTATAATTCTATAAGATTTAATATGCATGCAGACAGTGGAAAAGACCACTCTGCATGCATATTTTTTTATTCTATGTCAATTGCCATTATATAATCATTCATATAATATCCTCCCCCTATATCGAAATCGCCTTCAGAAACCTTCTTCATTCCCATGTGTTGATAAAATCCCAATGCAGGATTATTGCGGTTTACGTTCAGCTCCATTCTGCATGGCTTTTCATTTATTTCCTTTATAGCCTCTTTTGCTTTACAGAACAACTGTTTGCCGATATGTTCCTTTTGGAATTCAGGGAGGACATAGATTTTCTGTAAGTGAAAAAGGTCTTCGCCTTCTTTTTGTATAGATACATACCCGGCTGCTCTGTTGTCTGTATATGCCAAATAGTAAATATGTCCTTCTTCTGTCATCTGTTTTAAAAGATTTTCCGGAGAATACATCCAGTCCATCATGTAATCTATTTGTTCTTTTGTCAGGATATCCTTATAAGTCGCTGGAAATGCTATCCATGCCAGTTCGTTTATTAGTTTTATATCCTCTGTGGTAGCTTTTCTAATTGTTGTCATATATTCTTGTTTTTAGTTGTACTCTTACAAAAATACGTCTTTATTGAGCTTATTACTGTCTGACTTTAGTTAATTGTATTAAAATCATGAAAAAATCAAGTACTTTGTAATACAAGGTAATCTAATTATACATATATTTGTGCCATACAAACAAAGTAATAAGAATAATTATGAACGTTGACAATGTAAAGTCTCAGATGCGAAAGGGTATGCTTGAATATTGTATACTTCTGTTATTGCATAGAGAGCCGTCATATGCTTCGGATATAATTCAGAAGTTGAAAGACGCAAAATTGATAGTTGTAGAGGGAACTCTTTATCCATTGCTCACAAGATTGAAGAATGATGGACTTTTGTCTTACGAGTGGGTGGAATCAACCCAAGGACCACCACGTAAATACTATAAACTTACTTCTGATGGAGAAGAAGTATTGTCCGAACTTGAAGCAGCATGGGATGAACTCTCGAATACGGTAAATCATTTAAGGAACGAACTTTTAATAATTGAATCAAAATGAAAAAGACATTGACAGTTAATTTGGGTGGTACGGTTTATCACATAGATGAAGATGCATATGTTTTATTAGATAATTATCTGAATAATCTGAAATACCATTTTCGCAGTGAAACCGATGCAGATGAAATAGTAAGAGACATGGAAAACCGTATAGCTGAACTGTTTTCCGAATATATCAGTCGCGGCCAGCAGGTTATCACTATAGAGAATGTAGAGGAAGTTATAGCACGTATGGGTAAGCCTGAAGAACTCAATACAGATGATGACTCGGACAGCAATGCTGACAATCATTGCAGTAATACAAATGGTGATGATACAGTGAAACGTCGCCTGTTCAGAAATCCTGATGATAAGATTCTTGGTGGTGTGCTATCAGGACTTGCCGCATATTTCGGATGGGATGTGGCATGGACTCGTATTGCGGTTTTTATATGTGGTATATTCCTTCATGGATTTATATTGGCTTATATCATTGCATGGATTATAATACCTATGGCTCGTACGGCAACTGAAAAGCTTCAGATGAAAGGTGAGCCTGTGAATATGGAAAATATAGGAAAAACCGTTACTGATGGCTTTGAGAAAATGAACGATTATGTCTGTTCCGACAAGCCTCGTACATTTGTAGAAAAATTGGGAAATATATTCTTTTCAGTTATTGGTTTCATCGTAAAGCTGGTGTTTGTCATATTGGCTATATGCTGTGCACCTGTTGTGATAGTGGTCTTGATTGTGCTTTTTGCATTGCTTATGGCTGCTACCGGTGTGTTGGTAAGTGTTCCTGCATTCTTCTATGATGCTTTGCCTTATATCAATTGGGATATGGTTGGAACATCTGCCGGTGTAGCTGTAACAATGGTAGTTTGCGGGCTGCTGCTTATAGGAATACCTGTTATAGGCTTTATTCATTTCATTTTGAATATTACCGGAAAGAAAGAACCTATGTCCACTTCTATGAAGATTGTAATGATATTGTTGTGGATAGTTGCAGCTTCTGTAAGTATACTATTGGTTTCACAGGCACCATTCATTATCCATCCATCTCATCTTCTGTTTCACAGAATATTGTAATTCAAAGGTATAATATTTCGGAAAAATGTTCTCTTCGTATAAGATGGGATACACCTAGGAATTAAATGGCGAAAACTTTGTTTTCACTTTGTACTTCACTCGGTTTGCACTATCTTTAAATAAGATAGGCTGCACCTAGGAATTAAAAGTTGAAAACTTTGTTTTCACTTTGTACTTCACTCGGTTTGCACTATCTTTGCAGATATATAGATAAAAACCTTTATAATTATGACTAAAAAAATACTTTTGCTTGGCTCCGGAGAATTGGGAAAGGAGTTTGTAATTGCCGCCAAGAG
>CALUPA010000164.1 GCA_944322395.1 uncultured Phocaeicola sp.
ACAAAAAAGCCAACTAATTCGCAACACTTTGTGTATGAATTAGTTGGCTAATTTTATACTATTTACTGAATGTCCCTTATTAAAGTTTCCACATGCTGTTTTTTATATGTTTATTTGAAATAATATCAACCTTTGATAACCTGAATCAGTTCATCTGAAGTAAGGAGCGACTGTTCACCTGTTATCATATTCTTCAGAGTTACCTTTCCTTCATTCATTTCGTTTTCGCCTACTATAGCAACAAAAGGAATCTGCTTTGCATTGGCATAACTCATCTGCTTTTTCATCTTTGCACTATCTGGATAAATTTCAGCACGGATACCAGCTTCACGAGCCTTAAATAATATAGGAAGAGAGTATTCTGTTTCCTTTTCGCCAAAGTTTACAAATAACAACTGAGTTCCGTTTACCGCTTCCTTTGGATAAAGATCTAACTGATTCAATACGTCGTATATACGGTCAGCACCGAAAGAGATACCTACACCTGACATGCCATCCATTCCGAATACACCTGTCAAATTGTCATAACGTCCACCACCACTGATACTTCCAATCTGAACATCGAGAGCCTTAACTTCGAAGATAGCACCAGTATAATAGTTCAGTCCACGAGCCAAAGTAAGGTCAAGTTCTACTTCCGACTTAACACCAAGTTGAGATACATGTTTCAGGATGAATTCGCTTTCTTCAACCCCCTTGAGACCTGTTTCGCTTGCAGCCAGAACTGTTTTCAGAGTTTCAAGTTTTTCTTCATTTGAGCCACTCAACAAGATAATTGGCTGCAATTTTTCGATGGCTTCCTGAGGAATACCCTTCGATGCAAGTTCAGCATTAACATTATCCAGACCAATCTTGTCTAATTTGTCAATAGCTACTGTGATATCTACAATCTTATCAGCCTCGCCAATAATCTCTGCTATACCTGTAAGAATCTTGCGGTTGTTTATCTTTATAGAAACACGTATTCCGAACTTATTAAATACAGAATCAATCATCTGCACGAGCTCCACTTCGTTGATAAGAGAGTCACTTCCCACAACGTCTGCATCACACTGATAGAATTCGCGATAACGCCCTTTCTGAGGACGGTCTGCACGCCATACAGGCTGAATCTGAAAACGTTTGAACGGGAAGGTTATCTCGTCACGATGCATCACCACATAACGGGCGAAAGGTACTGTAAGGTCATAACGAAGTCCCTTTTCACAAAACTTACTAGCCAGTTTCACGGCATTACGACTTAACAATTCCTCATCAGTGATGCCTGAAAAATAATCGCCTGAGTTCTGTATTTTGAAAAGAAGTTTGTCGCCTTCCTCGCCGTATTTACCCATCAAGGTAGAAAGGTTCTCCATCGAAGGAGTTTCTATCTGACTATATCCGTAGAGGTGGAAAACTTCGCGTATAGTATCGAATATATAGTTTCGTTTCGCCATTTCAACAGGCGAAAAATCTCTTGTTCCTTTCGGTATTCCCGGTTTTGTAGCCATATTGTTTCTGTTTTAATTATTTTGCTTGCAAAAGTAGACAATTATTTTATAAGAAGGAAATAATCGGGAAAATTACTCTTCGCGGCGTCCCATGTATATCATTATATAATATACCAAAGTGGCTAGCGAACCAAGAGCGGCAACCACATAAGTGTATGCAGCCGACTTGAGCGCATCTTTTGCCATACCGTGATTAGAAGCATTTGTAATTCCAGCACTATTCAACCATACCAAAGCTCGACGGCTAGCATCAATCTCAACAGGAAGAGTGATAAAACTGAAAAGTGTTGTCATTGCAAAAAGGCATATACCTATCAGCAACAACTGAGGGAAAGAATTTATGAGCAATATACCTGCAAGCAGTATCCATGACATTATAGACGATGAAAACTGTACCACCGGTACAAGTGCCGAACGCATCTGCAAAGGAGCATAAGCTCGTGCATGCTGTACGGCATGACCACACTCGTGAGCAGCTACTGCAGCCGCAGCCACACTGCACGACGAGTAAACACCTTCACTCAGATTAACAGTCTTATTGGTCGGGTTAAAATGGTCTGTAAGCATTCCAGGAGTACTTATGACCCTTACATCATATATACCATTGTCGCGCAACATCTTTTCTGCCACCTCACGTCCTGTCATCCCGTTGTAGAGAAGAACCTTAGAATACTTGTCAAACTTACTTTTCAGACTGGACTGCACTATAAAACTCACTATAGCGATTCCGATAAAAATAATCCAACTAAATACCATATATTTTCTATTTTTAATTATTAATCAAAGATTTAACATACAAAAACCTTGCCAAAGAATTTAAAATTGGTTTTATATGCAATCTCATTTCATAATTATCTAAATGTGAAAAGAGTTTTGCTCACAATACTGCTCTTACAATCAACAATCGTAATCACTCTATCCTTAATTCATGCATACATGCTTGAACTTCTGTTATGCTACCCATATGTTTTCCCATATCATCTGACAATTTTATACATTCCCTCCAACCTTGGTTGATATTCATTTTACATCTTGACAATTTCATAACTATATTAGAAGGTCTATAACCTGTATCATTTGTAAGATTAGTACCAATACCAAACGAACATCTTATTTTACCTTGACAATATCTATACAGTGACAACGCTTTCTCAAAATCCAGGGCATTACTGAATATTATAGTCTTTGTTACAGGATCAATTCCTAATTCCTTATATCGCTCTATTAATCTGTCAACAAACTCTAGTTCATCCCCCGAATCACATCTCACTCCATCAAACAACTTTGCCTGCTTGCGGCTGAAATTACTCAGAAATGATTCAGATGTATAAGTATCAGACAATGCTGTACCCAGGTCACCATCATACACGTTCACCCAATTCTCTAAAGCCATATAATTAGCATGTTTATATCCAAACTGTGCTCCATGAAACATAAACCATTCATGCGGATGTGTACCCATAGGACGCATACGATATTTCATTGCCAAATAACAATTAGACGTACCGGTACAATATTTTGAGTGTTCCTTCAAATAACCTACAACCCAATCATGCACTTCAAAAGAGAATCTCCTTCGTGTTCCAAATTCAGAAAAAGGCATGCCATTGGCGTTAGATAAATCTACTTTTAGTGCTAATTTAGACAATACATCTTCTTTCAAAGGTTTCTGGTTGAAAAAAATATTCTTAATTTCAGAAACAATAGCAAGAATCGGAACCTCATAAAGTGTTACTTTATATAAAAAATCTGTTACTTCTATATGTAAATGATGTTCATCATCCAAATATACTTCAATTATATCAGGATTAAAACGAAAAGAAGATAACCATTCCCAATAAACCCTTGGCATGAATCTGCAATTAACAGACATATAATCAAGTTCTTCCGGTGATAAATGCACCTCACTTAATCTCTTGAATTCTTCTTTTAGGGCAAACAAGAAATCATCAGTATATATAGTTTCATCACGGTCCTTAAAACTGAAAGTTCCAATAGCATAAGGAAACAACTTGATATAAGCATATGATGTAGTAAACTTATACAAGTCCGTGTCTAAAATTGATTTTATTATCATAGATTTATTTTTTTGTAGATGTGGTAAATTTACAATAAATTAATCAGACTGTAAAATTTATGTACATTTTACTTTTAAATTAACCACTTATAGAAAATTAAACCCCTATAAACGCAAAACTCCCCGAAGTATCTCTACCTCGGGGAGTCCTATCTAAAACGGCGACTACCTACTCTCCCACA
>CALUPA010000165.1 GCA_944322395.1 uncultured Phocaeicola sp.
CTTGACGTTGTTTATACTTAGGATTTTTCTTGTTAATAACATACAAACGGCCATTACGTCTAACGATCTTACATTCCGGCGTACGTTTCTTTAATGAAGCTCTTACTTTCATATCTTAATTCTCAATTATTTGTATCTAAAAACAATTCTTCCTTTTGACAAATCATATGGTGACATTTCTACTCTCACCTTGTCGCCTGGAAGTATTTTTATGTAATGCATTCTCATTTTACCAGAAATATGAGCGGTAATCTCATGTCCGTTTTCTAGTTCTACACGAAACATTGCATTTGACAATGCTTCAACAATTACTCCATCTTGCTCTATTGCTGATTGTTTTGCCATATTAATTTTTTTCTTCTAGTACTTGTTCTATATATTCAAATGATGATAATATATCTGCTTTATCTAAGCCTATCGCAACCGTATGTTCAAAGTGAACTGCTACACTATTATCACGTGTTCTAACCGTCCAATTATCACTTTCAAGATAAACTTTACGATCTCCGAAAGTTATCATGGGTTCAATAGCTATACACATTCCTTTTTTTAGAAGTGTCCCACTACCTCTTTTACCATAATTAGGGACAGCGGGCTCTTCATGCATCTCCTTACCTATACCATGTCCAACGAACTCACGTACAACTCCATACTTATGAGTTTCACAATGGGTCTGTATGGCATTTCCTATATCACCGATTCGTTTCCCATGTACTGCATTTTCTATTCCTTTATATAAGGCCTCTTTAGTAACCTTCAAAAGTTCAAGAATTTCAGGTTTTACCTCACCTACCGTGAATGTATAGGCAGAATCACCACAAAAGCCATTCAAAAGTGTTCCACAGTCAACAGAAACTATATCTCCATCTTTCAACGGTTCGTCATTAGGGATTCCATGTACAACCTGACTATTTACCGAAGTACATAATGTTGCGGGAAATGGCAATCCATACGGGTTTGGAAATCCTTTAAAAGTCGGTATTGCTCCGTTATCACGTATAAATTCCTCAGCTACTTTATCCAACTGTTTTGTTGTGATACCCGGTCTTATTATTTTGGCTACTTCAGCCAGAGTTCTTCCTACTAGAAGATTACTCTGACGAAGAAGCTCTATTTCATCATCTGTTTTAAGAATTATCATAGAATAATTAATAAGCAGCTACATTACCAGATCTACCTCTAATTCTTCCAGAACTTAACAGTCCGTCATAGTGTCTCATCAACAAATGACTTTCAACCTGCTGTAAAGTATCCAAAACAACACCTACTAAAATCAATAGTGATGTGCCACCAAAGAATTGAGCAAATTCAGCCTGAATTCCGAAATAACCAGCAAATGCAGGAAGTACAGCTATGATAGCTAAGAAAAGAGAACCTGGTAAAGTAATTCTAGACATTATTGTATCTAAATAATCAGAAGTTTGTTTACCTGGCTTAATTCCTGGAATAAATCCATTATTTCTTTTCATATCTTCAGCCATTTGGTTTGGATTAATTGTAATAGCCGTATAGAAATAGGTGAAAACAATAATCAATATTGCAAAAACCAAATTATAGGCAAAACTTGTATGATCTATCAATGATCTCATTAATCCACTTGCGCTCTCAGTATTCGAGAAGCCGATGAAAGTTATCGGAATAAACATTATGGCCTGTGCAAAAATTATAGGCATTACATTTGCCGCATTCACTTTTAAAGGAATGTATTGTCTTGCACCACCATACTGTTTGTTTCCTACTATACGTTTAGCATACTGTACAGGAACTTTACGTACTCCTTGAACCAACAAAATGGCTGCTGCTATTACTGCTAACAGTGCTACAATTTCAATTATGAACATTATAACTCCACCTGTTTCTGCTAATGTGAGTCTTGATACCAATTCACCACCAAAAGCTTGAGGCAATCGAGCAATAATACCCACCATGATTATCAATGATATACCGTTTCCTATACCTTTATCAGTGATTCTTTCACCTAACCAAAGAACGAACATACTACCTGCCGCCAATATTATGGTAGATGTAATTATAAAGAAAGTCCAATCTAATGAAGCATTAAGAGCCGGTCCAGCTTGGAATTTTAAATTTATCAAATATGAAGGAGCCTGGAATATCAAAATAATCAATGTCAAGATTCTTGTATATTGATTAATTTTTCTACGTCCACTCTCTCCCTCACGTTGTAATTTCTGGAAATAAGGTACAGCTATTGCCAACAATTGTATAACAATAGATGCAGAAATATATGGCATAATCCCTAATGCAAAAATTGAAGCATTAGAAAATGCACCACCAGAAAACATATTCAATAAGGCAAGAAGACCTTCACTAGTCTGCTCATGCAATTTAGACAACATCTCTGGATTTATACCCGGTAATACTACATAGGATCCTAAACGGTAAATTGCGACAAATAATATGGTAATGAGGATCCTTTTTCTCAGATCCTCAATATTCCATATATTCTTTAATGTTTCAATAGATTTTCTCATTTAATCAGAGTTTTACTGCATTACCACCTACGGCTTCGATTGCAGCTACCGCACTTTTTGAGAAAGCATTTGCTTCAACATCAAGTTTAGTAGTTAAACTACCGTTACCTAGAACTTTCACTAATTGGTTTGAAGAGATATAACCAGCTTCTATAAGTTCGTTGATGCCTACTTTTGTTAAGTTTTTAGCATCAGCTAATGCTTGAATAACCTCAAGGTTAATAGCTTTATATTCAACGCGGTTAATGTTCTTGAAACCAAATTTCGGAACACGACGCTGAAGAGGCATCTGACCACCTTCAAATCCGATTTTCTTTGAATAACCAGATCTTGACTTTGCTCCTTTATGTCCTCTTGTAGAAGTACCTCCTAAACCAGAACCTGGACCACGACCAATTCTTTTTCTAGTTTTAACAGAACCTTCTGCAGGACTTAAACTATTTAAATTCATACTGTAAAATCCTTTATTATTAACGATATATTACTTAACGATTTCAACAAGGTGTTTTACCTTTTGAACCATACCAAGGATTGATGGAGTTTCTTCGTGTTCAACCACACGATTCAGCTTGCGAAGTCCAAGTGCATCCAAAGTTCTCTTCTGATCAGCTGGAGCACCAATTCTGCTCTTTACTTGTTTAATCTTTATAGTTGACATGTTATTCCTCCTTATCCTCTAAATACTTTATCCAAACTTACGCCTCTATTTTGGGCAACCATTCTAGCATCACGCATTTCTCCTAAAGCCTTAATAGTAGCCTTTACAAGGTTGTGTGGGTTTGAAGAACCTTTTGACTTTGCCAAAACGTCTGTAATACCAACACTTTCCAATACGGCACGCATCGCACCACCTGCTACTACTCCAGTACCTGTTGAAGCTGGTTTGATGAATACTTCAGCACCACCAAATTTTGCTGACTGTTCGTGAGGAACAGTTCCTTTAAGAACAGGAACACGAGTTAGGTTTTTCTTTGCTGACTCTACGCCTTTTGCGATAGCAGCAGTTACTTCACCTGCTTTACCAAGTCCCCATCCGATGATACCGTCTTCATTTCCTACTACAACAATAGCAGAAAAGCTAAAAGTTCTACCACCTTTTGTAACTTTAGTTACACGGTTGATTGCAACCAATCTATCTTTTAATTCAATATCGTTAGTGATCTTAACTCTGTTATTAACTGCCATAATTCATTAAAATTTAAGTCCACCGTTACGAGCAGCATC
>CALUPA010000166.1 GCA_944322395.1 uncultured Phocaeicola sp.
GTCCTGCCAAGATAAATTATGGTGCATATTCCGATACTTTGGAGCATTTGCACTTCCATCTTGTTCCTAAGTATGTCGATGGTCCTGATTTCGGCGGTGTGTTCCGGATGAATCCTAAGGAAGTATATTTATCTGACGAAGAGTATGCTTCGATGATTGAGAAGATAAAGAAAGAGCTTTAATATATTAGTTAACCCGGTTCCTGTTCTGTAGTTTAGGTGCGGAACCGGGTTATAATTTTAATGACCAATCTCCTTATACGTGTGTCTGTTGTTTTGTAAGCAAAATGCTTTTTCATCAGTCAAAATGCTTGCATTCTTATTTGTTATATATCATTGCTGTTGCAGAAAAATATTATTCTAGAAGGTAAATGTTAATCGTTGTCTGTTCTTGCTTTATAATATCCGAATTAAAACTTCTTGAAATGTGAAATATAATAGATGTGTTAACATAAATTCTACTTGTAAAAAGGATTCTTTTGCCTTGAAGAAAAAAAATTTTTTCCTGTTATTTGATTTAAAACGCCTAGACGTTTCAAGTAAAATGCCAAAACGTTTTTCTTGAGGTTTCCGCTAGCCATTATTTTAATCTGAATTTGTCGTGTTTTAGATGTATTTTGAAATGTCAAAAAAAGAAAGAATATATAGTATTGTGTGTGCTTTTGCTTGTGTAAAGGATGATGTTGTGTATTAGTGGAAGCTTTATTTTTTTTATTGTGTTATTTCGTTTTGTGTCGTTTCTTCGTGGCTTCTATTTTTATTAATTGATAATATCTTTTACCTGAATATTTAAATCTTGGAAGGTTAGAAAAACAAAATGTCAGAATGTAAATTATGTCTTTTTGTTGTTTAGTTGTGTGTTTCACTTTAATGCCTTATTTTTGTTGGTACATGTTTGAATAATATAGTACAATGGTAAAACGGTTTGAAATAATAAATAGTTCTTTGTCATTGAAGTAAGGAAAATGGCATTAAGGTGATGTATAAGGACGAAACTATAAGGTTTACATAAAATGGCTCAACTTTTTGTTTTTTCTATTGACAATATTGGCTTACTTTTGAAAAATATATTTGTATTAGGAGAGTTGATGAAAAAAACGGCTACCGAGAAAAGAAAAAGGCAGCAACTGCCGTTAATGGTAAAAACTACGAAACTATGTTTTATAATCTTGATGCCATTATATCTGTATGTTGCCGCGTAAACAGCATAAGAGTCACTCAATTTCGTCAATGGTGTACTTTAGTTATCCGCTATTTTTTATCTGTGGTACGTGATTGACTAAAAACTATGGAGAATTGCTCTTTTATTGGTTAAGATTGATTCGAACATAGAAGAAAATAATTTACTGATTCTAAATTTATCAAAACAAAGAAAATGGAATATCTTATAAAAGAACATAATAATGATATAAAGGATTTTTATCCTTATGGTAATAATATAATTGCACTGCCTTATCGTACACGTGCTTATATAGATTCGTGTAGTGATGAATTCAATCGTTTGTCTATAGAAGATAAACTCTGTAATTTGGGCTTTGCTGTAACTAGAGGAATGAATCTATATGCTGAAATAGAAAAGGACATAGATGAACGTATAAAAAATGTTCAATATCGAAATTACGAGGATAATGTCAAGCAATCTTTGTTTTCTTATATCGATTATTTGAGAGAGACTGAAATATCGTTGTCTGAAATTGTAATAAAGAGTATAAATTTAGATTTAATGCAACTTGTAAACTTGTTGGTTGAAGAGATTTTACTTCGTTATAGAGAATATCCTAATATAAATTCTAAAAAGTACATTGTAAGATTTGTAAGTATTCCTTTGGATTATGTAGATGTATTAAATCGTTTTAATTTAACCTCTACGGAGGAACAACAATTTTGTTGTAGTTATTTACTGACATCTCAAGAGTCTATAAGCAAAGCTAGTCTAAGTAAAGACTATATTTTGTATCTGAATCGTTGGAAAGAACTGTTGCCTAAACTTTCGGGATATGAACTTTATTTTTCTTATGATATGATGTTCCCAGGTGATGAAGAATATGTTTTAGAATATAATAAAGTACAAAGTGATAAATCTGATAAGCAGTTAATTTTAAATGTCCCACCTGAACCATGGAGTGGAAATATTCTTAATTCAAAACTCATAATGCTTTCTTTGAATCCTGGTTATGTAGAGCATTTGAATAAAAATCTTGCAAATATGTTCAAACCTCAGATGGCTGAAGAAGTCATGGAAGATAAGAGGAAAGTTTTATCAATGGAAGGATATACATTTGATTATTATGAGCCTACACGAATATTGGGAGACTATTATTGGAGAAAGAATATTCTTCCATTAGGAATATCTGTTTACGGAGAGCAAGGAAAAGAAAAAATCTTTAATCATGTCTCTTTATGTCAGTATATTGCATATACATCATCAGAATCACCATCTATTAAGAGTTTGCTTCCGTCTCAGAGATTTACAAAGATGGTGTTGTTGTATTTGGCAACGTCTGTAAAAGATTCAAAGTTTCTTGTACTTCGTGCCTCGATGCGGTGGAGAAAATTAATGGGAGAAGGATTGTGGAATTATCTTTTAAATAACAACAGATTGCTTTTTAGTGAACATTACCGTAATCAATCTCTTACAGAGAAAAATATTGGGTTTAAAAATTATAAAATAATAGTTGAACATTTAATGAATTGTTAAATAGTTTGCCGTTAGAATATATTAATCTAGATAATTTTGACTGTGATATGAGTTTTGCATGTGATGGGAAAACGTACGTGGCGTTTTGCAAATCTTGATACAAGATGAAAATCATAAACATACATTGTCGTTTCGGCAGAAAAATATTATCTTTGCTGCGTATTTTTAGTCAGATGGATAATAAAATAAGATATAATGATTTCGGATGTTTTCTGGCGAAACACTTTCCGTTTAAAGTTCAGAAAATTTCAGTCAATGCAGGCTTTACATGTCCTAACCGTGATGGTAGCAAGGGATACGGAGGATGTACATATTGTAACAACCAGACATTCAATCCGGACTATTGTCGGACAGAGAAGTCTGTGAGGCAGCAGTTGGAAGAGGGAAAAGAGTTTTTCTCAAGAAAGTATCCAGAAATGAAATATCTTGCTTATTTCCAGGCTTATACCAATACATACGCTGAGTTGGAAAAACTCAAGGCAATGTATGAGGAAGCACTTTCAGTAGATGGAGTAGTAGGGCTGGTTATAGGTACACGTCCGGACTGTATGCCAAACTCTCTATTGGATTATCTGGAAGAGATAAACGGCAGGACTTTCCTTTTGGTAGAGTATGGTATAGAAAGCACTAATGATGTCACGTTGAAACGCATAAATCGCGGACATGATTTTGCGTGTACTGCCGATGCAGTGAGACGTACCGTTTCAAGAGGTATAATGACAGGAGGACACGTTATATTGGGACTTCCCGGCGAGGACAATGATATGATTATACGTCAGGCTGAAGATATATCATCGTTGCCGCTCACTACGCTGAAGATGCATCAGCTGCAGCTGATAAAGGGAACAAGAATGGCGCACGAGTACGATGAATGTCCTGAAGACTTTCATCTATATACTGCCGACGAGTATATCGATCTTGTTTTGGATTATATTGAGCATTTGCGTCCCG
>CALUPA010000167.1 GCA_944322395.1 uncultured Phocaeicola sp.
AACAACACTGAATACTAACTGGGGACTGAACGGATATCACCGGAAATGCTGAACGGGTATCCGCCGGAATATGCATCGTATATAAAGTAATTTGGAAGAGATTTTTACAGTAATTAGAATAGGTATGATAGAAATATCAAAATGTTGATATCCAATTATTCATCGTTTTGCAGATATTCCCAAAGAAAAAAGTCAAACTATTTTTTACTTAATAATTTGACTTTCCAATAATAAAAAACAATATTTCATGAAATAATATTAATCAGATGTTCATAGCATTACTTTATATTTTAGAGTATAACTTTAACTTTGAAGGTTGGATACATAAAACAATTATTCTATATTGTTTACTGATTAAAAATGCTGAAAAGTGTAGCCTATTGATAAAAAGATACTCTGACTTAATTCTTTTTGAGGGACCATGAACTTATTTCCATTAGCTAATGTTATATTTCTTCGCCCAGAATAATAATCTAGATTCGAAATGTAATATCCTCCTCTAAATATAAAACGTCCAAAGGCTAAATTTATAGAGATCTTTGTGTTCCAATAGAGCCATTGAAGTCCTTTATTAGGAAAAGTTCGATAGTCTACAGTATGACTGATTATACCTGAAAATTCTTTTATTCCATAAGTTAAAGAATTTCTGAATGGACATGCAAGACTGAGGCCCGGCTCTGTTTGAATCCAAATGCGATAATAATTATCCGCACTTTTCCAAATGGCCGGAGATTTGATAATCACAGACGGTTTTAATATTATCCATCTAATATCTTTTTCATTATCAACTAATTCTGCTTCATGACCATCAATAATAGTCTGACGACTCGGTTGATTATATTGGCTGGTTAATTCTAATCCAAGCGCTACTCCTATATATTTATGGTAAATCCAGCTTAGAGATGGCTCCATTTGCCAAGCTTGTTCATTGTTAAGATAAATTCCTCCGTATATATCTGCAGTAAAAACTGATTTGGAATTTTGAGCATAAACAAATGATGGATAAAATAATATAATTATAGCTATGATTACCAAATATTTACTCATTTACTTATATTTATTTTTTAGGGCGGCCACCAATTATCAAACTTAGACTTACACTCAAGTTATTGTATCCTTTTCGACATAGATTACATTGAGCAGAAATACGAAAATGATAAAGGATTTCTACACCTATACGTGGAGAGAAAAACATTGATGTCCCTTTAGAGGGAAAGTATTTGTCCCCTACAACATCATTAAATGCAACGCCAATCGCAGTCCCAATGAAAGGGTTAATTTTAGTACCTTGACGTAAATTATAATCTCCTGTTAAAGCAAGCGCTAATGTGCGATTATTTTGCCAACGATCATAACCATCATTATAAAGATGTTCATAACCACGACGCGCTGTTGACAAGTCAAACATAAGACCACAATCCCATGGTGTTCCCTTGATATTATATCTACCCTCCAAACCTAATGACATACTTATTTGTGATTTGCCTGTATGATAATCACCAAGAGGAGTTGTAAATCCTGCTCTAACTTCACCTTCAATAACCTGTACAATATTGTGATTATTTTGACTATAAGCAGCAATAGTATTAGTTACTACCATCAAAATGAATAAAATTACTTTTCTCATAAAATCTTAAGCATTATCAATAGTTATTATATAAATCAATTGTTAGTTGTAATATTAATAAGAATACTGTTAAGTACAAAATTAAAATGAATTACTTTTTAGAAAAACATATAGCCTACTTTTTATGAAAAATACTCTAATTTTTCAACTACAATAATATTATTTTTTTGATTGACCATTTCTTCTTCTATATAAAAATATAGATGTGTTTTTATGTGTTTTATCACGCAAAACCACATCATATTTACTTATATACAACTCTACTTGTCACTGTTCTTTGTGATACGAGCAGCTAACCACTTTCCATCATATTTTATTGCACCAAACACTATACCTCTATAAAGTTCAACACCATCATTAGTGCTAAATTTGATATTTTTTAAGTTTACAGTAGAGCCAACAGAAAATTGAAACTCACATGTTCCTGGAAACCATTTTGCGTAGAACTTTGATTCCATGCTTTTTTTATTTTTCACTCCCTTACTAAACGGGCCATGGATTATGTATGCTTCTCTATCTTTGAAACATGTAAGTCCTATTTTATCTGCGCTTTGTCCTTCTTTTTTTGCCCAAGCGGAGGCAGCATTAAACGCCTTGAGAGCAGCGGTTTTGAAAGCTTTATTTAAATCCTTTGTAGTAAAATCATAATCTACGAAAGGAATATGGAATAATAAAACATTTTCATCAGAAAATGGGAATGGATGCCTTGTCGTTACTGTAGGATTTTTCATTCCAGGATGGGTAAATGTATTTGGTGGAATAGGCTTTGGAATAGTATATTTAACAGTTACAGTTTCCCATCCTTGTACCATTTCTTCAGCTTTAATGTTCCACCATATGCCACAGACCTTTTTCTGCATTTTTAATTTTGTTCCAATATTAGCATAAATTATATAGTTCTGGTCATAGAAATTCATTGTTAGCTTTCTCTTCTTGCTGAAATTTTTTATAGCAACGACATTTCTTCCCCAAATTCCAGTCCATGTCCGATGAAACCAATTTCCATCACCTTTGTCGTAATAATTTATATCTCTAATATCACTTAAAGGAATTTTCACACCATTACTAAGCGTAATACCAGTTGACGTTGAAGTTCCAGTAGTAGTTCCATTATTGCCTGTGTTACCTCCAGAAATGCCACCGCCTCCACCACCATTAATTAGTTGATCTTGAAAACTTACAAGCTGATACTGAAAGGGTCTAAAGTCAACATTTGGTGAAACACGCATTACCATTCCTTCATTCTCAGGAGTAACTTGAATTGCAGAAGTAAGAGGTTCTATTGTTTTCAATTCGGCAGCGTGAACCTCATTAGTATAAGCAACACCATTAGGCATATATTTATATACTGTAGAACCTACCTGAATTTCACGTTCAGCATTTAGCAGTTGTGCAAATTGTATATCAGCGATTACGGAATCAGATGGACAAAATTCCAACTCTTCTTCATCGTTAGCAATAGAATCTAACTGCAACGGAGTAAGTGATTCCATAACCTTAATACGATTTGCTTCTATAAGAGAAACAAATGGCTCCTTATTATTTGATAATGTTGCGGAAGATATAGCTCGTGTCAATGGTTTACTTCCATCTCCCATTTGAGCAATAAGAGTCTGAATATCTTCAGGAGAAGACGCTACGATTCTTTGCATTCCATCCTGCAAATCGTTCACAGATGCTTGGGGATTCTGTACATCGTCTGACAGAATCATGTTATCCTGACATGATGCCAGAAAAACAATTCCCATTAGAAGAATAAAATTTTTTTTCATTGGTTGAAATTTAAGTTTAACACGCATAAACATACATATATCATTCCATTTATGCAAATTTTATCACATTAAATTTTATATCCAGCATCAAAATAAATATCTATATACAACATTTAGCATTGTTTAACCATAAAATAAGGCGTTTAGCTAGATGAAAGTTTATTAAGGTGGGTTCTATCAATTCCATTTTTTATTTCTTGCATAAGGCAGCAGAACCCTTTAACTGTCTTGAGCAAGAT
>CALUPA010000168.1 GCA_944322395.1 uncultured Phocaeicola sp.
TTGCAGCCAGTATGATAGATCAGGCCACCATAGACAGAATTCTTGATGCAGCACAAATAGTTGATGTTGTTTCCGATTTCGTTACTCTGCGCAAGCGTGGAGTCAACTACGTTGGTTTGTGTCCATTCCATAACGAAAAGACTCCATCATTCAGCGTTTCTCCAAGCAAAGGAGTATGCAAGTGTTTCAGCTGCGGAAAAGGTGGAAATGCCGTACATTTCATTATGGAGCATGAACAGTTGTCATACTACGAGGCTCTGAAATGGCTTGCTAAGAAGTATAATATAGAAATCAAGGAAAGAGAACTTACAAAGGAAGAGAAACAGTCACAGGGTCTCAGAGAAAGTCTTTTCCTTGTCAATCAGTTTGCAGCAGAATATTTCCAGGACATCTTATACAACAACGTTGACGGACAGAGCATAGGCATGACCTATTTCCGCCAAAGAGGATTCCGCGACGATATTATCAAGAAATTCCAGCTTGGATATTGTACGGAGAAGAAAGATGCACTGGCAAAAACAGCAATACAGAAAGGCTACAAACAGGAACTGTTACTCAAAACCGGATTGTGCTACATGAAGGACGACGGAAAAACCATACGCGACCGCTTCTGGGGACGTGTAATTTTCCCTGTCCACAATATTACAGGAAAGGTAGTAGCATTCGGAGGCCGTGTACTAAGCGCGGCAACAAAGAACGTACAGATGAAGTACGTCAACTCTCCTGAATCAGAAATTTATCATAAGAGCAAGGAACTTTACGGAATATACTTTGCCAAACAGTCTATAATCCGCCAGGACAGATGTTTCCTTGTAGAAGGTTACACTGACGTTATATCAATGCACCAAAGCGGTATTGAAAACGTAGTGGCATCATCAGGTACGGCACTTACATCAGACCAGATAAGGCTGATACACAGATTTACAAGCAACATCACAGTGTTATACGATGGCGACGGTGCGGGTATAAAAGCCAGTATCCGCGGTATAGACATGCTTCTGGAAGAAGGCATGAATATAAAGGTATGTCTCCTCCCCGACGGTGAGGACCCAGACAGTTTCGCCAGAAAGCATAACGCTACAGAGTATCAGGCGTACATAAATAACAATGAAGTTGACTTCATACGCTTCAAGACCAACCTGCTTATGGACGAAGCAGGGAAAGACCCTATCAAAAGGGCCGAGCTTATTTCAAGCATAGTAAAAAGCATATCTGTCATCCCTGACAGTATAGTCCGTTCTGTATATATCAGAGAGTGCAGCCAGCTGCTCAAGATGGACGAGAAAATATTGGTTGAAGCTACTGCAAAACTCATTGAACAGGCTGTTGAAAACAAGGAAAAAGAAGAAGAGAGAAAAAGACAGAGAGAAGAGTATAGCAAAAGACAACAGGCTATCGCTACAGCACAGCAAGTAGAGCAGCAGACTGCAGACAATAACTCAGACAGTAACGATGTAGCAAATACTGTTCTACCAACGAACAATCCTGCTATCACGCCAACCGACACTCCTGTCCTTCCGCCTGAAGGCAATATACCTCCTCCAGAATTAACGCCGGAAGTGGTATCACCGGTTGACACATACTCATCGTATATTCCGGCACAGGGAAATGAGAATAAGGTTTTCTACAAGCAAGAAGAAAGTCTGGTGAAAATGATTATCAGATATGGCGAGAAGGTAGTGTGCTGTGTAGAAGATGAAGAAGGCAACGAACAGCCTTTCACCGTAACTGAATACATTGCATATAATCTGAGAGTTGATGACATACAGTTCCACAACCCTATTCACAGAAAGATACTCAAAGAAGCGGAAGAAAACGTACACAACGAGAACTTTGTGGCCGAGAGATATTTCCTGTCAAGCCCTGACCCGGAAATAAGCAAGACGGCCGCCGACATGTCAAGCGACAGATATCAGCTGAGCAACTACCATTCTAAAGGTCAGAAAATAATAACAGACGAAGAACGTCTTTATGAACTTGTTCCCCGTCTGCTGCTGGATTTTAAGATATCTATTCTTAAAGAAGAGATGAAACATACGCTTCAAGCTCTGAACGATCCTGCCGTGGCTTCTAATCCGGAAAAATGTGCAGAAATAATGGCACATTTCAAAGACTTGACAGAAACACAGAATATGATTCTGAAAGATGCAGGCGACCGTACTACAAGCCTGTATTAACGGTTGTTTCGGATAAGATTCATGAATTCCTCACGAGTCTTTGCCTGATTGAAAGCTCCTGTGAAATCGGATGTAGTGGTTATTGAATTCTGTTTCTCTACACCACGCATCTGCATACACATGTGTTTAGCTTCAACTACAACCATCACTCCAAGCGGATTCAATGTTTCCTGAATGCACTCCTTTATCTGCAGAGTCATTCGCTCCTGTACCTGCAATCGGTGTGAAAAGATATCCACCACACGCGCTATCTTGCTCAATCCCGTAATATATCCGTTAGGTATATAGGCGACATGAGCCTTACCGTAGAACGGGAGCATGTGATGTTCGCATAAAGAGAAGAAATCAATATCCTTCACAATGACCATCTGACTGTATTCCTCCTGGAATTTAGCAGCATTAAGCACAGCCTTAGGGTCCATCTCATATCCTCTGGTGAGTGTAAGCATAGCCTTTGCCACACGCTCCGGAGTCTTCAACAGTCCTTCGCGTTCCGGATCTTCACCAAGCAAAGACAAGATTTCCTTATAATGTCCCATCAGTTTCTGTACCTTTTCTTCAGGCCAGTTTATCATATCAGTTGTCATCATCATTATATTACTCTATATGAATGTTTATCTGTTCACGCACTATTGCAACTTCCTTAAAATTACCGGCAGCTTTCAGTTGTCTCATTGCAACATGAGCTTCCTCAATGCTTTTATAATCGCCTACCCTGCATAGCCAGCGTGGAGGTTGAAAGAATGTATATACCGGCATATCAGGGAATTTTTCCTTTACCTTTTCAGCCACAGAGTTTGCCTCATCCCTAGCCTGTCTGGAGTTATTACCTGCATAGACCTGCACACGATAACCGCGCGTTTTAATCACTCTCTGTGCTTCCGAAGCTCCAGTTCTGACAAAACGTTTGCCTATCATTTCGGTTATTTGTGCATCCTGATGCACTGTCACTTTACCCTGTCCAGGTACATTGGTTTGCAGACTTTCCACTATATTGCTCTGCGCCAAAGCTGCACCCGAAGATATAGTAAAGATTAAAGATAAAAGATATTTCATCATACCGGTTGGATTAAATTTTTAAAGACAGTATGCCAGACAACAATGCCCGGAATACTGTCGAATAATATTACACTACAGACGCTTTCGAGTCTGCAAATAAATTATTTGAATGCGTCGATGATACCCTTGAAGTCAGCAACTTTCAATGCAGCTCCACCGATAAGACCACCGTCAACATCAGGATTAGCGAACAATTCCTTAGCGTTTGAAGGTTTGCAGCTACCACCGTAAAGGATAGAAGTGTTTTCAGCTACTTCGTTACCGTATTTAGCAGCAACCAAAGAACGGATGTGAGCGTGGATTTCCTGAGCCTGTTCTGGAGTAGCAGTCTTACCTGTACCGATAGCCCAAACTGGTT
>CALUPA010000169.1 GCA_944322395.1 uncultured Phocaeicola sp.
CGCTCTTGCCCTGACGCATTGGTTTGTAGAAGTCTTCTGTAAACAGAGTTGCACAACTGTTGAAGAATGCTGCAAGTGAAGTAACCAGTGCGCAGATGAAACCGATTGTTACCAATCCTTTAACACCTGCAGGAAGAATATTTTTTACCATCATGGCAAACGCACCGTCAGTGTCATGCTGGTTGTTAAGGTCCATTACGATACCGCTGTTAGGATCCTGTGCCAATGCTACTGCCACCATACCCGGGATGAGGAACATGAATACAGGAAGCAGCTTGAAGTAGCCTGCTGCGATTGTACCGCGGCGTGCACGTTTCATTACTACATCGTCCGATTCGCCTTTCTGCTGTCCGAGCACACGCTGAACAATGTGCTGGTCTGTACACCAATACCAGAAACCGATGATAGAAGCACCGATGAATACAGCGAATCCAGGGAATTTAGGATACATAGGATCGCCTTCGTCCCAATGGAACATATGGTTGATACCGTATCCGTCGTGAGCAGAACGTGCATAGTCCATCATATTGCTCCATCCGTCGGCAATATTACCTTGTCCCAGTGCAGACAGTCCGAGGAACAGTACAAGGAATGACCCGATAATCAATATAGGAGTCTGTATGGCAGACATTGTCATTACACCTTTCATACCTCCCAATACTGTAAATACGGCAGTTACTGCAATAAGTCCTAAAGCTCCCCACCAGAAAGGAAGACCTAGAAGGTATTCGAAGAAAATACCACCGGTGAATGCTGTTACACTTACTTTTGTCAGAATATAGGCAATAAGTGTGATGATGCTCAACCATGAACCTGTTCTCTGAGTATAACGGTATTTCAGGAAGTCAGGCATAGTGATAATCTTTCCCATTTTGTTGTTCAACAACTGATAGAATGGAACAAACAGCCATCCCAAAATAAGAATCATCCAACCCTGCATTTCCCAGTGTGCCATACCTACACCGTCCTTAGCTCCTGTACCTGCAAGTCCTACCAAGTGTTCCGAACCGATATTGGCAGCGAAGATTGCAGCACCGATAACGTACCAAGGTTCACCTTTTCCAAACAAATAATCCTGACTGTCGGCTCCCTGCATTGCAAGTTTGTCTTTGCGTACTGCACGCCAAACTGCCCAAGCCACTCCTAAAATACCGATGACCAGAACAGCCCAGTCCAACCAAATAAATTCTTTTGAACTCCAATTCATGATAATAAGTGTTTTTATGATATTATACTATATGTTATTTTTCAACTCCGAATTTGAAAACACAGTGGCTGTAGTATTTTTCTCCTGGTTTGAGGATTACAGAAGGCCATTGAGCCTTGTTAGGGCTGTCAGGATAATGTTGTGATTCAAGACATACTGAAGCACGTTGTGGATATGCTACACCATGTTTTCCTTTTACTTTGCCAGTCAGGAAGTTTCCTGTGTAGACCTGAATTCCTGGTTCGTTGGTGTAAACTTCTAGTGTTATGCCGCTGGTAGGGCTTGTTAGTTTGGCTGCTACTTTTGTGTCATCGCCTTTGGTAGACAATACCCAGTTGTGGTCGAAACCGTTTCCAAACTTAACCTGTTCGTTGTCGAAAGCTGTTACGTCTGGAGCTATTGTTTTAGGTGTATTGAAATCGAAAGGAGTGTCTTTAACGGCCATCATTTCGCCTGTTGTCATATAAGTGCTGTCTACCGGGGTGATGCTGTCCGATGCTACATATAAGATATGGTCTGTTGCAGGTTTAGACATATCTCCACTAAGATTGAAATATGAATGGTTTGTCATATTTATGATTGTAGTCTTATCAGTGGTTGCATCATATTTTATGTCAATTGCATTGTCTGGAGTCAATGTATAAGTAACGTTCGCAGTGACATTTCCAGGGAAATTGTTGTCACCGTCGGCTGACTTCATAGTAAGAACGATAGTGCTGTCATTAGTCTGGTTGGCTTCATACACCTGATACTGCCATCCTGTAGGTCCGCCGTGCAGACAGTGTCCGAAATTGTTGGTAGGGAGCTGTATTTCCTGCCCGTCGATATTTATCTTTCCTTTATTGATACGGTTGGCATATCTTCCTATGCTTGCTCCGAAATCACTTGGTATATTCTGATAATCATTAATATTGTCGAATCCAAGTACGACATCTGTCATTTTGCCGTTTTTGTCCGGTACCATCACAGATACTATTCTACCTCCGAAGTTTGTAACACAAACTTCCATTCCGTTTTTGTTTGTAAGTCTGTAAAGACCTGTTTTCTTACTTCCGTCAACTGTTGTCTCAAAATTACTAGGGTTTAGTCCTGACAGTGTAAGCTCTGTTTTTTTCTCTTGTGATGCGCATCCGCTTAACAGAATTACTGCGGCACCGACACTTAAAAATGACTTCTTCATGTTTCTCATTATATGTTTTTTTATGGTGTTTTTCTTTTACGGTGTAAAAGTAACACTTATTTTCTTTATTTGTTCGAATATTTATATGTTTTACAACATTAAAAGTGTTGTTTTGACACTTTTTGTATTCCGCAGTTGTTTATTGTTTTTTTTACCCTCTGATTCAGTCTATAAATCCTATATATATAATGTGTTACTCTTTGATGGCTAGTCAGGAAAATCAGTCTAAAAGTTTGTATTATAATAAAAAATGAAGTATTTTTACAGTCACACGAAGGTGTCACTATAGTTACACCGGCGTGTAACTATAGTCATACGAATGTGTAACTATGGTAACACCTTCGTGTAACTCAGATTTATTGAAATATTTATTTGAAAACCTTAAAAAGATATTATTATGGCAATAAAATTTGATTTGTACGAGAATCCTGATAAGGATGGAACATCTGTACCTAAACTTCATGCAAAAGTAATTACAAAAGATGTAATTACTACGAAGAACCTTTGTGAATCAATTAACAAGAAATGCACTGTAGCACCTGCTGACGTAGCGGCTGTGCTTACTGCTTTAAGTCAGGAAATGAGTGAAGCTTTAAGCAATGGCTATTCGGTACATCTTGACGGGCTTGGACATTTCAGTCTCGGTTTGAAATGTTCTTCCGATGTAAATCCGAAACATGTTTCAGCTTCTGATATAAAGGTAAAGAATATTCGTTTTACGCCGGAAAAAGATTTTTCGGAGAAATTGAAGGTTGTGACTTTCGAACGTTCGGTGGAGAGCTCCAGACATTCTGATAAGTTAAGTTATGAAGAAGTTCTTGAGAGACTGGAAGACTATTTTAAGAAAAAAGACTTTATGCGTAGACCGGATTTTGAGAAAATAACCGGATTTACCAAATCTAAATCACTCAGAATACTTAAACAACTGCTTGAAACGAATGTTATATCGAATGTAGGTACCACAAGACAACCTATTTATGTGAAATATAGCTGATTATACGTTTTTGGGGGTAAAATATAATGTAATGCCGGTATTCATTTAATAGGCATTTAAAGGTGAGGATTTTATATATTTTGAACAAAAAATGAAAAAAAAATGTTCGATGTATTGCTTAATTAAAAATAAACATCTATCTTTGCACCGCATTTGAGAAAAACGCCTTCGGGGTGTAGCGCAGTCCGGTTAGCGCACCTGCTTTGGGAGCAG
>CALUPA010000170.1 GCA_944322395.1 uncultured Phocaeicola sp.
TAGACTGTTTGTATCTTAAATAATCATTGAACATTACGTCAACGTAGAACATATATTCCCATTCGCGTCCGATAATAGGCAGTGACTGTATTTTCGTTAGGTTTATCTTATAGAATGAGAAGATTGACAATACCTGTGATAGGCTTCCTTCGCTGTGAGGGAGTGAGAATACTATGTTTGCTTTGTTTACTTTCGAGCGGTCTTTCAGTTCGTCTGCCAGCCATGGGTTGCTTATGACGAGGAAACGTGTAAAGTTATGTTTGTTTGTTTCTATTCCTTCTTCCAGGATTTTCATGTCATAAAGTCCGGCTGCATATTTAGAACAGATGGCTGCATGCCCTCTCAGATTGTTTTTTCTGATTTTTTCGGCACTACCTGCGGTGTCTTCAGTTTCTACCACCTTCAGTTCCGGATGGTTGTGCAGAAAATCACGGCATTGTGCCAATGCTACCGGGTGTGAGTTTACTTCTGTCAGGTCTTCCCAATTATCTTCCGGCAGACACATGATGCTGTGGCTTATTCTGAGTTTGTGTTCGCCTATGATTGTTGCTCCGCTTTCACGAAGTAATTCGTAGTTATGTAGCAGGCTTCCAGCAATTGTGTTTTCTATTGCAATCACACCTATCACGTCGCTGTCTTTCTTCATTTGCGCAAACACTTCTTCGAATGTGTTACAACAAATAAGTTCTATCTCTTCGTCTTTGAAATATTTGTGGGCAGCTATGTCGTGATACGAGCCCTTTACTCCTTGAATTGCTATCTTTCTCATTTTCTTATTATACCGTTAAAAAAAATCCCGCCTCATACAGAAGCGGGATTTCGTTATTTTATTTTGTATTGATTTCTTTTCGTATCATGCACATACGACCTCCCGCTTCACTTCATTGCTAAAGTAAAAGTAATAAAAGAAAAAGAAGAAGTATGTTGCAAATGTTTTCATAAATACTTTTTGTTATCGTTTTCATTGCAAATGTAATACTTTTCTTGAAAAAACAAGAATATCATGAAATTTTTCTTCAAAATTTTTAATTTTCAAGCATTATTACCTTATTTTGTAATGTTGGTTTAATATTGAAGGCATATTGAATAATCATTATGAAGTATAATTTTGACAAATTGGTTGACAGAAGAAATACAAATGCTGTCAAGGTGGACGAAATGAAAGATGTATGGGGCAGGAATGATCTGATTCCGATGTGGGTGGCTGATATGGATTTTGCTACGCCTGATTTTGTGGTTGATGCAGTGAAGAAGCGTTGCGAGCATCCCGTGTTTGGATATACCGTTAAATCCGATGGATATTATAATTCTATAATAAATTGGGTAAAGGCACGCTATGGAATGGAGATTGAAAAAAAACATATCAATTACGTTCCTGGTATAGTGGCAGGACTGGGTATGGCTTTGAATTGCTTTACCTCTCCTGGCGATAAGGTTGTTATAATGCCTCCTGTATATCATCCGTTTGCATGGTTGACTACCAGAAACGGCAGACAGCTTGTGGAGTGTCCTATGATATTCGAGAATGGAGAATACCGAATGAATCTTGAGCTTTTGAAAAGTATCAAGAAAGGTGTACGTGTACTTATCTTGTGCAACCCTCATAATCCGGGTGGGGTAGTGTGGAAAAAGGAAGAACTGGAAGAATTGGCAGAAATCTGTGCAGAGGACAATATTTTGGTATTCTCGGATGAGATACATGCGGACCTGACATTACCGCCACATAAACATTTGCCTTTTGCTATGGTGTCTGAAAAAGCGAAAACCAATTCCGTTAGCTTCATGGCACCGAGTAAGGCTTTCAATATGCCAGGTGTAGCAGCATCGCATACTATTATATACAATGATGCTTTGCGTGGAAAGTTTAAAACTTATCTTGAAGCAGGCGAGTTGAATGCAGGACATGTATTTGCATTCCCTGCTGTAGAGGCTGCGTATTCGAACGGAACTGAATGGCTCGACCAGTGTCTGGCATACATTCAGGAAAATATAGATTATGTAGATTCTTTCCTTAAGGAGAATACTCCAAAGATAAAGGCTATACGTCCTATGGCATCGTATCTGATATGGCTTGACTGCCGTGAGCTGTGTTTGAATCATGAGGAACTTAACTCTTTCTTTGCAGATAAGGCTGGGCTTGCCTTGAACGACGGTGAGATGTTCGGTAACGAAGGTGCCGGATTTATGAGAATGAACGTTGGTACGCAGCGTTCTGTTCTTGAACGTGCCATGATGCAATTGGCCGAAGCGTATAAAACTTTATAACCGATATTAAGAGGAAAACCGGGAATGTAGGAATATTAAATCCAGCATTTCCGGTTTCTTGCATATATTTAGGTGTTAATATATTCCGACCTTATTTTCCTGTGAGAAGTTGTTGAAATTTCCGTTTATCATATTTTCGCTTTCAGGATTCAGCTCAATGGCTTTCTTCAGATCCTCTACAGAACCGTCCTTATCACCCTTTAATAGCTTGGCTCGTCCTCTTTCCTGATAAAGTTTTGCGTTTTCAGGAGATAGTTCAATTGCTTCGTCGTAAACGGCAATAGCTTGGTCGAATTCTTTATTTTCCAGCAAGACCGTACCTTTTACTATATATGCCTTCTCGTTGAAAGGATTCAACGAAAGAACCTTGTCTAGATTTGATATTCCTTCTTCGAGATTTCCTGTTGCGGCATATATTTCACCTTTAAGAACTAATGCATCTTCATCGTCGCTGTCTTTTGACAGGATAGTGTCAAGGTCTTCTGTGGCTTCTTTGGCCTGTCGCATTTCCCACAGAACTTCAGCTCTTAACTGATATGCGTCTTTGAAGTATTCATCTATCGCAATAGCTTTTGTCAGCATAACAATAGCCTGTATGTAATTTTTTGTTCCATTTTCAGCTTTTGCTGCCAAATAGAATGCTGCTTTGTTCTTGTCATCCAGTGCGATTGCTTTTTCGCAGGCTTCCTTCATGGACGAGTAGTCTTCCTGTATGAAACAAACACTTGCCAGCGAAAGAAGTGCTTTGGTATTTTCCGGTGCAATTTCTGTCAGTCTGTTATATACATTCCTTGCTTCATCGGTTTTGCCTGTTTGGAGATAAGATGCTGCGAGGAGTTCCATCGTCTCCACATCTTCTTTTAGTGCTATAGCTTCTTCAAAGCATTTGATGGCATATGGCAACTGTCGGATATTTCTTGCTCTGATACCATCGTATTTTAGAATTTCAAAGTTTTTCTTTTCCTGTTTCTCCTGTTCGCTGCTCTCATTTTTCTTGTTTCCGCCGAACAGGGATGATAATAGACCCATAATTAATTAAATTTATTTTGTTAGCGTCTGCAAAAGTACAAAATTCAATTGATGAATACAAAAAAAAGAGAATGCCATGTTTGACATTCTCTTTTCGTTGTACACCCTCAGGGATTCGAACCCTGGACCCACTGATTAAGAGTCAGTTGCTCTACCAACTGAGCTAAGAGTG
>CALUPA010000171.1 GCA_944322395.1 uncultured Phocaeicola sp.
ACATTGGAATGTATGCCTCTGTAAATCCGCTGTTTGCTCAGGCTATTGAATTTCTGAAATCAACAGACCTTAATGCTCACGAACTTGGTAAGGTAGTGCTGAAAGAAGGCGAACTGTTCGTTAACTTTGCTGCTGCCAGACCAAAGACTAAGGATGATGCAAAAATAGAGACACACAATAACTTCATCGACATCCAGATTCCTCTCACAGGCACTGAACTTATGGGATATATGCCGAGAAAAGACCTTGCTGAGGCTGAATATAATGCAGAAAAGGATGTAACTTTCTATCCCGGTCATGCTACTGACTATCTGACTGTGAAACCTGGGATGTTCGCTATTTTCTTCCCTGAAGATGCTCACGCCCCTGGTGTAACAGAAGTGGAACTGAAGAAAGTTATTGTTAAAATTAGAGTGAAATAAGATATCGGTTTTTATTTACGGACCATTTGATAACGGAAGAATAGGCAAGAATTCAGCAGTTTGCCTATTCTTCCATTTTTGTTATAATATATATCTTCGTCTCTTTATCAAATTGGTATTTTTCGCAACTATTATGGTACATCTTTAGTGTATAATAAGGATTAATTTTGCTGAAAAATATAAGTTATATGACTGTTTGTATTAAGTCTCTGATTCAGAATATGAATATTGTTATAGGTTGTACTATAGGGTGTAGCTACTGTTATGCCAGGTGTAACTGCAACAGGTTTCATATGACTGATGACTTCTCAAAGCCGGAATATTTGGGCAGGAAATTATATCTTATGGATAATCCTGTATCACATGTATGGTTTCTTACGGGAATGAGCGATTTCTCTGATTGGAAAACAGAATGGAATGATGAAATATTCAATCGTATATCTATTAATCCTCAGCATTCTTATATATTACTGACCAAGCGACCTGAACTTATTGATTTCAGAACAGACGATGAAAATGTGTGGATTGGTGTGACTGTAACCAGAGCATCAGAGAAAAAACGTCTTACAGATTTAAAGAAATACATTAAAGCCAGACATTATCATGCCACATTTGAACCTCTTTTTGAGGATATAGGCGAAATTGATTTTAGAGGGTTTGATTGGGTTGTTATAGGAACAGAAACAGGAAAAAGAAAAGGAAAAGTTGATGCCAGGCCAGAGTGGGTTTTACATATAGCGGAACAGGCAAAAAAATGTAATATTCCTGTTTTTATGAAAGAAGATCTCTTGCCCATCATGGGGGAAGATAACATGATCCAAGAATTACCTGAACAGTTTATACAAAAAGCATGGAAAAAGAAATTGTCAAAGAAATAGATGTGCAAAGTGTGATGACAAAATCGTCTTTGCCGGTTGGAGGATTTTCTGTCAATCCGTACGTGGGATGTCCTCATGCATGTAAGTATTGTTATGCATCGTTCATGAAACGTTTTACCGGACACACGGAACCGTGGGGAACTTTTCTTGATGTGAAAAACTGGAAACCTATAGCCAATCCGCATAAATACGATGGCCAGAGGATTGTTATTGGTTCTGTTACAGACGGATATAATCCATACGAAGAGGAGTTTTGCAGGACTCGCAGACTTCTGGAAGAACTGAAAGGTACAAATGCCGAGATAATGATATGTACCAAATCCGATCTTGTCTTGCGTGACCTTGACTTGCTTAAGAATTTCCCGAAGGTTACTGTTTCATGGTCTATAAATACCTTGGATGAACAGTTCCGTAAGGATATGGATCGCGCCGTAAGTATCGAGCAGAGAATTGCGGCCATGAGAAAGGTGTATGAAGCAGGGATACGTACTGTATGCTTCGTGTCTCCTATATTTCCGGGGATTACCGATGTGAAAGCTATTATCGAGCGTGTAAGGAATTTTGCCGATTTGATATGGCTTGAAAATCTTAATCTTCGGGGACAATTCAAGGGTACTGTCATGAGTTACATTAAAGATAATCATTCGGATGTTTATGACTTGTATGATGAAATCTACAATAAGAAACGGATGAACTATTGGGAGTCCCTCGAAAAAGAAATCTCAATGTTCGCAAGACAAAATGGTTTCCCTTATATGGTTAACGATCTGCCTTACGGACGTTCTGAGAAAGGAAAACCTGTCATAGTAAATTATTTTTACCATGAGAAAATAAGGTTGAATCAGTAATACTGATTATATAGACTTGATAGATGCCACAAATTCACTGATGGTCTGTCCTGTCATCTGCTTGAAGAAACGCATCAGGTGGTTTGGTTCCGAGAAATGCAGGCGGTAGGCTATCTCTTTTACAGACATTTCTGAGAAAAGAATATCGTTTTTCACCTCCTGCAGCAAGCGCTGTTTCAGCAGATGTACAGCCGGCAGACCGAACTCACGTACTACGGCCTTGTTCAGTGTCACCCTACTGATGTTCATCATTTCCGCATAATCCGATACATGTGTCTTCTCTGAAATATGTTTTTCCAGCAGTTCTTTGTATTGGTATGCGTAATTGTTCTGTGGAGGTGCGAAAGGAAGGTTGAAATGCTTGGCGTAGAATCTGTTCAGTAATAGAAGAAACTGATACAGACAGGCCACAATCATATGATAACTGTCAGCTACAGGATTATGCAGTTCTCTTTTCATTTGTTGCAAGATTGAGAGATATGTCGCCATTTCTTTATTCGGCATATCGAAAAAAGTTGGATAGTCATGCTGGTAGCAATACAGTAGTCTGTACATGAAATATTTGTCGGACAGGAAATTGTTTATGAATTCCTCCTGAAATATTAGAAAAGTATAGTCCAACTTCTCTAAACAGACATGCCATTCCTGAAGCTGGAAAGGAGATATGACAAGAACCATATTTGGATGCAGCTCTATTTTTCTACCCGACAACAGCATGTAGCCTTCTGCTCTGCGAAAGAAATAGAACTCAAAGAAATCTGTTTTATATCGTTTATCAAGATTAAACCATCCCGGTTTTTCGGAACTCTCTGCCGTATTTAGAAGAAAATCCACTCCGCATGAACTTTTGGAGTACTTCAGCAGAGAAATGTGTTCAGCCTTTTCTTTCGGATAAGTGCCGTATGATTCTTTATGCTTCATAACAATTGGTTTTTATTACAAAGATAATTCTTTTTTAATTATTTCTATTTGTGAAGCTATATCCGGTGTTATGGCAATTTCCGAATTTAATATTTTATATACTACAGGACTTCCTAAAGGCGCATATCTTACAGCTTCGACTGTTTTGCCTTTTATGAATCCCATTTCCGATAAATGTTTTCTTAACAGTCCCTGCCCATTGATTTGTGTTATAACCCCTTTTTCTCCCTTCCTGAGTTCTGAGAGTTTCATTGTTTTCTGTCGGCTTTGGATGTAAGTATTTTTCCTGTTTCAAAAAGCAGATTTTTTGCCCAGCGTATTATTACGGCAGAACATACAACAGCCACAAGTGTGTCAATCCACGTAA
>CALUPA010000172.1 GCA_944322395.1 uncultured Phocaeicola sp.
AAACCCTTGAAGAGCCGCCTCATCATGCCATATTCATCCTTGCCACAACAGAGAAACATAAGATTCTGCCTACTATCCTGAGCCGATGTCAGATATACGACTTCAGCCGCATCAGTGTGACAGACACAGTGGAACATCTTCAGGGAGTGGCACAGAAAGAAGGTATAGACGTTGAACCCGAAGCGCTTACCGTGATAGCACAGAAGGCAGACGGAGGTATGCGCGACGCATTGTCCATCTTCGACCAGGTGACAAGTTTCTCAAACGGGCATATCACATATAAAAGTGTCATCGAAAACCTCAACGTACTTGACTACGAATATTATTTCAAACTGACAGACTATATCCTTGAGAACAAAGTCTCGGAATGTATGCTTCTGTTCAACGAGGTATTGAAAAAAGGATTCGATGGTAATCACTTCATCACAGGACTAAGTTCACACTTCCGCGACCTCCTCGTGAGCCGCGACGAACAGACACTACAGCTTCTGGAAGTAGGTGCCTCAATCAGAGAAAGATACAAAACCCAGGCACAGAAATGCGAACAGAAATTCCTTTACAAGGCTATGAAACTGTGTAATGACTGCGACCTGAACTACAGACAGAGCAAGAACAAACGTCTGCTGGTGGAACTTACCCTGATACAGTTGGCACAGATTACATCCGAAGAAGACGATATCAGCAATGGGCGTAGCCCTAAAGTGATAAAACCTATCTTCAACCAGCAGACTGTTCCGGCAGCAACACAGCAACAACCCTTAGCCCAGCAGCAACCGGCTAATGTACAGAACGTACAGCAACCGGTACAGCAGAACACTTCCGAACCTCAACCACAATACGGCACCAACCCTGTACAACAACAGATACATAAACTGCCCGACGGACTGAAGGTTACACAGGAAAAGAAAATACCTGTAGTCAAAGCAGGAATACTTGGACCATCAATTAAGAGAAGACCTCAACATCATGAAGAAACTGCCGCACAGAAACCGGCAGCACAAGTCCAACAGGTAGAGAAGGAATGGGAAGACTATGATGTATATGAAAAAGACCTGAACTACTACTGGAGAGAGTTTGCCACCCGTCTTCCTAAAGAAGAAGCAGCAAACGCAGGACGAATGATGAATATGTCGCCAAAACTTCTTGACGACCAGACTACATTCGAAGTGGCAGTAGATAACGAGATGGTTCAGAAATACATGCAGCAGCTGGCACCACAGATAGAAAATCACTTGAGAGAACAGTTACACAACAGAAAAATCAAGATGACTGTACGCGTAAGTGCAGCCGATGAGAATATCAGAGCTTACAGCCATGTGGAGCGCTTCCAGATGATGAGCAAGAAGAACCCCAACCTTCTTAAACTGAAAGAAGAATTCGGACTGGAGTTATCATAGAAAAAACATTTATATAAAAACGAAACAGCTTCATAAACATCTTTAATGATAGTTTATGAAGCTGTTTCGTTTTTGTCATACGTAATAAAATTACAAATCGTGATTACGCATACGGAACTCAGCCAGTTCCTCATATTTCGTTCCCGGACGTCCGTAGTTACAGTAAGGATAAATAGAGATACCTCCACGCGGAGTAAATATACCTGTCACCTCGATATACTTAGGATCCATCAGTTTGATAAGGTCCTTCATGATTATATTCACACAGTCCTCATGAAAATCTCCGTGATTTCTGAAACTGAACAGATATAGTTTCAGACTTTTGCTTTCCACCATCTTCACGTCAGGCAGATAACTTATACGGATTTCAGCAAAGTCCGGCTGTCCTGTAATAGGGCAAAGACTAGTAAACTCAGGGCAGTTGAAACGTACCCAATAATCATTCTCCGGATGCTTGTTCACAAAAGCCTCAAGTACCTCCGGTGCATAATCCTGACGATAGACAGTACTGCCGCCAAGCAATGTCAATTCTTCTTTTCTTTCCATTATATTAAAATGTCACAACTTTTTTATCGTCACACGTAGGTGTTACACGTCAATTTTTGCCTGTTGTTTCTGCAGAAACAACAAAAAGTATAAAAATTACTTGTTTTTAGAGCTAAGATATTTCTCCAGTCCCTCACGACGCAGCTTACATGCCGGACAATGTCCGCATCCGTCGCCCTGCACCCCATTATAACATGTCAGGGTTTCGTTTCTTATCAAATCAAGCACTCCAAGCTCGTCAGCCAAAGCCCATGTCTGAGCCTTATCTATCCACATCAGAGGAGTGTGAATCACGAACTGTTCATCCATAGCAAGGTTAAGAGTGACGTTGAGCGATTTGATAAACGAATCCCTACAGTCTGGATAACCGCTGAAGTCTGTCTGCGAAACTCCTGTCACCAGATGACTGATTCCGTGCTCACGTGCATAAACAGCTGCTATACTGAGGAAGAACAGATTTCTTCCCGGAACAAAAGTATTTGGAAAAGAATCTTTAGGCTTCTCCTCGTCCATCACTATTGAAGTATCAGTAAGAGAGTTCTTGCCAAGATGACCGATGAACGATACATCCATTGCGTGAAAATGCACCCCTGCCCTTTCGGCAATTCCCCTGGCCAGTTCCACCTCTTTCACATGTTTCTGACCATAGATGAAACTAAGCGCATAAACTTCCTTGAAATGCTTCTTTGCCCAAAACAGGCAAGTAGTAGAATCCTGACCGCCACTGAATACCACAAGTGCGGCTTCCTTATTCATAGTCATAATCAAATATCCTTAATTTTCAGTACATTATACGAAATATTCTCGTCATACACATCGCAGTCGTCCACACGTTTGATATAGTTCACCACCCTGATAGTCACAGGGAGAATAATGATTTCATACAGAGTTTTCAGGACTACCTGCACCACCATCATCTTAAGCAATTCGTTCGCAGGCATCAGTCCACCAAAAGCCAGCGGGAAGAAAATAATTGAATCGGCACCCTCGCCAGCCAAAGTTGAAACAATGGCACGAGCCGAGAAGTTCTTACCTTTTGAAGCAATCTTCATCTTGCTCATAACGAAAGCGTTGATGAACGAACCTACAAGGAAAGCAGTCAGGCTGGCAGCCGCGATACGCGGAGCAAGACCGAACACGAAATCGAATGCCTGTTCGCCTTCCCAGAAAGGAGCCGCAGGAAGAGCAACTGCCACTTTACCTAAGGCTACGACCATGAAGTTCATAAGGAACCCCATCCAGATGATAAGACGCGCCTTGCGGAAGCCCCATACTTCGGCAATACAGTCATTGATAATGTAAGAGATTGGGAAAACTATCAGTCCGGCAGTTACGGAAATCGGACCGAGCTGTACGACTTTGGCCTCTAAAAGATTGGCTGCCACGAGGCAGACACAAAACACAATACCCAAGACCATGAAAGGTA
>CALUPA010000173.1 GCA_944322395.1 uncultured Phocaeicola sp.
AAGTTTTGTCAACCCTATCTTTTGAAATAAGATTTTATTACATGTTTTCATGCTGCTTCTTGTATTGTCATATTTTATGATATGGCATCTATTCTACTCTGGTCATTATTATATCTGTAGGAACGGAGAAACCTATTGGCTGAACTTCCTTCGCATTCTCATCACCTTCTATTATAAGCCATATACCAAGGTTCTCATTCAAAGTCCAGCGTATCTTATTTTTGGATATATAGTCTATTCTACAAGCAGGTATTCCATTACCATCAAAATGTTTTTTTCGCTGGTCATAAAAAGTAGCACCTATAGAACCAGGCCTTTTAGGGAAGAAAGAGGCGGTAATATAAATATTCTGTTCAGGACATTTTATGCCGTCAACACGATGAGTGTTTATCTTAAGATAGTCATCAGAATATTGCCCTTTTACGCTGACTGAATAACCACCCAATATTTTTACAGTATATCCTTTATATAAAGTTTCTCCTTTGACTAATTTAATAGTGAAGGTGGTATCACCTTTCTCGCCTCTCCATGTTCCTATATAATCGTCAACGGAGACCTGTGCGTTAATACTAACGCAAGCACATAAAACAACTAAAAACAAAAATAACTTCTTCATAAACCACGCATATCAATATATATACTCAATTTTTATTGCATTATGTATATTATTTTTGTATATATAAATTACTGATCTTATCCCAATATCGTTTAGAAACATTACCCTTTCCTTTGTATTTCTGATAATAGAATAAACCTTTATAATATTCTTTATTATTAAATAGACCGGATGGCGTGAAAGGATATATCACCATACTGCCATCCTTTTGAATATATCCGTAAGGAATTTTAGCCGGATTGGCAAGGAATGGTATTACATACTTCCCAAAAATCTCATAATCAGGTCGGGAAGTAGGTCTTTTTGTCTTTTTGTGGCCTACGAAAGCAAAGTTATAAATGCTACGCACAGGAACGCCGCCTTGATATGCCGCAGTCCATCTCATCTCCTCAATTGAAGAACGAAGAATATTTTCTACATTTATACTGTCATTATCGAACATAGGTAAACAATTGAATTTGATTTCATTGGCACATCCGTTTTTTTCAATCACGAACGAACCGGAAACACTATAATCTTCATTTATTTCTTTTTCTTTCAGTATTCGTTTTAAAGGTTCGGACAAATCTTTCAAAAATGGATTTGAACCTAAATATATGGCTTTCTTTTCTGGGTTCATGACTATTAAATCAGAATCCGACGGACTGATATTACTATTGGCATAGACTTCATCAATAAAAGGGATAAATGACAGTTTTTTGCCATTAGTAATGTCTGTATTGACAATCAACTTATCTTTACATGTTATTGATATGTTCTTTTTCTCAACTGTAACGGCTGGAGTCCAATGTGGAGCTTCATATATTACTTGATAGACTTCGTTTGATAAAATCGGAATATCTCCAACGACACTTACATTTTTGATATGACCTTTCTTATCGATTGTATATTCTATGGAAAGTGTGTCGGTAGTTCCTTTAGGAAGTTCTTCAGGTATAATCAGATTCTTATAAATCCATTCCATGAAATTCTCTCTACCGTTAAATGGAGTCTGCTTTTGTCCTTTCGCTGCGAAACGTGGAGGCATATAATGTGGTATTCTTTCTACAAGCTTTTTTTCTTCTACGGGTAGGTATTCATAAAAATCTACAGTCATGTATTTGTAGCTTTCTTCTACGGATTGTGCCGTAACATCACAATGCGGCGCACTGCGAATTATGCGTTTTATTTCTTCCTCAAATGAAGGATGAAGTGTATAGGGGCGATAGGAAAGGAAAACTCTTCCATCCCATGTCAAACTGATACAGAACTGCTCTATCCCAGCTGTCTTGCTTTTTTGATAAGCATCTTCGGGGTAACGGATTTGTTTTAATACCCATGATGATACTTTTTCCAAATCCCATTTAACGCTGTCCGAAGTGCTTGAGTATCCATTCAAACAAATGAGAGCAAGAAGAATAAAGATAATTTTTTTAGTACAGGTCATAATATAAATGATGTTTTTAATTTGTTGAAAGATTTACTTGCCGGCAGTCGTGCCTAATGCAGAATCTTTTTTATCAGGAAGCGTGTTTATATCCTTTTCTTGTAAAGGTATAAACCAGTCCAGGTGCCCGTTTGTGTATTTCCCGTTAATGAAAAATACTTCCCATGGATAGATGGACTTTAGTGTTTCTTTAAAAGCGAGAGCCAGATGATTATTTTCGTCGTTTATTCTGTCTTCTTGTAAAGAACGCAAATGTATTGAATGTACGTCACAATCCACAAAATATCCGTCAGCTGTCAGCTGGCAATTCCTTATCCTGAAAATAATTCGTTGCCCCCGGTATTCAGGAAATCGTTCCCATGGAAAACGGCTGACCATCTCTTCTTTTGCCTTTATAAAATCCAGTCCGTCCTTCCGGTAATTATGATAAGTTTTTATATTCAGCACTTTGCCGTTTAGGATGGTCAGGACACATTCTGTTTCCATGTTGCTCTCGAAACCGTCATGCACGTATCTCACCACATTTCCTTTTCCTGCCCTGAGTTCTCCACTGAACCAAGTGGCTTGAATTTTCCCTTCCTTGAAATATGAGGCAAAAGGCTTTTGCAAATCATTCACCTTATACACCATTGGAGATTCCTTTTTACTGACTTTATCGTAAACAGCTACTTCCATCTGTCGCAGGTAGATATAGCCGTCGCTTACTTCCCAGAAAGCTGTATAACTACTCCAATTACCGGTTGAAAACGTACGATTCTCCGGAAGAAACTCCCACACCTGCACACGTAATAGTGAATCATGAGCAATAGGCTTAGCCATCAGAACCCATTCTTCTCCTTCCAGGTAGATTATATCACCTGATTGTCCGGTTGCTTTCATTCGAAATACGGTTAATAACACCAGAAAAAGCAGGAATATTTTTTTCATAAGCATTATGTTTCAGTTACATTGATAAAGGTACGAAAAAAAAGTATGATTCAATATTATTGCTTCTATTTATATTCTTTAAATGTTCTTTTTTCTATTTAAGATATTTGCAAATGAGGTGTTGAAATGTAAATCTGTACTTAATATTCCCAAATCCTCAAGCCATAAACATGTAGATAACCAGTCATAATCTCTAAATACAACTTATATTTATAAAAACACAAGTTGTATCTATATAAATATAAGTTGTATTTATGCAGATATAGTTTGTATTTATAGAAAATGTCATGGAATAATGACTATGCCTAAATTTACTTTACACTTTTATTGGTTTATTACTAAAAAAGTTCACTACACTTCTTCAACTTTCC
>CALUPA010000174.1 GCA_944322395.1 uncultured Phocaeicola sp.
GCTTGCTGAAATAGACGGTCATGAACGTAAGTTTATTATTGGTAAGAATAAAGAAGAGTTTTCACTTATTGAATCAGTGGGTATAGCAAACCTGTCATCGGATCAGTTCAAGGATATGGTTGAAAAGTATTTTATATTATAGATTTATATCTTTTGTTTAATATTTTTATGTGTAAACTTATGGAACATATTTGGCATATAAAGAATAAGAATTTTAAAAAATCGGAGTCTCGTTCAAGTGTATTAAATATTCTTTATCAAGAAGGTTGTACTTACATAATCGACAATCATCTTGCTGCAGGTTGGTGTTGGTATAACACTTTGGATCGACATAAAGAATATAACTTTTGTCACATTGATCAGCATGATGATCTAGCTAATGACTCTCATGATATTGTACAAAAATTATTTTCAGAAGATAGAAAAATTTCACTTGATGAATATACTTCGTTGCATTATGATCAACCCCTTCAAGTTGTTTTGCCTCCTGTAAAAGCTTTAATGTGGGATAACTATATACTTCATATGAAATCAGTATTTCCACATTGGTTCAAGAAAGAAATTTATGCATGTCATGATTTTGTATCAGGTGAAAGAAGTAGTGTAACAAATGTTCAATCATATGATAGCTATTTTGATCCAGATAAAGGAGTTCAAGATGTCCCAATTCATCCGATAAATATCAATTGTTATGATTTGAGTCAAACATTGGAAGAGCAAATTAGTAATAATGAAGAAAGATTATGGATTGTAAATCTTGATATTGACTATTTTTTTAATGATAAGTTACAATTATTTACTGATGAATATATAGAAGCCATATGTAACCAAATCGTAAAAGAAAGAGAAAAAATAGCAGTACTTACTATTGCTCTCAGTCCTGAATGCTGCAATGGTTGGGACAATTCTATAAGGGTCTATAATTATATAGCAGAACGCCTTTCTCTCGAAATGAGATTATAATTATTATATTTATAGTTCATTAAATAGAATAATTGAGTAGTTTTATCACAAGGAGTACCCTCTTAAGTTTGTTGTTGCTTAACTTTTTACTCCTTGTGATATAAATGTAAAGCTCTATAATTGGGAATTTTTTGAAATGTCCTATTCTATAATGATTCTATTTTATTATATGGACACAGATCAATTGTCAGTTCTTTGAGTTGTTCATCCGAAAAATGCATATTTCTCAAAAGGTTCAACAGTTCTTCCTGGCGTGGCTGCTCCAGTGTCATGCGATACAAGGCCAGCACCTTGATAAGACGTTCGTACTTATATCGGTTGCGGCTGAGTGGATAAAGCGGAACAATACGTTCTATGTATTCCAATTTTGCCCGTTGTTCTTCCGTCAATTCTGCCACAGGAAGACACCAATCGAATGCATACCTTTCAAATTTGAATAGGCCATAGATAATTCTCTATTTATCATGTTCTTGATTTAATTATTTAAATATAATATTGATCAATTGTCATTTTAAGCTGCTTTTGATGATATTCCAATAAGTTTTTGTAAATTTGTGTTCTAAAAAATTGAATATGGAGTTTAATACAAGTTTTCTAAAGCATGTATCAAGTATAATTGCACCATCCGGTTATGAAAAAGAAGTTATTGATGCATGGTGCAAAGAAATGTCACAATATGTTGATGAGATTAATCTTACAAATATAGGTAATGCTGTAGCAGTAAAACATGGCTGTGGAGATACACGAAAAAAAATAATGATAACTGCTCATGCCGATGAAATTGGAATAATAGTAACTTATATTGATAATAATGGTTATTTGTATTTTGATGAAATAGGTGGAATAGATACTAATATTCTTCCGGGTAGAACAGTGTTGATAAAAGGTGTTGATAATCGTATTATTAAGGGAGTTATAGGAGTTAAACCAATTCATCTCCAAAAGGATTTTGGTTCTAAGCAATCATTAAATCCAGAAGATTTGTGGATTGATATTTGCGTAAGTAATAAAGATTCAGCTTTAGAGTTAGTAGAAGTTGGTAGTATAGGGACATTGGAATCAGTAGCATATCAACAAGGCACAAAGGTGATAGGAAAGGCTATGGATAATAGATGCTCCCTTTCAGCAATGGTTTCTATAGCTCAAATACTTGCGGAAAAGGAATGTAATGATGACATATTTTATGTTGCCACAGTTCAGGAAGAACTTAGAGGAAGAGGAGCTCAGACTGCTGCATTTGCTATAAATCCGGATATATGTATAGTTTTAGATGTAACTCATGCAACAGATTACCCTGGAATGTCTCCAATAAGAGATGGTGATATAAATTTGGGAAAAGGTGTTGTTCTTGCAATTGGTCCCAATATGGATAATGAAATTACGAAAAAAGTTGTATCTTTGGCAAAGAATTTGAATATCAGCTATCAGGTAGAGGTTTGTGCACGTCCTACCGGTACTGATGCTAATGTAGTTCAGATTAGCCGTGATGGAATACGTACATTGTTATTGAGTATTCCTTGTAGATATATGCATAGTCCTGTAGAGACCATAGATATAGAAGATTTAAAAAGTTGCTGTACTTTAATAACTAAGTTAATAGAGAACAGATATTATTATTTATAATTATAAATTTTAAAATAAATTAAAATGAAAAAGAAAATTACATTCAATTGGTCAGAAAAAAAGATTTCTGATGCTGAACGCGTAGGGGCTATGTATTGCTTCAAACGCTGTGATGTAAACCAAAACTAATTTTGGCTTACAGAAATATTGATGCCCCAGAAAAAAGTGGGGCATTTTTTTTATAATAAATCACTACTGATAATTATGAACGGAGAATTGGATTACGATGATATACTTCATTTTCCCGAAGAAATAGTTGTAGAAAAAATCAATGATTTCTATCTGGTTATTGCTGTACAAACAGCAAATTGGATTGTTCTTTATAATTCCAGACAGATAGATTTTCTAAATATGCTACGTTCTGGAAAGTGCGTTGGCGATGCAATAGAGACGGTGGATAGTGAAGAAGCAATGGGTGACTTAAAGATTGTATTGGCTGCAATTTTTGCAAGAAAATTTGCAGGAGTCAATGGTGAGGTAACTAAGGAATATCTTGAAGGTTACAAAATGCTTAATATATATATTACAAATGCATGTAATCTTAAATGCAAACACTGTTTCATGCTGTCCGGGAAAAAACTGGAAAATGAATTAACATTAGGAGATTGGATGAAAGTTCTGACTTCATTCAAAGAGAATGGAGGAGAATTTGTAACTTTCTCTGGTGGTGAACCTCTTATGTTTAAAAATTTCCCGCAAAT
>CALUPA010000175.1 GCA_944322395.1 uncultured Phocaeicola sp.
CAGAGATAGCAGGAGTGATACCAGACCAGTGGAACCAGTCAGCACCTTCCATGATAGCATCGAAGTCGAAATCACAAGGATCAGCTTCAGCAATAGCAGAATGAGCACGGTCATAGATAACCTTACTTGGACGCATAGAAGCACCTGTTTCAAGATAGTAGATACCTACACGGTCGCCGCCACGAGCGATGAAGTCAGTCTTAACACCATATTTGCGAAGTGCATTTACAGCAGACTGTCCGATTTCATGTTTAGGAAGCTTAGTTACGAAATAAGCATCGTGTCCATAGTTGGCACAGCTTACAGCTACGTTAGCCTCACCACCACCATAAACAACATCGAAAGAATCAGACTGAACAAAGCGAGTATTACCCGGTGTAGATAATCTCAGCATAATTTCTCCAAGTGTAACAATTTTTGCCATAATAAAATATTTTTACTAATATAGGTTTATAATTCCATCTATAATCAATCAGCTTTCCACACGCAATTGATATTGATTAAGAAATCAATTCGTGTGCGCACACAAAGGTACAACATATTTTCATAATACCAAAAAAAGTTGTAGTTTTGTATCGAAAAAAATTTATTTCAGTAATAATTCATTCCACACATATATAATATAAGGTGTAATATGCGAGAAAACAAGTCTGAAAGAATACGTATTAAAGATATAGCGATAAAGGCTGGAGTATCGGTAGGAACAGTTGATAGAGTAATACACGGCAGATCCGGAGTATCGGAATCAAGCAAAAAAAAGGTTGAGGAGATCCTAAAGCAGATGAACTACCAGCCTAATATGTATGCCAGTGCATTGGCTTCAAACAAGAAATACAATTTGGCTTGTCTTCTACCTATACATACACAAGAAGATTACTGGATAGATATAGAAGCCGGTATGGAACATGCTGTAAGTACATATAAAGATTTCAACATAAGACTGAACATCATGTACTATGACCAGTATGAATCTGGTGCATTTGCCGAAGCTGGTAAGAAAATGTTAGAATCTAATCCTGACGGAGTTATAATGGCACCAAGTTCCGAAGATGAAACAAAATCCACCACACTTCAGTTACAGGAAAGAAACATACCT
Source organism: uncultured Phocaeicola sp. (assembly GCA_944322395.1). GTDB lineage: Bacteria > Bacteroidota > Bacteroidia > Bacteroidales > Bacteroidaceae > Phocaeicola. Next base: position 1,097 of record CALUPA010000175.1, read on the forward strand.
TTCATATTCATCGACTCTAACATAAGGTCACTTAATCCATTAAGCTTCTACGGACAAAGTTCACACAGTAGCGGATATTTTGCAGCAAGAATCCTCAGTCTTATGGCAGAACACAATGAACCTGTTGTGATTTTCCGACTTATATATGGCGGAAGACTAGGTTCAAACCAGCAAAGAAACCGTGAAGAAGGATTTCGTGAATATATAAAGAACAATTGTCCAGGAATAAAACTTTACGAGTTGGATTTCTATGTAAAGAATCCCGAAAACAACGAAAGGATTATGGAAGAGTTTTTCGCAAAACACCCTGAAATAAACTGTGGAATAACATTCAACTCTAAAGCATATATAATAGGTGAATACATGCAGAAGATAAACCGTAAAGGATTCAAACTTATGGGTTATGACTTGCTGAGAAGAAATGTGAAATGTCTGAAGGCTGGAACCATTGACTTCATAATAGCACAACAGCCTACAGAACAAGGACAAAGCTGCATAGAATGCCTGTTCGAACATCTCATCCTTAAGAAAGAAGTAAAACCATACAATTATATGCCTATAACCCTCATATCAAGGGAGAATATTGATTTCTATCTTGACGCACACGTCAGGACCAATAACATCTGATAATCTGATAAATAATGAACTTAGACAAACTTACACCTATTATAAACAAGCCAAACGGGACAGCACTTATGCCTTTGGCTGTATTTTTGTGTCTCTATCTGGTAACGTCTATAATAGTGAACGACTTCTACAAGGTACCCATTACAGTAGCATTCCTTGTTGCATCTATATATGCAGTGGCAACTACTAAAGGCCTTAGTCTGAATGACAGAATAATACAATATTCAACAGGAGCTGCCAACAAGAACATCATGATGATGATATGGATTTTCATACTGGCAGGTGCATTTGCCCAATCTGCCAAAGCTATGGGAGCCATAGATGCTACAGTAAATCTTACACTTCACCTTCTGCCCGACAGTCTTCTGCTTGCTGGTGTATTTCTGGCTTCATGCTTCATTTCATTGTCCATAGGAACTTCAGTGGGGACAATAGTGGCGCTCGTCCCAGTAGCAGTAGGAATAGCAGCAAAGACAGACATAGGAATACCTTTCATGACGGCACTTGTCATAGGAGGAGCTTTTTTCGGTGATAATCTGTCATTCATATCAGATACTACTATAGCTGCCACAAGAACACAGGGCTGCCAGATGAAGGACAAGTTCAAGATGAATATGCTTATAGCATTACCCGCAGCCATTATGGTATTTGCATATTATATTTTCTACGGTAATAATGTTGAAACCATTGCTCCTGTCGCCAATATTGAATGGGGAAAAGTTATACCTTATATAATAGTATTGGTAACTGCCGTTGCCGGAGTAAATGTCATGCTTGTCCTCCTGCTTGGTATTATATCTACAGGAATTATAGGTATGGCATACGGTGCATTCGATTTCTTTGGATGGTTCGGCTCTATGGGAAGCGGTATAACAGGCATGGGAGAACTTATAATAATCACATTGATGGCAGGCGGAATGCTGGAACTGATACGTTTCAATGGAGGAGTAGACTATATCCTTCATAAGCTGACGAAAAAGGTTAGTGGAAAACGAGGAGCTGAATTCAGCATTGCGGCACTGGTAAGTCTGGCCAATATGTGTACAGCCAATAACACTATAGCCATAATCACAGTGGGACCGCTAGCCGCCGACATTGCCAATGAATATAAGATTGACAAGAGAAGAAGCGCCAGTATTCTTGATATATTCTCATGTGTTATTCAGGGAATAATCCCCTATGGTGCACAAATGCTGATAGCTGCCGAGCTGGCATCGGTATCACCATTGAATATCATGGAATTTCTTTATTATCCTATAGTGCTATGTGTATTTGCAATACTGAGCATTATACTAAGGATTCCAAAAACAGTGTAATGCAAAAATATTAAAGAAATACTGTTTTAAAAGAAAACTCGGACAAAACGGTAAAAAAGAAGCATCAAAAACTTGTATAATTAAAAAATAACATCTACCTTTGCACCGCAATTAAGGATGGTTCCGTAGCTCAGCTGGATAGAGCAACAGCCTTCTAAGCTGTGGGTCCCGCGTTCGAATCGCGGCGGA
>CALUPA010000176.1 GCA_944322395.1 uncultured Phocaeicola sp.
AGAGATATCAATTCAATACTCCGTCTTTATATTTCTGGGCTAATGCGATATAGTTTTTTATAAGATAATTATCTTTAAAAGTTTTCGGAGCTTCATTTACGATTTCTTCCATCATTGGTGTAAGAAAAGGATATGGCAATGAATTACCTATCATAATAAATACACCAGGTCCCAATACATTCTCATAATTTTCCTGAATGAAAGCCTTAACCAAATTATCCATCTGCTGTGCAACCGCAGTTCTCTGCTTGTCTATCTCCGTCTGAACAGTATTGATATCTATACCATCCATAATCATACGGCTTTCTTCCCTTTCCACTTCGTATGCCTTATCATCAATAGCTGTTTTGTCTTCAATAAACCTGTTGAAACTATCATTCAGGGGCGTACCTTTTATGGAAATACCTACGTTGTTTATTTCTATTTTGATATTACCTTCTTCAAGAACAAGTGGCATAATACATTCATCATCCATATATAATGAAGCCAAAACGACAGAATCCACCTTGCCCTCCATCTGAAAATAGCCATGTATTACCTCAGCGGAGTCCAAATTGACAAGCTGATCACCGGAAAGAATTTTCACAAACAGCATTTTCCCATCAAGACTAGATACCGAAGTCATACCATCTATCTTAAATTTCTTTCCACATGACGCCAATGTTGTTATAAACAATAAGACAAAACAAAATCTAAACATACAAATTAAAAGAATTTATTTCGTGTGCAAAGTTAGTGTCTTTATAACTACACATGAAAATTTTTATCACAAATTATACTAAATATGTGACGATTATACATTTAAAAAAGATGAAAACAAACTGAAATGCTCCGTATTATATTACAAAATGAATATTTTTATATCATAAAAATGAACTTATTTTATCCTTTAATGTTATCTTTGTGTTCTATTTGTGTTCATTGATAAAGTAATGTACACCTTTTTCTTTTCAATTGGTCACTTTTGAAATTTTTAAACAATAACAATTCAAAAACTATAGTTAAATGAAGAAAATCAAAGTATTGGCACTGGCACTTTTGTGCTCAGTATTCACGCCATCGAAGGCGGACGAAGGAATGTGGCTTCTGCAGCTGATGAAAGAACAGAATCTGGCTGACAAGATGAAGGCACAAGGTTTAAAAATGAACATCTCAGACATCTACAATCCTGAACAGATTACACTGAAAGATGCAGTAGGAATTTTCGGAAGAGGATGTACAGGTGAAATCATCTCACCTAACGGACTTATCCTTACCAACCACCACTGCGGTTATGATGCAATCCAGCAGCACAGCTCTGTGGAACACGACTACCTGACAGACGGATTCTGGGCTAAAAGTATGGAAGAAGAACTCCCTACTCCGGGATTGACATTCAAGTTTGTTGAACGTATAGTGGACGTTACAGACAGAGTGAACAGAGACATCGAAAAAGGAAAGATAGAAGAAGCAGAATCATTCGGAAGCGAATATCTGAAAAAGATTGCAGCAGATGAGCTTAAGAAGAGTGACCTTAAGAAAGCCCCTGGTATAACATCTATGGCATTGCCTTTCTACGAAGGTAACAGATTCTATGTATTCTATATAAAAACATACACAGACGTACGTATGGTGGCTGCTCCACCTTCATCAATAGGTAAATTCGGTGGTGAAACAGACAACTGGATGTGGCCTCGTCATACAGGAGACTTCTCTATGTTCCGTATCTATACAGACAAAAATGGAAATCCTGCCGACTACAGCAAGGACAATATTCCATTGAAAGCCAAGAAACACCTTACTATTTCTTTAAGAGGGCTTCAGGAAGGCGACTATGCCATGATTATGGGATTTCCTGGCAGCACAAGCCGCTATCTTACAGAAAGCGAAGTAAAACTTAGAATGACAGGTACAAACACTCCTAGAATTGAAGTTCGAGAAGCGAGACAGAACGTACTGAGAGCTGAAATGGCTGCAAGCGACAAGGTCCGTATCCAGTATGCAAGCAAGTTTGCAAGTTCAAGTAACTACTGGAAGAACTCTATAGGTATGAACAAAGCTATAATCGACAACAAAGTACTTGAAACAAAAGCTGAACAGGAAGCACGTTTTGCTAAATTCGCTATGGCAAAACGCAATGTAGAATATCAGGGTATAGTAGAAAAAATAGATACATACGTAAAGACTGTTGAACCAATCCGCACTCAGTCCACTTATTTCAGCGAAGTGTTCAGAACCGGTATCGAGTTCGAATCGTCTTACACTCTATTCAACAACCTGAAGAAAGCTCTTGAAAAGAACAAGAAGAAAGACATTGAAAAAGCTGTAAACGCTCTTAAAGAAGAGTTTGCAGACGTACACAATAAAGACTATGACCACGAAGTAGACCGTAAGGTTGCTAAAGTCCTGATTCCTCTTTATGCTTCTAAAGTTCCAGCAGACGCTCTCCCTAAATTCTACGAAACAATCAAAGCAAAATTCAACGGCGACTGCAATGCTTATATTGACGCTTGCTACAACAACTCAATCTTCGCAAATGAAGAAAACTTCAACAAGTTCATAAGTAACCCTACTGTAGAAGCTATTGAAAGCGACTTTATGGTACAGTACTCTGAAGCTAAGGCTGAAATGAGCAAAAAGCTTTCGGAAAAACTCAAAGCAGCAAGCGAGGGTATAAACCTGTTGCACAAAACATACGTAAGAGGGCTTTGCGAAATGTACGCACCGGAACCAAAAGCACCTGATGCAAACTTCACTATCCGTCTGACTTACGGAAATGTAAAGCCATACGATCCTAAAGACGGTGTACACTACAAATACTACACTACCCTGAAAGGTGTAATGGAAAAAGAAGATCCACAGAACCCTGAATTCGTGGTTCCAGCGAAACTTAAAGAACTTTACTCTACAAAGAACTTCGGACGCTATGCTATGGCAAACGGTGAAATGCCTACTTGCTTCCTTACTACAAACGACATCACTGGCGGTAACTCTGGTTCGCCGGTAATGAACGGAAACGGTGAACTTATCGGTTGTGCATTCGACGGCAACTGGGAGTCACTTAGTGGAGATATCAACTTCGACAACAACCTTCAGCGTTGTATTGCAGTAGATATCCGCTACGTTCTATTCATTGTAGAAAAGCTCGGAGGATGCAAAAATCTTATTGACGAAATGACAATCGTAGAATAATGAAAAAAACGATATTAATATCACTACTCACCACATTCACCCT
>CALUPA010000177.1 GCA_944322395.1 uncultured Phocaeicola sp.
CCCAAGACCCCAACATTAAAAGTGTTGTGCTCTACCTGCTGAGCTAGCGAATCAATCCTGTTTGCTATCGTTGTTTCTCGATTGCGAGTGCAAAGGTATGAATATTTTTCTAAACTCCAAAATTTTCCACTATTTTTTTATCTAAAAAAATAAGTTTTTCATCACCATTCATATGTAATCTACTGATTTTCAGAAAGATTATCTTTCTGAAAATATTGTAAATCTTTACTCTTAATATATCTCTGATAATACGAAAGTAACAGTGTTGTACATGGTAAAGCAATAATCATTCCCAACATTCCCATAAGATACCCCCATATAGATAGGGAAAGAAGAATAATGGCAGGATTCAGCCCTGTTATTTTTCCCATAATCTTTGGAACAAGATACATATCCTGAATTATCTGGACAACACAAAAAACTACCAAAGCCAAACCTAATATCAAAATAAAACTCTCACCAGTATCAGCAGCCTTCAAAAGTGCCAAAATAATTGTCGGCACAAATCCGATAATCTGCAGATAAGGAACCATATTCAATAAACCAATAAACAATCCTAGACCTATCGCCAACGGAAAATCAATTATTAAAAAACCGATACTGAATAATATTCCAACGCAGAAAGCCACCAATGCCTGACCTCTAAAATATTTATTCATACTATCTTTTACATCTTCAACTACATTGGCAACGTGTTTTCGATATTTCGCAGGCAATAACATAATCCATCCGGCTGAAATCTTCTCATAGTCCAGAAGAATAAAAAACAAATATAGTATTACTATAAAAACAGTAAATATAGTCAATATTATATTGTATGACGTAGACAGCAATGACCACATCTTTGGCAATAAACTTTTAATGGTATCAACTATATTTTCCGCATTCATATTCTGCTGTATCCATACCCAATTTATATTTTCGTGTAAAAAATCTGTTATATTTTTAGGAATTGAGTTAAACTTACCCCCTTCTGTAAAATAAATTTCAATCAATTCCTTAAGCTTCATATACTCCTCTACCATAGGTGGAACTATCAGCAAGAATCCCCCTGTTATTACAAGCACAATACTTATCAACACTGCAATAATAGCAAGTGCCCTATTTTTGATTTTAAGTTTTTCCTGATAGAATTTCACCATGGGATACATCAAATATGCTATTATCCATGCAATAAAAAAAGGAAGCAATACTCCGCTTAACTTATTCAACAGAAACAGGATCGCGATAACAATAGCTCCACCTATCGCACCACGAATAAAACTATCAAATGTTATTTTTCTCTGATTTTCCATAACTTGATTATTTTTATAGTCAGTTGTTGCAAAAATACAACTCTTATCCGTAATTAGATGCTTTAAATTTAAAATTATTACTGGTACAACACATTACAACATACAACATCTGTTAAATTTTACTCAATTAGTACCATTTAGAATAAAAACTTTCTACCTTTGTTATATTGATGTCAAACAAAACATTTATGAGCAAACTTTATGTAGTCCCTACTCCGGTGGGAAATTTGGAAGATATAACTTTGCGTGCTTTACGAATTCTGAAAGAAGTTGATTTAATATTAGCTGAAGATACAAGGACAACAGGAATTCTTTTGAAGCACTTTGAGATAAAGAAGCCAATGTTGTCTCACCACAAATTTAATGAGCACCAGACTGTAGAGTCTGTCGTTTCCCGTATTAAGTCAGGAGAGAATATTGCCTTGGTTTCAGATGCAGGTACCCCAGGCATATCCGATCCAGGTTTTCTTGTTGTAAGAGAATGTGTACGAAATGGAGTGGAAGTACAATGCCTACCAGGACCTACAGCTTTTGTTCCAGCAATAGTTTCATCAGGTCTTCCCAACGAGCGTTTCTGTTTTGAAGGATTTCTACCACAGAAGAAAGGAAGAATGACAAGACTTAACTCACTAGCTTCTGAAAGCAGAACAATGATTTTCTACGAATCACCATATCGTCTGGTAAAAACACTTACACAGTTTTCTGAAACATTTGGAGAAGAGCGTCTGGTTGCAGTTTGCAGAGAAATATCAAAAATCCATGAGGAATGTGTAAGAGGAACTATTAAAGAAGTTATAGAACACTTCACGCAAACAGAGCCTAAAGGAGAAATAGTAATAATACTCCAAGGAAATCAGGAATAAACAAAACTATAAATAATAACAATCATGAAAAAAGTAGCATTATTTTCGGTGTGTATTGCCACATTAATGGCATCATCGTGTAACAACATGAACAAAAAAAATGATGACCTTAAGGCGCAGAATGATTCATTAATTACTGAATTATCCAATAGAAATGTAGAATTGGATGAAATAATGGGAGCATTCAATGAAATACAGGAAGGATTCCGGGAAATTAACGAAGCAGAAAATAGAGTTGACTTGAATGGTGGTGCTATAGAAAACCAGTCTACCGCAAATAAAATAAAAGATGATATAAAATTCATAAGCAAGAAACTAAAAGATAACAGAGAGCTCATAGCAAAACTGGAACAACAACTGAAAAACAGCAATTATAAGAGCCAGCAGCTAAAACGCGCACTTGAAAATCTGACAGCCGAACTAGCAGCAAAACAACAGCAAATAGAAACTTTGCAGACTGAACTGGCTTCAAAGAACATCAGAATTGCAGAATTAGACGAAGCAGTTGTGTCGCTAACCAAAAACGTAGATCAGTTGTCTGCTGAAAATGAAGAGAAGAGTAAAACCGTAGAAGCTCAAGACAAGGCTCTTAATACAGCATGGTATGTATTCGGCACAAAAAGCGAACTTAAAGACCAAAAGATACTAAAAGGAGGTGATGTACTTAAAGACAGCGATTTCAACAAAGAATATTTCACTGAAATTGATATAAGAAAGACAAAGACAATAAAGTTGTATTCAAAACGTGCAGAATTATTGACATCACACCCACAAGGTTCGTATACACTTGAAAAAGACGATAAAGGACAATATGTTCTGGAAATAACAAAAGCAGATGACTTCTGGAGCATTTCAAGATATCTGGTTATACAGGTAAGATAACAAGAACAACCGAATTTGTTGGATAAAGACAGTATTGAAGAACAAAAAAATTGGCTAACTTTTAAGTTAGCCTTTTTTAGGGATATTCAGTAAATGTCCTTAAAATATATGATGGCATATGAAGATGATATAACATAATCACTCCATATGCCA
>CALUPA010000178.1 GCA_944322395.1 uncultured Phocaeicola sp.
ATTATGTTTTTTCATTTGGCAGTTGTTTAATTGGTTTTACATATATTTTAATATCTAACGATTGCGAATTTATGTATTTATTTTCACACAACCAAACTTTGACATAATAAAATTATACCCATAAATGAAATTTTCTTTCATTTTATGACATGATACATAATTTTACTATCATTTTGACACACAACTATCATACCGTGGTTTATTTTGTGATACTAACCATAGCAAATTGAGATTATTACTTGATATTCCTTATGTATACTGACACAAAGTTATCATTTTGCCAGTTCTATCAAAGTTTTTACCCCTTTAATCTTTTCATTTTGTATCAACTTTAACGTTTGTTGGCTCTTTTTTCTCGATATAGCCACAAAAGCATAATGATCCTTAACATCAACCTTTCCCACATCATCTTTATTAAGTCCACCTTTCTTGAATAGGAAACCTACTATATCTATCTTGTTTATCTTGTCTTTTTTACCCTTACCAATATATAATGTAATGAACTCCGGTTTCGAAGGTTTGGGTGTTATCTCCGGCAGAGTGAGCACATCAATCTCGGCAGGAAGATAATCAGGAACTTTCTCTTCGGAATGCATAATAATATATGCACTACCTTCGGCATCCCATCTTGCAGTACGTCCGTTTCGGTGTATAAATCCATCTTCGGCTATAGGCAGATGATAGTGAACCACATTCTTTATGCCAGAGATATCAAGTCCACGTGCAGCAAGGTCCGTAGAAATAAAGATATTGCAACTGCCGTTTCTGAACTTATAAAGCGCTCTCTCGCGGTCATCCTGATCCATTCCACCATGAAAAGTTTCACAATAAACCTTCATTGAATGCAGGTATTTACCTACCCTGTCCACACTCTCGCGATGATTGCAGAACACCAGTGTCTGTTCCGATCCTAAATTACACACCAATTTATATAATGTCTCCAGTTTGTCCTTTACCGGCGATTCTACCTTATATAAATGAAGTCTGTCCGACAATTGCTCATCCGCGTTCAGAAAATTCAGCCTTACACTCTTGTTTACTCCAGTAAAACGTGGTATCTCTTCGGCATCAGTAGCAGAAAGAAGGAATCTCCTGCGCAGATTAGGCAACTTACCTATCACCTCCGCCATCTCCTCCTGGAATCCGAATTCCAGACATTTGTCGAACTCATCAATAACAAGTACACGCACTGTAGAGGCATCTATATTGCCTTTTCCAAGATGGTCATTCATACGTCCCGGTGTACCGATAATCACGGACGGACGAATACCTTTCATTGTGCGGTGTTCGTCCATAGCCGGACGCCCTCCATAGCAACTCATCACCTGGAAGTCCGTACCCATTCTCTTGAAAACCAGTTCTATCTGCAATGCCAACTCGCGCGACGGAACAAGCACTACAGCCTGTACACCCTCGGCATCCTTCTTCAATGTCTGCACGAGCGGAATAAGATAGGCCAATGTCTTTCCGGAGCCTGTGGGCGAAAGCAGCACTATATCGTTTCCTTCCTTATAAGTATCTACAGCAGCCTGCTGCATAGCATTCAACTCTTCTATTTTCAGATTATTCAGTATTGCACGGATATCCATATTGTGTAATGATTTAATGTATTAATGCAAAAATACGGAAAATATGCGACATATGCCAATAATGAACACCAACAAGATGGGCTATATTAATCCGGCAAAGGCTATAATCTCACGATTAGCTGATAGGAAAAACATTTTCGACAATTCGTTTTATGTAAATACAATATATATTTATAAAAACAAAAGTTGTATTTTTATATCCATAAGTTATATATACAAATACACAACTTGTATTTACAGAAAATGTCAAGGTAAAAATAAGTTTATATTACAACAGGATGAAGTTTCCGGACACACAATAAAATAGTGAAAAATATTTGCCTCGTATCCAAAAACTGACGTACTTTGCAACGACAACATCAAAACAGATTATGGCAGACAATTATATAGAAAACAAATACGAGCAATATCAAGCAAGAAAGGCTGCATGGCAGAAATCAGGAATGAAAAAGAAAAAGCCTACTATAGTGCATACGCCAGCATCAGATTCTGGCATGCAGAAAACATATCTGCAAAGCCACGTAAAACGTGTAGCAGCGGTACACGACCTGTCCGGTGCAGGAAGAGTGTCGCTCATGGCTGTGATTCCCATCCTTTCCTCAATGGGAATACAAGTATGTCCACTTCCCACGGCAGTCCTCTCGGCACATACACAATATCCGCATTACTCGTTCCTTGACCTGACTGAGGAAATGAAACGAATAATAGATAGTTGGGAAAAGCTTGATATGAAGTTCGATACATTCTACACAGGCTATCTTGGCTCACCGCAACAAGTACAGATAGTAGAGAATTTCATATCGAAGTTCCGCCGTCCGCAAGATATGGTAGTAGTAGACCCTGTACTTGGCGACAATGGCAATCTGTACAAAGGAATCACAGAAGATATGGTGACAGAGATGAAGAAGCTAATAAAATATGCAGATGTAATTACCCCCAACATGACAGAAGTTTTCAAACTCCTGGATATGGAATACAAAAGCGAGGTAAGCGTGCAGGAAATGAAATCATATCTAAAACAACTCTCTGACGCAGGACCGGACATTGTGATAGCAACAAGTGTGCCTGTGCCTGAAAACGCACATATGACTTCTGTTTTTGCATACAACCGCCACGGAAACAGATACTGGAAAGTGACATGCCCTTATCTGCCGGCACACTATCCTGGTACTGGAGATACATTTACTAGTGTCATAACCGGTTCATTGATGCAAGGCGACAGCCTGCCGATAGCACTAGACAGAGCCACACAATTCATCCTTCAGGGAATACGTGCCACATTTGGTTATGAATACAACAACCTTGACGGTATAATGCTTGAAAAAGTACTCCATAATCTTGACATGCCGATACAGATAAGCAGTTATGAGGTTCTGGAATGATAGTATATAATAAAAGCGGTCAGATGGTTCTGACCGCTTTTATTGATTCTGTACCTATAATTGTTATCTTACCCTTCTCAACCGAAAAAGATAATTAGGGACATTCAGTAAATAGTATAAAATTAGCCAACTAATTCATACACAAAGTGTTGCGAATTAGTTGGCTTTTTTG
>CALUPA010000179.1 GCA_944322395.1 uncultured Phocaeicola sp.
TTTTGAACGTTTTGTGTTGGAGTATTACCGTAAGCATCACAAATATTTGAAGGCAAATTCGGATATGGTTGAATGGAATATTTATGATACAGAAAGTGCTGTTGTTGATTTTTTGCCTTCAATGAAAACAGATATATCATTACATAATGGCGATAAGACACTTATAATTGACACCAAGTATTATGGTAGTATGACTCAAACTCAGTTTGGTAAGGCTACTATACATTCTGGAAATATGTATCAGATTTTTACTTATGTTAAGAATAAGGATTGTGATAACTCTGGTAATGTCTCAGGCATGTTGCTATACGCAAAAACAGAAGAGGAAACGGTTCCTGAACTTGATGTTGTTATAGGTAAAAACCGATTTCTAGTTAAAACCCTTGATTTGAACCGACGATTTGATGAAATATCCAAACAGTTGGATTTAATTGTATCTGTTTGTCTCTTAGTGAGTTAGTATGGAACGAAAAATGAGTAACTGTTGCTGGGCTTCGGTTACTCATTTTTAAATATGGACAGAATAAGATTTAATCATCCAGACATTTCATGTAGTATTCGGCTATTCCCGGGAATTTGTCGGCAAATTTTCTTATGTTATGTTTACACATAAAGATTATTTCTTCATTGGTGAACATGTGGTTTTTTGTTGAATCGTCTTCATAATCAAGGCTATTGTACAGTTTCAGATACCTTGTTTCCTGTTCGTTTGCATATCTGCACCAGCTTACGCAGTTGAGACCACCTCCATCCTTTACCAAATCAGAAATATTGATCTGCTCGATTGTGTAGGGGTAATATGCTTTAATCTGTTCCAATGCTTGCTCGTCCTCTTCTTTCCCTAAAGTTGGCAATACAATTAGATTTCCTACAGTCAGGAAGTTAATGTAGGCCCAACTTTCCGGCGCTGTTTTTTTGACATTATAGGATAGTGTCTTTATATCAAACTTGTCGGAAAGTCTTTTTATCACTTCATTGCTGTATGCTTTGTCAAAGTCGTGATAGTTTGTCATAAGTATGGAATTGTCGGAAATAGGCTTGATTATCCCGTCAGAATGACCATATTTTTCTGCTCTGTCCCAAGGAATGAAGATGACTTCACATTCCATCTGTTCCTCCAAAAGATTTTTTAGGGTATTCTCATTTATTGTCGGATTTTCTACAAAAACCTTTTCTGTCATTATTGCTTTGTTTCCAACCTTAACGACATTACCACCGTCTATAACCAAGGAAGATTCCTTTATCTTTAATTCCATATCCCGGCATACATTCAGTGAATCTGTGATGTATTTCCGATTGTTTGCACTCTTTATCAGATAATCAGGCTTGTATTCATAGCATAAGTATCTATCTTTATCAAGCTGTAGCGGCATGTAATCCCTGCACCAGACATCCTTTGTGTTTGGAATTATGTCATAAGCTACGTTATGCCTGTTCAATATTCTTGCCAACCCGTGGTATATATCAGGATAATCGTTTTTAAGCCATTCTGAGAAATAGACTGCGTTACATTGGTAATCGGGTATCATATCAATCTTCGTTTATTGAGTATCTCCACATTCTTTGGCATTGCTTGTAATTTTTGTTTTTGGTAAGCAATTCTTTAGCAATCCCATCTTTTTTTATTTTTTCTGGTTTTGGATTTTTCCCATCATTATTATTTTTCATTTCATACTCAGCAACATTTAATCTAGTATTCACACAGCGTATCTTTTTTCTGTCATTCTCATTACCATCAACCCATTGTACACTAAAGCCATCAAATACAGAATATTGAGAATATAATGCCTCATATAGGTAAGTAGATCTTTTTTCAGGATTTGATTCGGTGTATACTTTGATGTTTTCCTCACCGTACTTTTCAGTCTGTTCCTCTTTCTTATTGCTCTTATCTATCCAAAATTCTCTTATCAAAGCGGAGAATCTAACAGGCAAGTCATCGACCACTTTTTCAAAAGTTATGTCTATTCCGGAAACATGGTTGTGTAATACTCCTATTGGAAATACAGGCATCCTTTTCCCATCATTACTGTCTCTATGATATACAATATAGTCCTTAATCTTATCTTCACCTTCTCCTTCCTCATGGTAATACATCTCAACGCAAGTAGGGTGGACTGTTACATAAGAATCACTGTTGTTCTTTGATACTTTAAAATATCCCGATAGTATTGTTTCTGCTATAGGCTTGAACGCTTTAGATATTTTACCGTTCTTGTCATCCTTGTCAATTCCTTCATGTTCACTTAAATTGAAGTTCTTGATTTTCTCTTTTAATTCCATATTCATTTTTAATTTATTATATTTAATATATTAATTATCAATGTATTACGTTTGCAAATATATGTTCTTTCCTTGAATTTGGCAAAGCTTTTAGGACATTTTTATCAGGAATGTAATTGCTGCCAAATAACGAATATTTCCAGATAAAAATAAAAAAATATTCATATTCTCTGTTACAAAACCAATATCTTTACGTTTACCTTTTTGAAAACGAATGTAGGGACCCGATAAAAAGCATGAGTAAAGAAACACTGACATCGACTTTTACAGAACTGAGGAAGAATTTTCTCAGGCTTGCAATGCGTTTACTTCCCAATAAGGAGGATGCCGACGATGCACTTCAAGAGGCTTTCTTCCGGTTGTGGCGGCATGCTGACAAAATCGGTTCGCGCGAAGAAGCGGAGGCGCTTACGGTAGTAACGGTGAAGAATCTGTGTATTGATACACTGCGCAAGAGGAACAATATTCCTACTGTAGAGTTGGATGAGAACAGGGATGAATCCGTTTGCGACCAGGCGGATGAGAGTATTGAGAGAGAAGAGCGTTTCCGTATGCTGGAACGTATCATAGAACTCAGGCTGACCCCTCTGCAACAACAGATTCTGCGAATGAAAGAGTATGAAGGAAAAAAGTATGATGAAATAGCCGATATACTCGGAATGCAGGAACCGGCTGTGCGGATGCAACTGTCGAGAGCAAGAAAAGAAATCAGGGATTGTTACTTAAAACAGATGGAACGATGAAAGAAAACGAACGAACTTATCAGCAGTGGAAAGAGTTGGCGGAACGCTACTTTGA
>CALUPA010000180.1 GCA_944322395.1 uncultured Phocaeicola sp.
TACAAAAAGTGAAGAATTTACGTAGTTGTGTAGTATATTAATTATACCGAGATATAATTTGTATTACTATCTTTACTATCGGTAAATTGTAATATACTCCATACTTCTACTATATAATTTATTATTTAATTACGCAATGATTGCATCATTCGGTCTATTTGTGCATCCTCAGCTTCATAGGTGCCGTGATTCTCTCTATAGTAGTCTTCGTCATAATAGTCTGGTTCATCTGGCAACGATGCTTCTATTTCTTCAAGATGTTCAAAAACGCGATCTAATGTAACTCCATCGGGAAGGCTTTGGGCTATTTCTTCATATATTTCTTTTTGTTGTTCATATTCCGCTTCATTATTGATTGATGTATCCATATCTGAAATTATGGCTTCTTCAAGATTTTCTATAAAGCAATCGTTTATAATGCTAGCATTATTTGATCTATTTACTAGATCTATAAATGATACATACTCATCTAAAGGAATATCTTCTTTTGATAGTTTAGTGAGCGTATGAGCTAAGGTCGTTTGATCTTCAGAGAAATCAATGGCATTAACGATACCAATTCTTTCAGCAAAATTTTCAGAATTACCTGTCGTAATCAGTTCAATTAAATAGCTCTTAATTTTTGTTGATAGTGTCCTGAATAATTCGGGAAAGCAATCCAAGAATTGCTTTATAAAGATAGCTGCATCAAATGAGGATTTAACCAAACCATTTGAGATTTTTTTTATTTTACATGATTTTGGTTGTTTAGTTAGAAATTCATTAAACTTTGCAACAAGATATGGTTCATTCTTTATATCTAAAGATGAATAATTACGCTGGAAATAATCTGGAAGATTATAGTTATTTGATCCTGTTTCTGTAAAAGCATATGTAAGCTGTTCCGGAAATAGTGAATGCTGAATTAAGGACCTCTGAATGTTTGTATTTTGTCCAATATAAGTAATTAAAAAATCTCGAACTGATGGATTGTATGTTGTAACAATAATCCATTCTTGTTTCCGCTGAGTTCTGATAAAACAATCATGCAATAATTTAACTACTCTATTCCAGGTTATTCCATCATATGATAATGTAATTTCTGTGGTAACATTTTGGCAAAAATAATTATATGCCATTTCCCAATCTTCAAGAGTTACTAGCTCACCCATTGTGACCAATAAAAGAAGTGCATATTTACATTCATTAGGTAATTTCTCAAAAGCTATTTCCCAAACTAGGAAAGGATTAGATAAAAGATTTTTAAACCGAGACATAAAATTAGCAGGGTCTGTTAATTCCCATAATCCCTTATCAATATATGTCTCAATTATACGAGGATTATAATTATGATGATTTATGATTAAATTATAGTTTTGATTTTTTAAGAATTGTGCGATATATTCTTGAGGTAATTGAGCGTTGGCCATATGATTGTAAAGAATTTTTGCTTTTACAGTCCTTGTATAAGCTCCTACATCGAGAATACATTTGGCCATTTCAATATTTTCAGTGCGCATTTTTTCATAATGTGTGCGAGCCTCTGCCAATATATATTCACGAGTAGTTAATATGAAAGCTTTTGACTTGTTTGTCTTGATTTGTCTAATAAAAGTTAATAACTTTTGTGCAAATCCTGTTCCACCATCTTCGAATACACTCGCACCAAGAAAATCGTCAAAGAAGAAAACTTGTTTTTTATCATGCTTATACAATTTGGCAGCAGTATCAATGTCTCCGGATATATTGATGAATTCTTCAAAACCATTAGCAAGATAGTCATATATTAACATTCTTGCTAATGTAGTTTTACCTATTCCTGGTATACCAGAAATTATCACATAATTATGATGACTTAGAATTTTCTTAGCACTATAAAAACTATCATTCATCACATAAGTGGAAATATTAGCTTTAATATCTTCTAATTCAAAATCAGACCAAAGGACTGGAGCCTTATGAATAATATTATTAAGGACATTCGTACTTGTTAACCATAGTTTGTAGTATTGTTTTTCTACATCGCAATGTCGGCCAAGCAAATTATTTAAATCATCATTGCCAAAAATATCAGCGACATCTATAATATAAGGAGTAAAGAGTTGCTTTATTTCTTCTTTGTTTGCAGGAGTTAGACCTACCGATGTTGATACATAATATCGTTTTGGATTTAAACGGTGCACTTTATCTACTTCTCCCTTCAAATTTATCAATAATGATTTATAGTCTTTATATCTTTTTGCCTGGATTATGACTTTCCCTCCTTTTTCTGATGCACATCTGAGGTCGATTCCCCCATCTCTACCAGAGGTAAATGATTCAATAAAACAATTCCACTCCTTTTGCAAAAGGTCACGGGTAATTTCTTCAAATTCACTTGGTTGTAATATATGTAAATCGTATGTTGCCATATTTATTAACTTTTGTATTTCTAAATGTTCAGAAATCTATTTTAATTAGGAGTTTTGTTATTCTCTTAAATTAGGGAGAGTAATTTCATAAGTGATACATCATCTTTAACAGTCTCCTTATAAAGTTCTTCTATGTATTCATTTTTTAATTTCATCAAAAAAATCTCTTATTCAGTCAGATCTTTAATTATTGTAAAATATGTTTTTGCTGTTTCTCGGTAAGGATCTCTTATTTTGCAACTAGAAAGAGAGAATCCTTCTATTTCAACTTCTTATAATTCTTCTATTGTAAATATCATATAGTAGCTTCCGTTTGGAGAGTTCTCCTTAGTTTTTAAGTCTTCAGCTGAAATAATACGCGGATCTTTACCATCAAATTTGTATAAACGTCGTTTATTGATGCAGTTATTTAGAAAATCTCGACAAATATTGATGTTCAATGAGTTCAAAACTTGTTTGAAAAACTTAGATATACGTAAATATTACAGTATTTAAAAATTATATAATCAAAGTATTAGAAATGCTTCGTAATTTCCGAAATCCTTTGACCCTATACGAAAGTATGAAAAAAACATATATTTCCAAACCTTTTTCAATATTTTATACATAATACTGCCGAAAACGGAGCATCCCCACCCACTCTGAACGGCTTAATCCATCCAGTTTTACCGCTAAATTGGCCTTGAAAA
>CALUPA010000181.1 GCA_944322395.1 uncultured Phocaeicola sp.
CAACCTTGAAATGGCTCAAATCGGAAATCACTGCTATACGCGAACCTTCGTTTACCTGAGCTCCAATCTGATTGTTGATATACGTCAGAATAGCCTTGCGTGGCGAGCGTATCTGTGCTTCGTCAAGCGTACGTTTTGTCTCGGCAAGTCCTTTAAGGAAAATCTCATATTCCAGTTGCTTTACCTTCAGGTCGGCGGCCTTGACCTTTCGTTCATTGGCGAGCTGCTGATGCAGTTGTTCCAGTTCCAGCTTTCCAGTTTCGAAATTCAATTCTGCCTGATGAACCCTTTCCATAGTACCTGAACCTAGACTGTCGAGGTAACGTTCATTCCTTAGTTCCACTTTCATACGATTCAGTTTCATTTCAGCTACCTTTACTTTCATCTCGAGGTCACTCAGGTACGTACTGTTGTTCACTTTCAGCTGTTCCAGTTGATAGCGTTTCATCTGTTCCTCATCCAGCAGTTTGTCGTATTCTGTTTTTGCACTCTGCAGATCCAGTTTAAGAATAGGTGTACCTATATTTACGCTGTCTCCACCTTTCTTATATACTTCCAATATACGTGATAATTTCCTCGAATGCGGGAACCACCTTTCCTGAAGCGCTGACACTAACTTCTATAGTCCCCTTGCTCACTTCCGAGAATACCAGGTCTTTTTCTTTCACGCTGCTGCGCATCAGAGAAAACAGTATTAGGATGAGAGCAATGCAACCTCCTCCTATACTTCCATATTTTAATATCCGCCTGTTACGTTCCTTTTTCAGTATATCTTTTGGTATTTCTCTATCCATAATAATCTGTTTTGAATAAAATTGTTTGTTTTGACGTTTTTTATTATGCAAGATGTGTGCCAAAATATTAATTCGTTGATTATCAGTGGAAGACAAAAAAATAAGGTGTCCGAAAACGGACACCTTGTACGGTTTTATATTTAAATTGTGCCGTCGAAAAAGTTCTTTCTTCAGCTTATTTTATATAAACAACAGTGTGGTTTATAAAAATATAACTTGTATTTATATAAACCACACTGTGATTTATAAAAACACAAGTTATATTTATAGAATATGTAAGCTCGTTACATACTTTTTGATATGTTGTTTGGAGTTTTTTTACCTCATCTTCTTTTTCAGCCAAAGATAGTATCCGGTCAGTGGGAGAGTGGCACCTATCAGTGCTGCCAGGAAGTATAGGATTTTGGTTACAGGACCGCCCCATGTTCCTACGTGCAGCGAATATATCAACCCTCTGAGGTTCTGTCTCACACTGTTATCCTCGAATTTCCTGATTTCAGTTATTTTGCCAGTCTTAGGGTTGAACTTTATGTTGTCCGATTTACTCCTGTATCCGTTTTTGTTCAGTGATACGGTTGCCTCGTTTTTGCTTAGCTTGATATAGTTGTATTCAGAGTAAAGGCTTTGTATCTCTTTCAAGGCAGTATTGTATGCTATATTAGTTTCATGTCGGCGTTCTGTCTTGCCGCTCTTTTTTTTCTCATCATGTCCATGTCCGTGAGCATGTCCGGCTTGTTGGCTCTGGGTTTGAGGCTCGGCTCCAAGGAGTGAGTAGGCGGCTTCTCTATACCATCCGAACGACCATGTTGGTCCGGTCAGTGCCATAAGCAGTAGGAATATTGTTGCATAGAAACCAAGTGCTACGTGCGAATCGTACATCAGTCGCCTTGTTCCTTTGCTGCACGCCACTGTAAGTCTGTTCTTCAGAGCCTTACTGGTACGTGGAATCCATATCACCAGTCCGCTTATCAGGATTATTGTCATGGCTATTGTAGATACGCCTACTATAAGTTTGCCGGTTGACATGCTGCCTTTACTCTTTGGAGCATCAAGGAACCATCTGTGCAGTTTCCTCATAGTCTGAAAGAAGGGATATGATTTCGACCATCCTATGCTTTCTCCGGTATAAGGATTGACGAACAGTACTTTCTTTCCTCCGTTACTGAAACTTATCTGATATGTAGCATTTGCAGCTTTGGGGATGCTTACTGATGAAATCTGCATTTCGCCATGTCTGTCCTGTACGATATTTATGATTTCAGAAGGATTCAGCTTTTCTTTTCCATGAGGCACTTCCACCTGATAAAGGTGCTTGTTCAGAACCCGTGTGATATCCTGTTCGAATACCAGTGTGGCACCGGTAAAACATATCACAGTGATTATCAGCCCCAATGGAATTGACAGCCAAAGATGTATCTTGTGTAGTAGTTTTTTCATTCTGAACTCTTTAATTATTTTATTCCGTTACATTAAGTTTTCCTACTCCTGAAAGCTGAGTTGCTTCTACTGTAAGTCCTTTTGTTGCAGCTCCTGTAGTAGGGTCTATTTTGTAGATGGCAGGATATCCCGAAGTGGTAGTCACAGCTACATAGGCTTTTCCGTTTTCGATGTATGGAGTGTTTCCGAATCCACTTACGTCCGAAGGCATGCCTGTTACGTATGTAAGCTTCTTGTCTTCAGCTTTGAAAATGGCAAGCTGGTTTGCTGTATAGCCTGTTTCAGAGAATGGACGGTCGTACATGAGCAAAAGGAAATAGTCGTCAGCTATAGGCCAGCAGCGCATGAATGATTTTCCGTCAGTTTTCTCTTCAATATTGCAGTAATAATCGTCAAAATCTTCTGCTCCTGCAGGTATTCTCACTACACCTGCCGGCAGTGTGGTCTTTTGTCTGTCGTCAGTCATGGTTTTTGCATAGCTTGGCGAGAATATGTAAATGTCGCCGTTGCCTGCACTCCATACCATTTGGTAGTACTGCGATTTCATTCTTCCGGCTGCGTAGCTTATCTTGTCTGTAGTGATAATTTTCTTTTCTGTAAGAGTCTCGTCAGAGAAAATAGCTATGTGGCATTCGTTTGGGTACTGAGTCCACTGAAGTTCATCTTTATCATACGCACTACTTCCGCTACCGCCTGATTCAGTCTTTATCAAATCCTCATTGCCTGGCAGAACCCATTTCCCGTTTTCAAATTTTGTTCCGTACTGGCTCAATCCCATAGGTATGGCTGCCGAAAATATCTTGCCGTTATTTTCAAGAAGACCTGCTAAGG
>CALUPA010000182.1 GCA_944322395.1 uncultured Phocaeicola sp.
TGACAAATTTTTGACATTTCTATCTAGTTTTTATAGTTTCAATTCGTTCATTCTTTAAAACGGAGTGCAAAGTAAGTGTTTTTATTTCAAACATGCAAACTTTTGAGTAACAAATTCTACTTTTCCTCGTTATTTTCTTGATTTTGACACAATTCACGCAATAAATACAATGCTTTTATGCTTGCATTATGCACATTCTGTTCTCTTCCGTTGTCTTCACATATTTTTTCTGTAACCACCTTGTCTTTATTTCCGGCAGCAATCCATACAGTACCTATCGGCTTCTCCGGAGTTCCTCCTGTAGGACCGGCAATACCAGAAGTAGCTATAGCAAAATCAGCATTAAATGCTTTTAAAGCACCTTTTACCATTTCCACTACGGTTTCTTCACTCACGGCACCATATGTTTCCAATGTTTCAGCACTTACTCCAAGCAAATTCTGCTTTGCCTCGTTGGAATATGCCACTATTCCACCTTTGTAAAACTTCGAACTTCCGGGAATAGATGTAATATTGGCAGCCACATTTCCAGCCGTACAACTTTCTGCAGTGGCAAGCGAAAGCTCCTCTCTCCAGAAAATTTCGCTTATATCTCTACTTAACATTTTACTTTCTATTGACATAATCTCTTTATCTTTATGTATTATTTTATTGTAACCCTTGAATAAGCTGGCTTATCTATCGAGCAGAAATCTTTGTCAAGGAATTTATAATAACCGGTAATGGCAATCATAGCTGCATTATCAGTAGTATATCCGAATTTCGGAATATAAATATTCCATCCATATTTTGCAGCATGCTCGCGGAACGCATTCCTAAGCCCGTTATTTGCCGAAACACCACCAGCCACCGCCACTTCATTTATACCGGTATCCTTGACTGCCTTACGAAGTTTGTCCATCAGAATATCTACAATAGTCTTCTCAAGCGATGCAGCCAAATCCTCCTTATGGTGTTCTATAAAATCAGGGTCATCCTTCAACCATTCTCTTAGTGAATAAAGAAAAGAAGTTTTCAGCCCGCTGAAACTATAATCATATCCTGGTATATGAGGTTTGCTGAATGTATAAGCAGAAGCATTACCCTGTCTGGCCAATCTGTCTATTATAGGACCTCCAGGATAACCTAATCCCATAACCTTAGAACATTTGTCTATAGCTTCACCCGCAGCATCATCAATAGTTTGTCCTAATACCTCCATATCATTATAAGCATTGACGCGGATAATCTGCGAGTTACCTCCCGACACCAAAAGGCATAAGAAAGGATATTTAGGCTGGTTATTATCCTCACCCGACTCCTTAATAAAATGTGCCAATACATGTCCCTGAAGATGATTAACTTCCACCATAGGGATATCAAGAGATCTGGCAAGCCCTTTTGCAAAAGACACACCCACAAGCAGCGAACCCATAAGTCCGGGACCACGAGTAAAAGCCACGGCGCTCAACTCTTCTTTCTGCACACCTGCTCTTTTCAAAGCTTCATGCACTACAGGCACTATGTTCTGCTGATGTGCCCTGGATGCCAGTTCCGGCACCACTCCGCCGTATGCTTCATGCACTGCCTGACTGGCAATAACGCTAGACAACAACACTCCATCACGTATTACAGCTGCCGAAGTATCATCGCACGACGATTCTATACCTAATATAACGACATTATCCATTGTAATCTATAATATTAAATTTTGAAATCAATAAGTAAGTATCTCCAGTCCGTTTTCAGTCATGAGGAAAGTATGTTCCCACTGTGCAGACGGCAATTCGTCCTCTGTCACCACAGTCCAGTCATCCTCTTCATCCACGAAAACTCTGTGCGTACCCATATTAATCATCGGTTCAATAGTGAAGACCATTCCCGGCACTAATAGCATTCCTGTTCCTTTTCTCCCGAAATGTTCCACATCCGGTTCTTCATGAAACTCAAGCCCCACACCATGACCGCACAAATCTCTCACTACCGAGAAACCGTTCTTCTTGGCATGTTTCTCTATAGCATTACCTATATCACCCACAAATCCGAAAGGAGTAGCCGCCTGCATACCTATTTCCAGACATTCCTTTGCTACCTTTACCAGTTTTTCCTTTTCAGGTGATGTTTTTCCTATGATAAACATGCGTGATGCATCAGAATAATATCCGTCCAGAATAGTAGACACATCCACATTAATTATATCACCTTCTTCAAGAATCTCATCTTCCGATGGAATGCCGTGACACACTACCTCATTAATAGAGGTACAGACGCTTTTAGGAAATCCTTCATAATTTAAAGGAGCCGGAATAGCCCCATGCGATACAGTAAAGTCATACACCATTTTGTCAATTTCAGCCGTACTCATACCAGCCTTTATTTCACTTGCCACCAAGTCAAGCACTGCTGTATTGATAAGCCCGCTACGACGTATGCCCTCTATCTGTTCAGGAGTTTTAATCAGTTTTCTTGAGGGAACCAGATGTCCTTTATTCTGGAAATAAAGAACTTTCTTATCCAGTTCAGTTAGTTCGGCGCCTTTAGGCACCTTCCAGTTTATTTTATTTCGTATCATAAAAATCAATATTGAAATACAATGCAAAGTTAGTAAAAATCAACTTAGACAGGAAACCATTATGTAATACTTTTCTCCCACTCTATTAAAAAATGCTAAAAGCGTAATTAAGACAACAACAAAAGAAGTATAAACCTTTTTATTCTTATACATTAAATCTATATTTGTAACCGAAGGTTATAGCCTTATTCTAATAACAATTTAAAACATACCAAAATGGACAAGTATCAAATCGGCAGAAATGCCGGAATTGTCTGGAACAAATTGAAAGACAATGCACATTGGGATTACAAACAGCTGAAAGCAGCAACAGGTTTAACAGACAGAGATTTAAATGCTGCAATAGGCTGGCTGGCCAGAGAAGACAAGATTGATTTTG
>CALUPA010000183.1 GCA_944322395.1 uncultured Phocaeicola sp.
GTGGAAGCAGCAATGTGATAGGTCGTGCCGACGGACTTGTACTGTTGGCTTTCTTCCTTATATTCATGCGCTACACTTTCTCCATAGCCCGCAATCAGGAGGGGGAATCGGAGGAACAGAAAATAGCTGAAATGCCGGTATGGCGTTCTTCTGTCTATATTCTTGGCGGACTTGCCGGACTGATTTTCGGAGGACAATGGTTTGTGGAAGGTGCCAGCGGTATAGCCTCATCACTTGGAGTAAGCGACTCTATTATAGGTCTGACACTCGTAGCGGGAGGTACTTCACTGCCCGAGCTTGCCACTTCGGTGACAGCCGCGCTGAAGAAGAATCCGGGAATAGCCATAGGAAACGTAATAGGAAGCAACCTGTTCAATCTGTTCTTCGTACTAGGATGCAGTGCTTCGGTATCGCCACTGCCTATGGGAAATATCAACAATGTTGATATTCTGGTGCTTGTATTATCATCCGTACTGTTCTGGCTGGTAGGCTGGTTCTTCAAGAAACGTACCATTACAAGAATTGAAGGTGCTCTGCTGGTGGTTTGCTATATAGCTTACACCACATATCTGATTATGCAGCAACAGGCATAACAGACATATATACAAAGAAAACGCCCGGAACGATAAACACTTTATCATCCGGACGTTTTTCGGTTATATACTAATTCTAAAAATTATTCAGCAAAGCGTTTAGCCTGTTCAGCGATAAGTTCTACATCATCAAAATAATTGATTTTCATTGCCTTGCGAACTTCATCCATTGTCTGTACAGCTGTTTCGCGTGCCACTTCGCAACCTTTCTTCAACATTTCGTAAACAGCCGGAATATCTTTCTCGAACTCGCTGCGGCGTTCACGAATCGGACTAAGTTCTTCCTGCATGATGGCTGCAAGGAATTTTTTCACCTTCATGTCGCCAAGACCACCGCGTGTATAGTGAGCTTTCAGCTCATCAAGGTTCGGATAATCCGGCAAGTAACGTTCAAAGTGTTCAGGACGGCAGAATGCGTCAAGATATGTAAATACACAGTTGCCTTCCAGTTTTCCAGGATCGCTCACCTTGATGTGTGTAGGGTCGGTGTACATACTCTTTACCTTCTTTTCCACTTCATCAGCAGAGTCAGACAAATAGATACAGTTTCCGAGAGACTTACTCATCTTAGCCTTTCCATCTGTTCCCGGAAGACGAAGACATGCTGCATTGTCAGGAAGGAGGATTTCAGGTTCTACCAGTGTCTCGCCGTAAATATGGTTGAAACGGCGGACAATTTCGCGTGTCTGTTCTATCATAGGTTCCTGATCCTCACCAACAGGTACTGTAGTAGCCTTGAACGCTGCTATATCTGCAGCCTGGCTGATAGGATATGTAAAGAAACCTACAGGAATACTAGTTTCGAAGTTACGCATTTGGATTTCAGTCTTCACTGTAGGGTTACGCTGAAGACGTGAAACAGTAACGAGGTCCATAAAATAGAAACTTAACTCGCAAAGTTCCGGAATCTGTGACTGAATGAAAATAGTAGATTTGTTTGGGTCAAGACCTACAGCAAGGTAGTCAAGAGCCACTTCGATAACATTCTGACGGACTTTCTCTGGATTGTCTATATTGTCGGTCAGAGCCTGTCCATCGGCCTCAAACACAAATATCTTGTCAAATTTTCCAGAGTTCTGGAGTTCCACACGACGACGCAGAGATCCCACATAATGACCTATATGAAGCTTACCAGTTGGACGGTCGCCGGTCAGTATAATTTTTTCTTTTGCCATATATTAATTTATTTATAATTCTGATTTTTCGCAAAAATACAAAATAAAGAAGTATTTCGCACTAAACATTTAAACTTAAATTACTTGGATGTATTATTCCTACTGAATAACGAAAAACTCTCACCGAAAGTTTTTGAATAGAATATCAACAAGGCTATAGTGCCACAACTTATTGCCGCATCTGCCAAATTAAATACAGGAGCGAAAAAAATAAAGTGATTTCCACCCACAACAGGCATCCATGCCGGCCAGTCAAATTCGAATAGCGGAAAATAAAACATATCCACTACCCTACCGTAAAGCCAATCCGCGTAACCTTCTCCGGCTGGAACAAAAGTAGCGACACTGGAATATGTACTTTCGCTGAAAATAGCTCCGTAAAATATACTGTCGATGACATTTCCTATTGCTCCGGCAAAAATCAGTGAGATACAGGTTATATAACCGTTCTTATATTTCGCCTTCACAAGTTTCATTATATACCACAATATAAACCCTGAAAAAATCAGTCGCATAATTGTCTGGACAGCCTTAGGCATAACCTGCATACCGAATGCCATACCGTTATTTTCGATGAATGTAAGATAAAACCAGTCTGTTATACGAACACTTTCGCCATAGTGGAAATTGGTTTTAATTATTATCTTAATAAGTTGGTCAAGAATTATGGTAATCAGAATAATAGCTACTGCCAATATTGATTTTGATTTATTGTTCATATAAATATCTGATTAATTTAATTTCTGGTTCATTGAAATGTGAATTACAGTAAGCCCGTAACTATTTGCAAAGATAGTTATTCGAATGAAGAAATCTATTATATTTATCATAATTCATGATACAATATTTACCTCATAAATTTCTACTGAATAATAATGACTAAGATTCTAGCCACATTAAAGAAATACCATCAATCTGTTAACAGAGTTATGTCACTGTCGTATAAACAAAAGGTTTATTACTTTTTTATTTTTATTATATTGTTTATTCGATAATAACGCATAACTTTGTTTATACAGAAACAAAATAGACAAAAAGATGAAAGTAGGATTATTTATTCCCTGTTATATCAATGCTGTTT
>CALUPA010000184.1 GCA_944322395.1 uncultured Phocaeicola sp.
CGAGGCTATAAATTTTGAGATGAGCCGTAACGGTCAGGTGTTCTTTGTGAACAATCGCATACAGAACCTTGTTGAGTTGAAGGCTCTGATAGAAAGAAACATACCGGATTGTCGTGTATGTATAGGTCACGGCCAGATGCAGCCGGAGGAACTGGAAAAAATAATTTTCGATTTCGTTAATTACGATTATGATGTACTTCTGGCAACAACCATAATCGAAAGCGGAATAGACATCCCTAATGCCAATACTATAATAATAAACCAGGCACAGAATTTCGGTCTGAGCGACCTGCATCAGATGCGCGGACGTGTGGGACGTGGAAACAAGAAAGCCTTCTGCTATCTGCTTGCACCGCCTTTGAGTTCACTCACACCAGAAGCACGCCGCCGCCTACAGGCGATAGAAAATTTCAGCGATTTGGGCAGTGGTATTCATATAGCCATGCAGGACCTTGATATTCGTGGTGCTGGAAATATGCTTGGGGCAGAACAGAGTGGTTTCATAGCCGATTTAGGTTATGAAACTTATCAGAAGATTCTTGCCGAGGCTGTTACCGAACTTAAGAACGATGAATTCTCCGAACTTTATGCCGATGAGGTAAAAGCCGGTGAGGAGGTCTTGAGCGGTGAAGGTTTTGTAGACGAATGTAATGTAGAGAGCGACCTTGAACTGTTGTTCCCTAACGAATACATACCAAGCAGCAGCGAAAGGATGTTGCTATATCGCGAACTTGACAAACTGGAACTTGACAAGGATGTGGAAGCATTCAAGGCTCGTCTGATAGACCGTTTTGGAGCAATTCCACAGGAAGGAGAGGAATTGATACGTATAGTTCCGCTTAGGCGTATTGCCAAACGTCTTGGCATAGAGAAGATATTTCTGAAATCAGGACGTATGACACTTTTCTTTGTAAGCAATCCCGATAGTCCTTATTATCAGAGTGAGGCTTTCGGCAAGATAATAGGTTATATGTCGCGTTATCCACGCCAGTGTAATCTCAGAGAGCAGAATGGAAAACGAAGTATGGTGATAAAGGACATAAAAGATGTAAAGTCTGCAGTAAAGGAACTGCAAGAGATAACCAGCATACAACAGTAAGCAACTGTTGCATTATATCAGTATCAAACAGCGGACAGAGGACTTTTACTGCTACGGTGAATAGTTCTCTGTCCGCCGTTCTTTTTCTGTTAAAGAAAAAGAATCGAGGCACTATTCTCACAATTGTGTGACCAGTTTATGATTATCTGTTTTTCAATATACTTACTGTCTTTATTATAAAGATTCACAAATCCCGCACCTTCAGTCGCATTACACTGGTAAGTATATCAATCTTCATAAAAAGTCTTATCTTGGTTTGTTTGGGGTGACAGGTCAGATATAAGCAGGTAGATAAAAAAGTATAAAAGTGATTTCATGTTCAGAAATTTATAAAGTTATCATAATAAAAGAGTATCAGATATTTTTATTAAAATAACAATTAGAATATGAATCATTATTTAATTGGCTATCTGTTCATTCCCATCCCATAAGTTGTAGTTTTTTGCCAAGAGTTGCTGGTATGTGTACACTCTTTCATTATATTTTTGTGTTTTCGACAATACGAACTTTCCATTCATCACTTTATATGTTTCGTCTATTCTGTAGCCTGTAAACTGTGTAAAGTTTGAGAGTGGAATTGATGCTGAAGTTGTAGGCTTTAAGGTAATCACTACAATGGTTTATAAAACTGCTTCACGATGGCTCCTGAAACGTTTACTTTTGATACAAGGACATCTGTCACTTTGCCATATGTATCAACTAATATTAGTTCATCAGTTTGTGCTTCAGTTACACCTTCCATCCCTATATACATTAAAATATGAGGCGAACTCGTTAATTTGAATAAACCATTAGTTTCGGGCATTGTATCATAATTATCAGCCAATTCATATTCCGTGCATTGTACGTTAGTATATATTTTTATAGGTATAAGTCCCTTTGCATTCATAATACCGCACCCTCCTTGATCATTCGAAAATTTATTCCTTTTATAAGGTAAACTTTTATATGGAGTCCATTTCAGAGCGTCTTTAAAAGTTTGGCTGAACGCAGGAATGCTATAACAGCTTAATAAAAATGTAAGTAATAATAGTTTAAAAGGTTTTGATTTCATATTATTTTTATCAGTATTACTGTTAAATAAATGGGTTAAATCCACAACAGCAAATTTATATTTTTCATTTTTGATATTAACATTCTCCAGTTTAATCTTGATTATCACAGATTTCTAAAATTCTCATAAGATTAGGTTTGCTTGTAGAATTAGAAGCTGGATTTATCTTTTCTAAAAATTAATGATTCTCTCAATTCTTTCTCTTATATATTGTTCTGTTGATGTATTATAAATAATACAGAATACACCATTTATCGTTTTAATATCTTTATCTTTTAGCCAATTAAAATTCACATTGTATATATATGTTTCATCTGGCATTACTTTTGTAATATGCTTATCTGTAGTGCATAATATCTCATATTGTAAATGCCCGTCTTTATTCTCATAATTAATTCCACAATGGCATCCGGCGGACAGATTTGCATCATGTGTTCTTATGAGATATAAATCATATTCCGTACAGTTCTTTATATTATAGATTGCTGTTGCATTCTCTTTGTTGACAGAGAATTCTATCTCATAATTTTGAGCATTCACTAATACACATGAAAGGATTGCTGAAATTGAAAAAATAATTGTTCTCATAATTGTTGTGAAGTTTTGTCAACCCTATCTTTTGAAATAAGATTTTATTACATGTTTTCATGCTGCTTCTTGTATTGTCATATTTTA
>CALUPA010000185.1 GCA_944322395.1 uncultured Phocaeicola sp.
GTCATATTCCTCAATAGCCCACCTCATATTTGCATCATTCAGTTCACGGGCTGTTTCTACAACAATTCGCGTGTCTTCATCAATCAGTCCTTTTTGGATAAGCCCATTGACCAAACGGCGCAACTGATGCAGCACTTTCATTGCCATTGGATTTCTGAAAGAACCGGTTACAGGGCTTCCAAGAAGCTTCTTGCCGTTGCAGACAACAGGTCTGTAAAACTCCACCATTGACGGATGATACAACTGGTTCAGCTTTTTACAGGCATGACAATTGCACTGAGAATCCGCATCTTCGTTACAGCAGCGCAGTTCGGGGAATTTATTTGATAAATACAGTTTTATCCTGTCACCAAGTTTTGGCAAGTTGTAATAATCCCGTTTGGAAGAAGAGAAAAAATTCTGATATAATTCTTCAACCTTTCCAAGTATTTCTTCTCTTTCATCTTCCGGTTTCTTTTCCCACACATTTTTGCCGAAGAAACTCACTGTATGCATTTCAACATCTTTCCTGTCGGAATCATCCAACTTATAACTTCTGTCATTAACGGCGAAATGTTCTCTGTAGTCCAAATCTCTATAGTCCAAAGCCTTGTAATCTGAAATAAGATTGTTTACAATCTTCAAGATACAGTTTTCATCCATAACGTCATTCATCAATCTATTTAAGGAACGCAGTATATCGCTTTCGGACTCCTGCCACTGCTTTTCGCCCAATATATCAGGAATTTTGGCAAACAAGGTTGCTTCAGTGTAGATATAACCTTTATATGACGGATTATTTTCTTTTGGTACTAAAAACCTGTTTATGTTGCGTATTGCTTTCAGACTCAACATGGCATATCCTTGCGGAATGTTCATCCATAGGTTCAGAAACTTCTTCTCCTGTGCGGCATCAAGCCCGATTGACTTGGCAAATCCCGACACCGCATCTTCGTCATCATACGAAAAGCAAACGTGCCATATATCCTCTATGGTGTAGGTAACAGTATGCTCTTTACCTTCTTTATCTTTTCTTGTTTTGGCTGTCTGATAAACATAATCCTCCCAATTATCGCCAAAAACAGACTTTAACCTTCCTGAAACAGGACATACAGAAACATTTGTCCTGTCATCATAATTAATGGTTCCATGCTCTTTTGAAAGACTTATGTCTTTGGGCAAACCTATCTCTTTCTCTATCCACTTGCGGATATCAGCAAACTCAAAGTCATTTACCAAAAGAAATTTCTCTTTGTAAAGCTTTATCTTCTGGCTGGCTGTGAGTGTCTGCCAATCCTCGTCAA
Organism: uncultured Phocaeicola sp.; assembly: GCA_944322395.1. Lineage (GTDB taxonomy): Bacteria > Bacteroidota > Bacteroidia > Bacteroidales > Bacteroidaceae > Phocaeicola. The sequence continues at coordinate 1,284 of CALUPA010000185.1, forward strand.
TGCTTTTGCGGTATTTGATGTTGTTGATGAAAGAAAATGCACGATACTTCTCGTATTCCGGATGACTGATAGGACAACGTGGTTTTGCAGGTTCCAACGTACACTTGCCTACCTGTCCTTTCTGTGAACGTATAGGATTCTGGTAAAAGATTGTACCGTCATTACCTGTGCTGTATATCCGTCTGAAAAACTCTCCGTTGGCATCCAAGCCTTTCTGAAAATTGAAAATATATTCTATTTCATCTCTATACTGAGAACGTACTGCCTGATATTCACTGGCACGCACTCTTCCTTTATTTTTATCCTTAATAAGTTTGGCAAATGCTTTCCCCACCGTAGGCAGTGAATGTTCTTCCATGTATGCGACCAATTTCTTTGACTTTTTTTCTTCGGATTTCTTCAGTAAATCAGAGTCTATTCTTATTTCTTCTGCCGGATTCTCATTTATATCTTTCTCCTGATCTTTTAAGGTTTCCCCTTTACTGCTCCTGAATCCGCGACGCTGTGCTATATGATATAATGCTCGTCCCAACATGAAACGATTTTCTTCTTTTGTAAAATCCAATTGATCTGTGGCAAGTTTTTCACGCAGTTCGTATGGATTCATTCTTATCCATTTTTCAAACTCCACAGCATCAACTGGATATTGGCGTGTGGGTCTCTTGTTCTTGTCATAAGTCCTCCATTTATCTAAATCTTCTTTTGACAACGGACAACAACCAAACTCAATAAGTGTGGCGAGGGTTTCCCAGATGCGGTATCTTCGTACCCTATACAAGTGTCTTGAAGAACGGTGGCTTGTTCGTTCTGCCGCATTAGAAACACCGTTATCTGCCATTCCCGGACTAAATATTATACTTCCATATAGAACTAACTGGTCTATAATGTTTTCTCCATTGTTGTCTGTATCTCGAAGACTGTATCCTATAGAAGACGAACCCAAATCAAAAGCCAAAATCTTAGTCATATCATTTTTTTGTTTTTTATTTTGTCATTATTGCATTCTTAGTTATCTTTGCCGCAAAGATACTAAGAAGTGAAGACTTTTCACAACAAGGCTATAAGCCGAAGTGTTTCGCTTCAGTTATCTGAAGTTGAAAATTATCTCAGCTCTGCGTACTCCGTGGAGCTAAGATAATTTTCAAAGTTTCACAAAGATAAAAAGTTTTTCAGTAACTTATATTATATAATAAGCCTGTTTCCTTTTCAGTCATAAAATCCTCATTTATTGACTTGAAAAGGAAACAGGCTTAATTTAGTTATGATAAAAGTTGATAAATAATCCGGTCTTTAAATACTATTTAAATGGTTATTAAATACTATTTAAACGGTGTTTAAAGACCGTATTTCCATTACTAATCCAATACAATCAATTATATTGTATGCGGAAATAATCCAACAAGACCTTGTATTCATCCTGTGCGGCAAGACATGTATCTCTGAGATATTCCTTTATATGCGGCC
>CALUPA010000186.1 GCA_944322395.1 uncultured Phocaeicola sp.
TATTGGCAACCATATAAAGACGCCCATTACTGTCATCTATCTTGATACCGGCCAATGGGTCTATATAAGGATAAACACGTGTCATAACACCATTTTCAAAGAGACAGGCATGAAGTATTCCTATCTCCTTTGTTTCTGCTGTTTCATCATTCCCTGAAGTGTAATTATATGATGACACGCGTGGCAATATAACAGAAGCTGCTCCATTCAGATCGTTCATCACTTCTTTATCTGCACATGAAATTACAGCAAGCGAAACAATTATGGCAAATATGTTCTTTATAGACATGTCTTTTTTATTTACTGATTAATTAATAAATATATTCGACAGGAGTTTTCACACATCTTATGGTTCTGGTTTTCTGCGCATTACTTGCTGCAAACTTGAACCAGTTTCCTCTGCCTTCACTCTTGGAATAGCCTTCGATCATCCATGTATTGCCGGAATTACCGTATGTGGCAAACAGAATCATTTTCTTTGATATACCTGTTTCACTCCACTGATGACCTAGACCGCATAATACAAGGTGCTCTCCTCCATATTCAAAATCATAGAAGGTTACATTCCCGTACTCATAGCCCAGGAACGTGGCTTCTCTCTCTACCACAGAGAAATTCAATCTCTGCCCCAAACCATTATTGAACGCGCCCGGATTAAAATAGCCTAAATTACAGTCTGTTCCCCAAGTGAAGAATCTATAATCGTCATAATCAGGTATTTCATAACCGTCAGGAGCCATATAACCAGGATTCAATGTACCGAAATTATCTGTATTCGTAGAATATCCATCAAACAAAAATCCTGTTCCGTCATTCTTCAATTTCAAGCCATCACGATTGCCTGCCTGATACTGGTCGCCAAGAACATTAAGGTACTCATCGTCCGTACATCCGGCCAGATAGTCTGCAATACTTCCACCACGGGCTGGATCGTTAGAAACAAGAATCTGGTCGGTAAAATCTTTAACGTTTCCACGAAGATTGTATTTACACCACCATGTACCGTTTATGTTTACCACTGGAAGTCCCCAATTCTGTCTCTTAACCGTATAGATCTCATTATGCATGCCTGACGCGTCGGATATCACAATTCTTCCTTCCTGTACCCTTCCATCTGCCTCAGCATCATTCGGACGCCATCCTCCCAGAATACGGTATGTGCCATCCGCTGTTTCTTCCAGTTTCATCCACTCCGGTGATTTTTCATCGAATTCCAATCTTATCACTTTATCATCAGGAACGTTCAATACAGCCAGTTCACCGTCTATATAACGTCCGAAATCAAATGATGCACTGTCTCCAAAATGTATCAGTCCTTCCAGTTTTACCGGATTTTCGGACATTACCACATTTACATAATCATCAGGATAATTTTCATTAAATCCCTTACGACGAAACATAAGTTTTCTCTCTAAACGTTCCATTCCAGGACACCACAGTTTCTTTGTTATGCGAAACAGATTCTTTCCTACATTCTCAGCTCCTCCTATACGTTCCACGGTCATTGGAAGTTCAGGATCGGCAACAAATTCAAGTTCATCGTCGCAGTCAACAGAGAGAATAAAATCCGAAGCATAGTGTGACAATACTATTCCCCTGCGGTCAGAATCCACCTCTGCATATGCCGGGAATGATGTTCCTTCTACATCCACCGTCAGACCTCTTTCGTTTGGTGCCAGATTAAAGTCACCTCCATTTTCCCAATCTGTCACACTTAGGGTTACATCAGCCTGTACAGATTCCTTAAAAACATTGATAGTATAGACACAGTTTCTCTTTAGTATGGAAGGCAAAGCAACCTCTTTTTCCACTAATTCACCATCTACATTGACAGTCAACACTGCAGAGATATTATCCGATGACTGTTCGCACAGATAAGCTACTCCGTATGTGCTACCGGTAAGAGGAGTATCTATGACAGGAATCACATCGTCGTAGTTTGTACCTTTCGGTGATTCTACAGTATTACGGCGGTTCAGATATGACTGCTGTGCCACATTCTTGAACATGATATCCGATACGGACAAATCGTGATTTCCGGAAACATTGACATCTATACGTGCTACCCCCCTGTAAAGCTGCAAAACTCCATGTGATGCATCTGACAAGTCAATGACTCCACTCATATATGTCAGGTTTACACCTCCCGTATGGGTAACTGTGGTTGACAACCATTCCTCTTCACTCATACCTATATTATAAGAGTTGTTTCCTTCTATATTGGCAACCATATAAAGACGTCCCTTACTATCATCTATCTTGATACCGGCCAAAGGGTCTATATCAGAATAAACACGTGTCATAACACCATTCTCAAAGAGACACGCATTAAGTGTTTCTATCTCATTCGTTTCGGTTGTCTCATCATTACCGGAAGTATAATTATATGATGACACGCGTGGTAATATAACAGAATTTGCTCCATTATGCTCGTTCATAGTTTCTTTATCTGTACATGAAATTACAGCAAACGAGACCATTATGGCAAATATGTTCTTTATAGACATGTCTTTTGTTTTTTACAGATTAATTAATAAATATATTCGACAGGAGTTTTCACACATCTTATGGTTCTGGTTTTCTGCGCATTGCTTGCTGCAAACTTGAACCAGTTTCCTCTGCCGTCAGTCTTGGAATAACCTTCAATCAACCATGTACTGCCGGAATTACCGTATGTGGCAAACTGAATCATTTTCTTAGATATTCCTGTTTCACTCCACTGATGA
>CALUPA010000187.1 GCA_944322395.1 uncultured Phocaeicola sp.
GTCTCACCTTTCCGATGTCGCCAACATGTACAGGGATACCGCCACGGTTGGTTATCACTATCTGTTCTATATCCTTCACATCCTTAATCATACCTTCCGAACGGATATAGTACGCGCGGTTCACCTTTTCTATATAACTGCCTCCGGTGTTCTGGTTGTTCTTGCTGAGCGCCGAGAACACTTCGCCAATGGTGATATTCAGAGAATACAGGGCGTCAGGGTCAACAGCCACTTCATATTGTTTCAGATATCCTCCGAAACTGTTTATTTCCACTATACCGGGTATTCCTGAAAGCTGTCTTTTCACTATCCAGTCCTGAATGGTTCGCAGCTCCATTGCATCGTATTTGTCTTCATACCCCGGTTCAACCTTCAGCACGTACTGGTATATCTCACCCAATCCGGTGGTGATAGGCATCATCTCCGGTGTACCCAGTTCGGGTGGAATCTCGCCAGCAACGGTCTGAATCTGTTCGTTAATTAACTGCCTGGCATCCAGAGTCGGTACGTCTTCCTTGAAAACCACTGTAACGAGCGAAAGTCCGAATCTTGACACAGACCTGATTTCTTCCACATTCATGATATTGCTCATGGCAATCTCTATCGGGAATGTGATGAGCTGTTCCACTTCCTGTGGAGCAAGGGTAGGTGATACAGTAACTATCTGCACCTGATTGTTTGTAATGTCCGGCACGGCATCTATAGGCAATGTAAGCATGGAGTATATACCCCCTGCCAACAGCATTATTGTAGCCATTGCCACAAACAGTTTTTTTCTGATTGAAAAATGAACGATTTTCTTAAACATAGTTTTTGCGTGATTATGTTATTTCTGATAATAATGCAAAATTATGTATTATGTCATCGTTCAGCTGTCACTATTTTATGAGGCTGATAAAAACGGAGGTGAAGTGGCTGTTTGTGGAGGTGAAATATTTATTTTGATGTCACTAAAAAAACGCGGCCGCGTTTTGTTTTAAACACGGCCACGTTTAAAGTCAAATGCCAGCACGTTTAGAATTAAACGTGGGTTTATCCTTTCAGTATCTCTTTAATGCCTCCCAAAGAGCCTAATAGGGAAGTAGCTTCGTATGGAATATAAACAGTCTTGTTATCCTTTCCGCTTGTCATTTCTTTAAGAGTCTCGATATATTTCAGTGCAATCTGATAAGAAGCCGGATCAGAGCTTGTTCCCTTGATAGCCTCAGCCAGTTTTTCAATGGCTTCAGCCTCAGCTTTAGCCTGAAGTATTTTAGCTTCCGCTTCACCTTGTGCCATAAGAATCTGAGATTCTTTCTGTGCCTTAGCCTGATTTATCTGTGCTTCCTTTTCACCTTCGGAATAAAGAATCTTCGATGTCTTGTCACCTTCAGCTTTAAGAATCTTTGCACGGCGTTCGCGTTCAGCCTGCATCTGCTGTTCCATGGCACGGCGTACGCTTTCTGGAGGAGTAATGTCCTGCAGTTCCACACGGTTCACCTTCACTCCCCATTTGTTTGTAGCCTCGTCAAGCACTTCACGAAGACGCGAATTGATGGTGTCGCGCGATGTAAGAGTTTCGTCCAGTTCCAGTTCGCCGATAATGTTACGAAGGGTTGTCTGTGTAAGTTTCTCTATTGCGTTCGGCAGGTTTTCTATCTCATATACAGACTTGAACGGATCTGTAATCTGAAAATACAGCAATGCGTTAATGCTGGTAGTAACATTATCTTTTGTAATCACGCTCTGTTCCGGAAAATCGTAAACCTGCTCACGAAGGTCTATTACGTCCGACATCCTTATCAAGGTCTGTGTAGCTCCGTTCATTCTGGTCACTACGTAACGTGTATAAACCTTTCTCGGTCTGTCAAGAATAGGCCATATAATGTTTATACCGGAAGACAACGTGCTGTGGTATCTTCCTAATCTTTCAATAACTTTTGTTTCCCCCTGACGGATGATTTTAAGCCCCTGCACTGCGAAAACTATCACAACAAGCGCCACAAGCCCTACAATAATCAAAGCTCCCATAATGAATGTGTGTTTTTTAGATGTTTATAATATGGATATTAATCATGCTTTTCTTACGGTGAGGATAATGCTGTCCACTTTTAGTACGACCACTTTCTCACCTTTCATTATTTTGTTCCCGTCGTCTGATACAGCCTTCCACCTATCTCCGTCAATGGCTATGCGTCCGCTGTTTGTTTCCGGTACGATATCTTCCTCAACTATGGCTGTCCGTCCGATAAGAGCTTCCACTCCGCTTTTCGGCGAATCTTTCTTCCTTGAAAGAAACTTAAGCATAAACGGACGCACATAGATGAATGATATTAAAGTAAAAACGGCAAAGACCGTAATCTGCCAGACTAAAGAGTCGGTGAAACACGATGCTATAGCTGCTCCAACAGCTCCAATGGCCAGACATAATGCTGCAAAACCTACTGTGATTATTTCTATTATTACAAGTGCCAGTGCTATGGCAAGCCATATTTGCCAGATTTCCATAATATGAGTGTTTTAAAGATTTATGAGTTCAAGATATTAAAAGTTTTTTGGTTTTCAAAGGTATTTGAGGAATTTTCTTAATTATGATTTTGAGCTATATAATCATTCCAAATTTCTGTAGCAAGGTATTTGTCACTTCTACAATGTAAGTCTGCTATACCTTCGTCTATAA
>CALUPA010000188.1 GCA_944322395.1 uncultured Phocaeicola sp.
ATTAGGGATGAGTGGAGGTACAGACAGTTCTATAGCCGCTATGTTGCTTTTGGATGCAGGATACGAAGTTACAGGAACAACATTCCGTTTCTTTGAAAAAGATAACAATACAGAATATCTGGACGACGCACGAGAACTTTGCTCCAGACTTGGCATTCCGCACATTGCTTACGACCTTAGAGACAGATTTAAAGAATATATCATAGACTATTTTATAAAAGAATATATGACAGGGAGAACCCCTGTTCCATGTACGCTGTGTAATAACTATCTGAAATGGCCCATACTTAAAGAAATAGCCGACAGAGAAGGAATATACTATATTGCAACAGGACATTACGTACAAAAAACATTATGCGACGGATATTGGCATATCAAGAGTGGCACTGACCCTGACAAAGACCAATCTTTCTTTCTATGGGGACTTCCGCAGGATATTATGAAGCGAATGATACTGCCATTGGGAAATATAACCAAGACAAGAGTTAGAGAAATCGCAGCAGAAAGAGGTTTCATGAAGGCTTCCATTAAAAAAGACAGTCTTGGAGTATGTTTCTGCCCTATGGATTACAGAAGTTTTTTACGCAAGAATGTCAATCCTGACTCAATCAGACCCGGCATATTCTGCAATGAGGAAGGCAATAACATAGGAAAACATGAAGGATATCCATTTTATACAATAGGACAACGCAGAGGACTTGGAATATATATGAACAAGGCATTGTTCGTAAAAGAAATTCTTCCTGAAGAAAACAAGGTTGTAATAAGCGACAAACTGTCTTCGCTTGAACACAGCGAAATGTGGCTAACTGACTGGAACATAATGAACCCTGAATCTCTGTTGGGGAAGGATGATGTAATAGTAAAAATAAGATATCGCAAGCAAGCGAATAAATGTACCGTTACTATGACCGGTGACGGACTGTTACACGTAAAGCTTCATGAACCGTTGGCAGCAATTGCTCCAGGACAAGCGGCTGCATTCTATCGGAACGATATTGTTCTTGGTGGAGGAATTATAAACAAGTAAAAAAAGATTTCTAGCGAAAAAAACTTCATCGCGAGCTTTTATCTTCTATAAATATAATCTATGTTTATACAAATACAACTTGTATTCTTATAAACATAGATTATATTTATAAAAACACAAGTTGTATTTATAGATAATGTCAGTCCGTTTACTATTTAATGACAGTATCAATATATGTATTCCACATCAGATTTCTTAAATCTTAAGATACGGGTATCATTAGGACCTGCCGAGTTCTTCGACGGATAAAGACCATTCATTCCTCCCACAAAAAACCAACCTTGACCATTTGATGGATTATGAACGGCAATCAACAGATTATTGTAATGACCATGGTTTATACCGTTATCATTCCATTGCGGACTTGAACCATACCACACAACCGGTTCATACTCTGTCTCCGACTGGTTATACATAGATATATAAATAAGATCTGTCAGTGAAACCGTTCCTACGGTAACATCATTTCTTCTGCGTTGCCTGCGCTGTATAGTAGTGCTTCCATTCCAGGCAGTAGTATGCGAACCGTCCCACATAAGCCAAATAGTTCCACTTGTAGAATTGAATACTCTTTCAAAATTCTCCATAGATGGCAATTCATAGCCGTCAGGAGCCAGAGCCTTAGCGTCTATCTTATTTATATGCTCGTTACTTGAAGAATAACCTTCCAGTTTCGCCACTCCTCCATCGTCTATTACCTGAAGTCCTTGTGAGCTCTTACCCTGGTAATTCCATTTCCAGAGATTAAAGAACTCATCAGCCGTACAGTCTCTCAAATAATCGAAAACTGTTTTTCCGGCCATTGCCGCAGGATCTGCCGATGAAAGAATCTGGTCTGAGAAGTTTTTCGCATCACCTATGGCATTATACTTACACCACCACACACCATTAAGCTTTGTAACAGGCAATCCCCAGTTACGGCGTGAAATAACGTATTCCTCTCTTTCAGAGCCATCGGCTGAGTTACTTATTACTATGCGTGCCTTCTGTACTCTGCCATTTGCAGTCTTATCATTAGGACGCCATCCTGCAATTACACGTACCCTCTGACCTGACGCATCGAGTTTAACCCATTCGTCTTCTCCTTCATCGTACTCAACAGTTACCATCTTCGATGCCGGAACTGTAAAGACACCGAGCTCATTATCTATATATTTCCCGAAATCAAATGACGCACTCTCCTCAAAATGTATCAATCCTTCCAGTTTAACCGGATGTTCAGACATTACAACATTTATATAATCATCAGCATAATTCTTATTCAGTCCCTTACGATGAAACATCAGTTTTCTTTCTACACGTTCCATACCCGGATACCACAGTTTCTTTGTTATGCGAAACAGATTCTTTCCTACATTCTCAGCCCCTCCTATACGTTCAACGGTCATTGGAAGTTCAGGATCGGCTATAAGCTCCAACTCATCATCGCAATCTATGGATAGAACGAAATCCGAAGCATAGTGTGACAAGACTATTCCCCTACGGTCAGAATCCACCTCTGTATTTGCAGGAAATGATGTTCCTTCTACGTCCACTGTCAGACCTCTTTCGTTTGGTGCAAGATTAAAGTCACCTCCGTTTTCCCAATCTGTTACACTTAAGG
>CALUPA010000189.1 GCA_944322395.1 uncultured Phocaeicola sp.
AATACTCTCTGCACAGCAGAGGAAGATTTTTCGTGAACAGGCAATCTGCCAGTGTCCCGGTTTGACGGTTGACAAAAGCTGATCCGCAATTTTGCAGAGAATATCCATAGGGCTGGACAAACGGATGCAAACAGTTCTGTTTAATTTGCAGCCAAGACTTTGCAGTTCTTTATGAAAAGGCTTAACTTTGTGCAACTTTTACATAAGAAACAATCATGGAAAATTATATAGCTAAAGCTGCGGATGCCTTTCTAACAGGTCGCCCTTATGGAATACGACTTGATTTCAAGCGTAAAGGATTTGTGATTTTCAATCATCATATGAATCTATTGGGTAACGGATTACCCAGTGACATAGACTCATTGCCCCTTGAACTGTTTGCTATAGAAGATATACCACAGGAAGGTGTGAGAATTGAGAGAAACGGTGATATTACTGACATATATTTCTATACAGATACAAGCAATCCTTATGCGGATAGCAATATAGATCTGACAAAACTTAAAGCATATAATAAATACATATACCCGCTCGCCCTGGTTTTGAACAGGCCTCTGTAGATGGTCTGGCATCTTTGCTTATAATTGAGTAATATACAGAAATTGACATCATACTATAGAAGAAGGCTTAATAAGCCGTTTCCGATAATATTGGGCGGGAAGGCAGAAGCGATGGTGGAAACTTAAAACAATGGGAATCGACTGCAATGCGGCCGATTATTTTTGTGTTTGGAACATCCGAAGATTACTATGATGCAGCTTTATGGCCGAATGGCCGTAAGGTGCTACAGAGTTATCTGATAGGGAGAGCATCTGTCGGGCGGGAAAATTCTTTGGTATAAAAGACTTCTACTAAAAGATAAAGTAATCAATCAGATATAACACCAGCGGCCCGAAGACCGCCGGTGTATGTAAGGGCAGGATTTATTTCCTGCTCTTTTTGCCTTTAGGAGCTTCCGCAGGAGCTTCTTCTTCCTTTTCAAGGGCCGGATAGAACTTGGTGGCCACCATTATGATGCGGTTCTTCTTGACGCCGTCCTTGTCGGTCCACTCTTCGGGCTTGAAGAAGCCTTCGACGGTAAGCTGTGTACCTTTTGTCAGATTCTCGAACGAAGAGGTGTTCTCGTTCTTTCTCCATGCCTCGATATTCATGAAGGCCGATACATAGTTGCTTTCCTCGCCGCTCTTTTCCTGACGGCTTACCGCTATTGAAAAACGAGCTACGCTTGCGGTGGTGAACTGACGGATTTCTGCATCCTTTCCTACAAAACCTGTTACGATGAAGTTGTTTTCTACCTTTTTCATGATTAATTGCTTTTAGAAGTTAAACATCAATTTTACGCTGCATTAAAAAGTAGGTGCTGTTTAAGGGACAGGCCAAGGATGTAGCGCAAATACTCTTTATTTTGCCTTTATGGCAAACCTCCGGCCTGATAAAGGAAGATTTTCGCAGACACGCCATTGGCAGAGGCCACGGGCCGCTCCCGGCTGCACACTATCTTTGCACCGGAAAATGATGCCGACTTCGGCCAAAAGCAATAATGGAAAAGCAGGAAAAGAGAACGAAAACAGGTCGGACAAGGATGGGAATATAAATCCGAAACCACCGGCAGAGTACATCATAAGAGCTGTAGCCGGCCGGATCATGAAGGCAGGACAGAAAGCACAGGCCCGGAGGATATGGAGCACCATGGAGATACGGCAATACCGGGAGAATCTGCCGTAAAAGGAATACATCCGATAAAGGATGCCCGAATACGGGAGGTGGTCTGAAGGACGGCAATGGAACTGCAACGGAGGACACCATATCCGCCCTGTGAAAAGAAAGTAAAGGCAGATATTACGGGTATTGAAAATAGTAATATAATTATATATTTATTCAATTGTAGAATTATATAATTATATAATCATATAGAAAAGGATAATAATCTACTTAAAGTAAACTATACATAAATTATAATATTGTAAATAAAATAATTACATAATATTATATAATTGTATAATTATATATTTATACTAAAATAGGTTATATAATTATATAATGAAGATTTTGCAATCTGGAAAATAATTAATAACTTTGTAAACAACAGAAAAACCGTAGAACCAGAATAACATGGAAAATAAAATTGTATTGTTCAGTAACATTAAAGGAGGTGTAGGGAAAACTACCCTCTGTGCACTATTTGCAAATTATCTTGCTGAAAATGGTATTCCGGTAATAGCCATCGATGCCGACCTTCAGGCGTCGCTTTACCGCCACCGCCAAAGAGAACAGGATGTAGCTGTAGAAGTACAGGCTTTATGGAATGTAGATTTGCTTGACACTGCAGACAGCAAGCAACTAAAAAAGGTAATGACGCAACTTAAAAAGGTTCCTGGCATTGTCCTTATCGATTGCCCCGGAAACCTGAACGACCGTAATCTTGAGTACATCTATAAGAATGCTGATACGGCAGTAATCCCGATTTCATTTGATCCGGACACGGTAGATGCAACAGGTATTTTCATAAAAGCTCTGAAAAGCGTATCGGAAGCCCA
>CALUPA010000190.1 GCA_944322395.1 uncultured Phocaeicola sp.
TTATCTTGCTCAAGACAGTTAAAGGGTTCTGCTGCCTTATGCAAGAAATAAAAAATGGAATTGATAGAACCCACCGTTAATATCCCATATGTTGGTAATATCCTTTACCTCTACTGTATCTCCTTTTTCAGTTATCCATCCAAGTGTCATGTCCGTACCATCCTTTTTTATCTGTCTGTATTGGATAGAGGATGAACGGATATTGTTTTCACTGCTGTAGATGTATTTTGCATCCTTGATATTCAGTCCGACCAATACAGGACTATTATTTCCGTTGTCTTCATTTGGATTGCCCATATCTTCCTTGTTACTACAAGTAGCCAAGAATATTGCTGTACCCAATAAAATTAAATTCTTGATTTTCATTTACCTATTATTTTATTGATATCATTATTCAGTTCTATTAATCCAGCTTCTGCCAAGTCTTTCAGTTCATCATCATTGGAAATTACAAGAGGGTGTTTCGGACAGCCCTTAACGGTAGAATCGTATGCCTTAAAGTGATAGTTTGTATTGAAAAGACCAATAATACCGTCAATTCTTTTTTCTGTGTTTCCAAACAGCAATTCATACAGGTATTTCCTCTTTCTGATGATATTACCCCAAGCACACCATACATCTGCTTCCTTGATTTCGGATAACAAGTTTTTTATGGCAGCCAGATTGTTACGGTGTATTTCCATATCTGGCTCTATATCCATATCATCGGGATTGGTTGCACGTTGCGGATATACGTTCAGCATGTACCATGCTCCATATTCTTTTTTACTTTTTGCATATTTCTGTACATTTCTCACAGTATTGTCTAAACCTCTATCACCTGGTACTGCAGTACTTGGATTTATACCAATACAGATTAATGTTTTCTTGCAGGAGGTATTAAATTGTTCTCCCAATACATATCTCACTCCTGTAACTTCATAACCGTTTATACGATATTTTGCTTTTTCTTCATACTCGTAAAGCCATCCTTCTTTAATGATTTTCTTTCCCATAATCCTTGATTTTTAATTAGTTGCTAAGTAATGCTAAGCACAAAGATAAATCTTTTCCTCAACTTTACAATCTATTAATCAGAGTTTTTTGCATGAAGTCAAAGGTTGATATATTTGTCATACAAAAAGTAAAAGAGAAGCGCAAGGAGCTTGGTATATCACAGCGTGGTATGGCTGAGATACTTGGTTGTTCCCCCAGCTTCATAGGACAGATAGAGAGCGACAAATTCGACATGAAATACAGCGTTCATCAGTTGTATGTCATAGCACAGGAATTTGAGTGTTCTCCTGCTGATTTCTTTCCTCCTCTTGATACAGATTTGTAAGTTTTCTGCAAATATCGTATTATGGGTACGACAGATTAAGTCGGTGGTCTTGCTTTTTTCATTGTATTTCTTGGTTAATGAGTAAAAAATAACCGCTACATTGCTGTAACGGTTTATATTTCTGTCACTCATCATATTTTTTGAGTGATTGTATTATCCTTTCCTTAATCTTGTTTCGCAGTGAGGGTGGAGACAATACCTCAATATGCTCTCCATAACTCATTATCTTGTTTTCCAATTCTGGGTTTATAATCAGATGCAGTGTTATTGTGTCTCCGCTTATGCTTTGTGAGGAGTGTATTGGCAAGGATTGGATATAAGGCATCATAACAGAAGAGACTTTCAATCTTACTTCCTCTATTGGAGCATTGGGGTTATTATCGGGGTCATACACCAGTCCATATACATTGTTAAACTTCTCTGCTGTATGTTCCAATTCTGCTATGCGTTGGAATATCCTGTCTGTTACCTGTATTTGTCTTATTCTGTCAAGTCCGAAGGTGCGGAATGCTTTCATATCCTCACAATAAGCAAACAGATACCACATCCCCTCAAATTCTTTTAGGAGATAAGGCTCTACGGTGTAGGCTTTCTGTTCTCTTGTCTGATAGCTAAGATGATTGATATTGATAACGGTGCATTGCTGTATGGCTTGCAGTAATATACCTATATTCTCTACTCCTTTAGCGTGAGGATTGGGGCTTATTGACAAGTATTTTAACAGTTTCTGTCTGTCTTTGATATTGGACAGTATTACGTCAGAGCTCTCAGCCAGTCCGAGAAAGTACAGCAGCTTATCCATATCCATACTGCAAGTTTCGTCAATGTAGTAACCGTTCTTCTTACTATCATAGATAACCTCTATATCAAAGTTACTTCTAATATCTGCCATATCACGCTGTAGAGTTCGCAATGTAATGGTAATATCATTCCTTTCCAAGTATTGTAATAATACGGATGCACTTGGATGGTCTCCTTTCATAATTCTACGGATGATAAGATAATCTCTTCTAATAGTATTCTTATTGTTCATAGTTGATTGTTTATCAGTGATATAATATCAAGAATCGTTCCTTGATAATTCAATATGACTAGTCGTCATATAAGAGATACATAGTCTCCCTATCGGCAAATATACGGAATACTACACGACAATACTCGTCATATTAAGAGAATATTACGGACAAATCACTGCTTGTACAGACTTGACAACTCGTCATATCCACATTGTGGGCTCTGCTTGGTTTCCGATTGGGCTCTGAGCCCAGTATGGCTCTTGGTATAGGGATATATATCCCCCCTATCGTGTTATGGGTGGCACTAATTGGCACTTCTTGGCACTTGCAGATTGTTACGAGCCCAATCGTAGCAAGGTCTCTCGACAGGTTAAGTGCCAAGTGCCACGAGTGCCGTATATTGTAATATTAGTAATGATAGTGGGATTATAGGGTATTATAATAGTATCACGAGGTGTCATATAGTATTATCTTTTGGGGCTCTCTTCTGGGCTCTCAGAAAAGAAGAAAGCCCCAAAAGACTGTCTCTTAGGGCTTTTCGTGGGTTGGTTGTTGGACTACCAGGATTCGAACCTGGACAAACAGAACCAAAACCTGTTGTGCTACCATTACACCATAGTCC
>CALUPA010000191.1 GCA_944322395.1 uncultured Phocaeicola sp.
TGTAATGGATTGATAAATCCGGCATCCAGCCCATCGTCATGGAGATTCCATGTCTCGCTGCTGCTTTGGAATGGTACATAGCCGTTGCCTGACTGTACATCATCATAATAGTCAAATTTTTGGAAAGCCACTTCCTGATTGTCGGAGTCAAACTGCTTCACACTTTCCAGCACCTCCTTGAAGAAAGCGCCATCCTTGTAGGTGAAGGCATAGCTTCTCAGTTCCTCTCCGAGGAAGTTTACAGTGATTTTCTCCAACAGGCGGTTGGACGATGTAAGGAATCCGTAACGGGCGTTATTTGATTTCAGTTGTTTTACTTTGTTCCCCTCAAATACGACAACTGTATGCGGCTCCTGTCCGGCATTGCCCGCACGTACTTCTTTCAGGTAAATGGCCTTTGCCTTCAGTCCTCCGCGTACATCCTCGTCGGTCGTCTCATATACATATTCTATATAGTCGCCGTGGGTTTCCTCCACACGTGCGAGTTTCCATTCGGATATTACATCTCGGGACACCCCGTTAATATCTGTGATTGTACCTTTCAAGACAGCACCATTGCCTCCATAGGTATATTTCACTCCTTGTCTGTCAGTTACTTCCCAGTAGTAGTCTGCCGGGGAGTTACCCTTACGGATTATTCGGCTGAAGTCACCTCCTTGACGGGTATAGAATTGTCTGTCTGCTTTGCGAATCATCTTATCCCCACGGTGAGAGACGCTCATATTTCCGTCGTCGTCCATGGTGGAGAGCATGGCTCCCGACAGCAGATAAGTTTCGGTCTCTTTTTCCGTGTCATAGCGTGGCACGCCCCATCTGGTATCAAGGGTAATGGAAGGAACTGGCAGGTTCCAGCCTTCTCCTAGCCAGCCGCTGCCACCCTCACTGCTGTATTGGATACCGAGCGAAGGTACCATGCCGTTTCGGGCAGGAGGCATCTCAAAGGCATACTGCAGGTTGGCAGTTCCACGGTTGTTGGCTGCCGGAGGTGCTATCACGTTGATTTTCGAAGTAGGATCAGCCGCCTTGATGTCATTCATCATCGTAGGTGCAAATCCTTCAGTCTCCGGAGACTCCGGTGCCTGAATGACACCGTTTATCATATCCGTGAAGTGTGTCGTTTTTGATACCACACAGGCAGATTCTTTGTCTACTTCCACTCTTTCCAGAGCTACCCAGTGACGGGTGTCGGTATCAAAATAGTAGGTTCGGATATCATCTTCCGTATATCCGCTTGGTATTCTTGTCCGGTCGTATTTCAGTTTCACCGTAGCTCCCTCTCCAGCAAAATGGTCACCATGAGGCAGGAAACGGTAACCTTCGCTTTCAGCAGTGACATTTGTCATGCCGAAATCCAGAGCCGGTACATCTATATCACGTAATGAATTGACCGAAAGCCTTCTGTCACCCAATAATACATCTTTTCCTACAATCAGTTTTCCTCCGCTGATGCTGATGCTGTCTGCGGTTTCCTTGTTGAAAAGCTTGGCTACAGGTCTTGATGTATATGCTGTATATTTACGGCTGAAATCAGCTTTTCCTCCGTCGCTTACAGCAAATGTTCTGGTAGCTATGCTTCCGTCGGCTTTTGACGCTGTAATGGTTACCTTTCCGGAACTGGCGGTAATCATACCTTCAAACTCACCGTCGGTCAGATTAAGCGGTTCGCTACCGGCTTTTACAGTATGGAAGCCTTTGCCTGTAAAACCGTGGATATATGTTTTTCCCTCATAGGCTACAGGCATGAACGCAAGCGATATGCTCTCATCATTTCCATCTTCTGTTTCTATTCGCAGGTTACGTACGGAATATGCGGGCATTCCTTCCACTGCCGTAAACAGAATGCGGTTAGTGCCTTTATGTAACCATGAAGGACTGATTTCTTCGCGGACTGTAGTCCAGTCTTTGCTTACAACAGCATGATAACCGCCTGTCGCGGGCCGGTCATTGATACTCTTGCTTACACCGTTTCCAGAGCTGATACCGTACAGGTCATACGCCAGCCATACCCGTTTGTTACCTGCAATATTTTCAGCCAGTTCTATTTCAAAGAGGTTATCCTCTGGATTGTCCGAAGCTTTTCCTTCCGATATTCCTATATGGCCTATACTTTGCTCCGAGGTTATTACCTGCATTGAAGTTGATGCGGGTGTCTCGGATTTTTCCAAGCCAGAAGATAGCAAACCCGCTGTTTGGTTGTCATATTTTTCAGACTCCTTGTTGTTTCGCTCAGCAACGGTTGCTGTTGGCTGATATTCTTTCCCGGACACTATATCGGGAGAGTGGTCCGAAAAATGCCGTGATGTGGCAAAGCCGGCGACAGCCAGTACCAGGGCTGCCGTGGCAATTATATGTGATCTTTTCATAATATTGCTGCTTTAGTCATTATTTTACAATAATTTTCCTTGTAAACTCTTTGCCGTCTGCTGTAAGGGCTTTGATGATATAGACACCCGGACCAGGTACTCTGAATTCTGTATTTTTCACGGATTCGCCTTCCATGTCCTTGTTTTCTATCATTCTGCCCGATGCATCGAAGACAATTAGTGTTGCTGATGATGTTATGTCACGCTCCAGCACCGCATCATAAATTCGTGTTGCATTACCTTTTTCGTTGACAATGAGGTTGTTTTGTTCGGTGTCTCCAGTGTCGTTGCCATTCTGGATTTCGAAGTTCTGTTTTTCCCTCATTTCCTCTGTTCCGTTCGGAAGTGTATCGTCACATTCACTGCCTACATGTACGGTCAGATTTACAGTATTCGACTTTGGTGTCTCTATTTGTACGTTGCCGGAGGTCGCAAATGATTCCACCGGTTTGCCGTTTACCATAAGATTGGTGATGTGTGTCTCTCCGGTTCCGTATTTGATGCAGAAACGCCATGCTCGGAGTGACCATACCGTTTCACGATGGAACACTTCACCGTTTACACGGTAAACCACTTGCATACTGCCCACCGAAACGCTCAGTACATCACCCTCTTTTATCGTTGCATACTGTGTTATGCTGGTGTAACCGTTATATATGATATGCGCTTTGTTGCCACGTACATCAAAACCGTATTGCGTAATTTCATCGGTCAGGGCTGGCTCAAGTCCCACACGATAGTTTGAATTGGTTTCAGCTACTGTCCATGTAATTTCACCGGACAGATAGGTATGGGTATCATGTGAATAGCTCGTGTATAGTGCGTTCCCGCTACCATAGATATCGTTTCCACCTCCTTGTGTGACGGAAAGTGTATAGGTTCCCGGAGCAAGGCTGTCAATCCGATGGGTGTCATCTATAAATGTTCCGCTTGCTATTGTGGTACCGTGTTCCATTCCTGCCACAGTATCTACTGTCAGGGTATAGTTATAAACAGGAGTGCCTATATTAACTCCAATTTCTATCGATCCGTCATTCTGCGGCACTCCGTTTTCACAGCTGGAAGGTGTTGGCTCGGCATCAACATCCAGACCATCATAATAAGCAAAGGTGAACATGTCACTTCCGCTGCCGTCAGCATCCCAGAATATATTATGGAATATGGTTTTCCCCCTGGATATATCTGGTTTTGAGCATCTCACTACTATCATGTTCTCTGGATCGAAAGTTCCTTCTCCGCTCGGATCTATAAGCATGACTGTGCGTTTGCGGCAGTAATCAGCAAATTCTCTTCCGGACGTCAGACCATAGCTGAGCTCTGCCTGGTTCCCAGTATCACCGATACCTCCTGTTCGTAGAGAAATTATTGACAGAGGTACTTCTGCTGATTGGGTCCGGATTATTCCGTTTGATGTTCCCGTAGTATCAGGTGCGGCCATAGTGCAGTTGGCGCTGCCCGAACCGTCTATACGGAGAAACAGATATCCGTTTTCACGGCGGATCGAAAGCATTCTTCCACTAACTCCGGTCGCAACAGTGCCAGAAGATACCTGTCCGTTATTGATGGCATATACAGAACCATTATTGCCGATTCTGAATCCGTAGGCACATTCATTACCACCGTCGGTAAATCCGACATCAAAAGTCGGATGTGCTGTCGGGCATCTGAACTCCATTGCTCCTCCTCCTGTTGGCATGGCTGGAGTTATGGCGTATGCTCCTGCTGTTGCTGTTGTTTGGGTTATATCGTCCAGGAATCCTTCACTTGTTACATCAAGTCCGTTTCCGGTCCATCTGGTCATTAGGCTGTCTGCGCTTGCCGGCATATTGCTTCTTACCAGCCATGTACGGCTCATAATATGCCACAACGTGTCATTCGATGCCGTATAGGTTGATGTCGGTGCATCATCGTCTCCCCAGAAAACATACCCGTTATCCGGCATTGTATTACCATATTCCCGTCCCATAACCAGCAGGTGAGCTGATGAAGGGAGATTGTAGGAATTGGACTGATAATAACTGTCATTCTCTTTTAATGACGAGTAAGTAGGCGCTTCTTCGTAGGACGTGGAAGAAAGCGGCTGCAGAAGTTCTCCATTCAAATCCTGACCAAAGGCAGCTACTCTGTTATGATACGATTTATGCTCATCTCTGTCCCATATCAGGTTGCCCTCACTGTCAAGATACGATCCGTTTAATGTTATGCCATATTTTACAGCAAGATAACTCTCTACTTTTCTTCTTTCGACAGGACTGAGATAGCGGTTGTAAACAATATATTCAGATGTGTAGCCGTCAAATTTCTCATTTCCGAAAGATGATACGTCAAAAGAAGTACTGAAATCGGAGTCTGTTGACGAATATGCACTGCCAAAAGATATGGCGGTTTTACTGTCTTCTCCCCATAGATTGAAGTTTGGCCTGTCGGCTTTCAGGTAAGTAGCAATACGTGGTGATTGTTCCTTAAACTCATCTTCAGACAGTGAATCAGAAGACGAATACACCAAATCCTCTCCATTTTCACTTCCGTAATCAAGTGGATCAATTCCTTGTGTGCGGACTGCTTTATCTTTGGTAAATACAGTGCCGGATCCTTTGCGGCCGTTGACAGCATACAGTACCATGTCTTTGTTGCTGCTTGTTGATAAAGGAGCAAAAACTCCAAAGATGGTCGCTTGCGACAGGTTGGAATACTTAAGATAGGCAGACTTGCCGAACATTCCATCCGATAGTTTGAATGCCGGATGGAAGTTAATGGTGTGCAATGAGGTACGTGACTGTGTGAATTCCGTAAGTTCTGAACTGCCAAGTCTGCGTTGGTTAAGTTTTACAGAATCACCCGAGTGGTCCATCCAGTGATAATACCCCTGTAGATTGGATGTTACAGGTAAAGGCTTGTACCAAAGTTCAGTTCCGTTGACGCCTCCGGGCGACTGGGCGTACACAGACAAGCCTCCCATCCCCAATAGAAATAGTAAAGTCTTTTTCATGGATAAAGTGTCGTTGTGTAATTGTAAGTTGTATTGTAAAAAAAGCGATATTTCAGGTTAGATTATACCTGAACACGTCGAGATGATGCCGCCTGCAATTGCGCGTCCGCAAAGAGGCCGTTGAACTTAAACAAACTTTTTAATAGGGGATAATATGCCGGCTATTTCGAGTGTCCGGCTGACAATATATAGCTGATTTTCCCCTAACCCCGTGTAAATGTATATATAATATTTGTACGGCAAAACATTTTGACGTTAAATTTTATTGGTTTAGAATTTTTTAATATTAAGTTTATATTCTATAATTTCCAGGAAGTATTGTTATAACCCATTAAAAGGACGTGTTGCCGGTTTTAAAAAATTAAGAGCTCCCCTGACAAGGAGAGCTCCTGAAAAAAAGTGATACTTGAATATTACATTTTTCTGTTCCGCAGATAATCATTCAGATCTTTATATTCAAAATATCTTGATGACTCGTCGCTGGTGTGTTCTGCATAAATTCCCGAGATTGTCTCTACCGTCTTTTTCCCTGCCATGTCGTTGTCAAGGTAACAAT
>CALUPA010000192.1 GCA_944322395.1 uncultured Phocaeicola sp.
CGATGTGTTGATTTCTTCTTTCCCATTTTAATTTCTAATTTGTTAAAACGGTGTAAAGTAAATCTGTATTAAGTCAAGGAAATCACGTTCCGTAGGAAAAAAAATCCGAGTTGGAAGATTTTGTTCTCCTAAAAGTTTCGTATTTCTTTTCTTATCATCATAATCATATCCATAACCCTTATTCTTTTTAGAAGCTAAAAACAAACTTGTCATTCCTTTTTCAAGTTCTTTCAAATCTATTGACTTCTCGCATCTTATAACAAGCGGGAAAAACTCCTCTTCCTTGGAGATAAACTCATATTTCAGAAAGGAAGAATATTTGGCCAGTGCTTTCTTTCTAATTTCTTCAGGAGTTACCATAGGCTATATAGTGTTAAAACAATGTTCCCGGATTCTTCTCTGCCCTCCACTGCTCTATAGGCATGCTGTAAAGCCATGAGGTCTTTTCTTCCTTACGCTCGACAAAATAAACATACGAGATATCGTTCTCTACGATATGTATATTGTCGTTCGGAGTAACCACAAGAAGCTGCAGATGGAGCTGCTTGCAAAGATCTATCAGATAGCGTGCCTTATCCTCATCCTGTGCCTTGAAGGCCTCATCAATGGCTATGAAACGGAACGAATTGTCTTGCATTCCGCTTTTTGTCAATCCGAACTGGTATGCAATAGCAGAGCCCAAGATGGTATAAGTAAGCTGAGCTTTCTCTCCTCCCGACAAGTGTCCCATGTTTTCGTATGTGGTTTCCTTATTTCCTGTATTGCGGTTGAATTCCTCTGCCTTATAAGTGAACCATGAACGCACATCCATCACCCTGTTTCTCCAGTCCTCATTTTCCAGACGTTCCATGAATGGCTGGATATGGTCACGGAAATGAATCTTACGCCCGTCTATCGTAGAATTGATTTTCTGCACATTAGGCATAGCCTCATCCATCAGACGGCGGAACTCCCTGACTTCTTCATTTATCCTGGTCTGCATAACTAGCTGAATGTAAGTAGCAGCAGGCTGCTTGCGGTAATCAATACCGTGGAGCGATTCGTTCAGCATTCGGATATTGTCATCTATCGCACTCTTCCAGTTGATGAAGAACATACGGAAGTCACCCACCTTGTCTGTAAGCGTTTTCTGCAGATAGTTGTCAAACTGCTTTTCGTATTTCGGCAGGTTTTCTTTCTGCAAGCGGTGCAACATTTCCTGATACTCGTCTATAAGGTCAATATTGTCTGCATCAGGCAAGGCATTAACATCCGAACGCCAGTCCTTGAACTTCTCTGTGATATATTCCGAAGGATATTTGAAATCACGGATATGGTTCTTCGCTTTGTCTTCTGCGTCACGTTTCTTTGTGAACAGTTTGTTACGTTCGCGATCATTACGGGTGATGAATGACTTATATTCCTTGTCAAGGTCTTCGTATTTACAGTCCCTCAGTTCTTCGTAGACCTGTTCAAAATCGGACAGCAGGATAGAACGCATTGATAGAACAGCCTTCTGGCATTCTTCCATCTCGTGTTTCGTTCCCTTTATCTTGGATTTTACATCCGAAATCTGACTCACCTTGTCGCGTATCTCCTCAAGCGAAATCTTACGTATTGCCTGACGTACCTGTTCCAACTGTTTCTGCAGAGCCTGGATAGTATTGTTATTTTTCTCCAGTTCAGCCTTGTCAGAAAGTTTTTCCTGCAGACGTGTGGCATATTCCTTCCAGTTTACTGCATCGAAGTCCTTAAACATATCCACCAGTTTCTTGCTCATATCGTAGTCATACTGGAGTTTCTGTTTCTCGGAATTTATATCATTCAGCTTAGCCATCAGTTCGATGTCTTTCTGCTGAAGTTCCTTTATTTCATGCTGCAGCAGGGCTATCTTGTCCTGATTGTCCCAACCAAGGATATAATTTGCCTTGCTCACCACCTGCGGGCGGTCGTCTTTCTCATGCCTGTCGTGCGAGAACTTAATAAGCCCCTCACGCGTAACAGCCTTTTCCTGATATCGTTCAAACTCTTCAAGATTTTCCACACACGCATAATTGTATTTCTGGAATATGGTATCGCGTATCCACTCCTCATATTCAGAGTCTGGACGAATCTCAATCTTGTCGAGTAGTCTGGTATCATCAGCAGTAAAGGTTTCCATTCCGGCAAGTGAATTGTACGTGCGATAGCGGTAATAAGTAATCCTTCCCTTCAGGTCATTGGAGTTCAGGAACTTGTTTACCTCATGATAATATTCGTCCGGTACCAGCAGATGCAAAGCAAAATTGTGAAGGATTTTCTCTATGGCACCCTCCCACTCAATTTCTGCAGGATTAACTCTTATCAGCTCACCGATGAAAGGTATTTCATCCTTAGTGACTCCGGTATGTTCGAGAATCATTTCGCGTATCTCCGATTCACGTCCTGAAATATTATTCTTGTTCTTCTTCAGAGAGTCAATAGTCTTAATATATTCATCTATTCTCTGACCAATTTCTTTTCTTTCGTTTTCGAAAGTTATAGTTTCTCTGATTTTCTGCTCTATACCGGCATTCATGTTTTCCAGACGTCCGGATACAGAGTCACGCTGACTAATGAAAGTATCTTTGTCGGGGTCTGTAGTGAGCGAAAGTACGGATGCAACAGCATTATATTCGTCCATGTGCGATACACGCTCGTCACGGAGTTCCTCCAGACGCTTGATTTCCTGTTCCATTTCCTTTATCTTCCTGCCCACCTCATCATTCTCTATGGCAAGGGCTATGGAACGTTCATCCTGACGCATTCTGTCTTCATCGTCACGGAGTTTCTTTTCCTCTTTCTCCAGACGTTCCTGTTCCTGTTCCAAAGAATCCACACGTTCCTTACCCAATTCGATAGTCTTACGGGCAAACCAGTAGTCAATGCTTTCCCTGTCCATAGAAAGCTGCTTGATTTTCTGTGAATATTCTTTTATCTCGTCTGCATATTCCGATATAGGAGTAAGCATTTCAATCTGCTTTCCTGCCTTTTCTATGTTGGTCTTTGCCTCCATCAGAGTCTTGAAACTATCCTTCAGCATTATATACTGCGACTCTGCATGCTGCTCTTCAAGCATATTAGTACGGATAAAGTCATCAAGATCGTCAAGTACCTTCACCCCTACTATCTGATTGAACAGCGAAAGAGCCTTGACGGAACGCATACCGAAAAGCTGTGTAATGCGGTCGGCATAGCCTACAGGACCTTCAAAGAATTCCACCATCGTGCGGTTCCCCTTATGCGAGCTTTCCAGACGGCGGCGCCACATACCCTTGCCGTCGAACGGCTGGAAGTCGGTCTTAATGTCCAGTTCGCAATGGGCCAGACCGAAGGTACGTCTCAACTCACCGCCCGAGAACCAACGAACCTGAAACACCGTAACCACACGAGTATCGGTATTGGTGAAAGTGGCAAGAAGTACAGAGTATGCCGAATGGTCGCGCAATGACTGTGTACTGGCACCGCTTTCGCCATCGCGCTGTATGTTTCCGTAATTACCCAAAACGTATGTTTCCTCTGTTCGGTTACCTTTCTTCTCCACTCCCGACGACTGGTTGTAGAACCTGTCCTTTTTGGCAGGCACCATCAGAGTGAGGAGAGCATCTATTATGGTACTCTTTCCCGAAGCGTTTGCTCCCGTAAGCAGGGCATTGTTTCCCTGGGGCTCCATGC
>CALUPA010000193.1 GCA_944322395.1 uncultured Phocaeicola sp.
GAAGAGGCGATGCATCAGATAGATAGCAAAGACTATTCCCTGCCTTTCGAAAGTGATGGCAGGAAGCTGGTTAAGGTAGGAGTGAACTTCAGTAACGAGAAGAGGAATATTGAGAGATGGATTGAAAAAAGATAAACAGTAGTGATATGGGTAATAATGATTTTAGTTTCGGACATTTTGTTAATCCGTTTACGGATATAGGATTCAAAATAATCTTCGGACAGCCTGCAAGTAAGGAGCTGCTCATAACGCTGCTTAATGAACTTCTGGCTGGTGAACACTGTATAGAGAACCTGACTTTTCTAGACAAGGAAAATAAATCGGACAATATAGATGACGCCGGAATCATATATGATCTTTACTGCCTTACATCTACAGGAGAGTATATCATAGTCGAGATGCAGAACAGACTGCACAGCAACTTTATTGACAGAACGCTTTTCTACATGTGCCGTGCAATAGGGAGACAGGTGGAAAATGTTCGTGAAAAGAGAAAAAAGGAAAGGGAACTAAGGTCTGAAGAGACGCCTGAACAGGTAGGAGATGACTGTATTCTGAGTGAGGCAAAGGATGATATGTACGGTGCCAAATACAGGCTTTCGACAGTGTATGGAATTTTCCTGATGAACTTCGCAGACCCCGGACTGGAGAAGAAATTTCGTACAGATACAGTAATATCTGACCGCGATAATGGGAAAGTGGTTAACAGACATTTCAGACAAATCTATCTTCAGTTTCCTTACTTTAAGAAGGAACTTGGAGAATGTGACACATTATATGACAAACTTATTTATACCCTAAAGAATATGCAACATTGGAGTAGAATGCCTGATGCACTAAAGGAACAGGTGTTTAACCGCCTGGAGGAACTGGCTTCAGTAGCCAATCTGTCCATGGATGACCGTATAGCCTACGACAGGGCACTTGACCGCTATCGGGTTAGTAGGATAGTTGAAGAAGATACCCTTAAGGCAGGATGGGAAAAAGGATTAAAGGCTGGGCTTGAAAAAGGTCTAAAGGAAGGACGTGCGAAAGGGCGTGAAGAAGGACGTGCGAAAGAAAAATCTGAAATAGCACGCAATATGAAAAGATTCGGCATGCCGATAGAGCAGATAAGTCTGATTACGGGACTTAGTAAAGATGAAATAGAGGGGATGCAATAACAGTCGTTGTGAGGTGAGTTCAGTTGACGATGCTTTTTTTTGAATGAAAAATTAAAAATGACGAGAAAGTTGTCATTCTTAATTAACT
This sequence comes from uncultured Phocaeicola sp., assembly GCA_944322395.1. Taxonomy (GTDB): domain Bacteria; phylum Bacteroidota; class Bacteroidia; order Bacteroidales; family Bacteroidaceae; genus Phocaeicola. The sequence goes on from CALUPA010000193.1 coordinate 1,252, forward strand.
TCGTTGACTTACAGTTCTTAATTGTTAATTATTAATTTAATTGACCAACATGAAATACCCTATAGGAATACAGAATTTTGAGAAAATCCGTGAAGGTGGATATCTGTATATCGACAAGACGGATATGATTTACGATATTGTAAAAGGAGGTCAGTATTATTTCCTGAGCCGCCCTCGCCGGTTCGGAAAGAGTCTGCTTATCTCTACTCTGGAGGCGTATTTCAGTGGGAGGAAGGATTTGTTCGAGGGGCTGAAGATATCGGAACTGGAGAAGGAATGGACGGAACATCCGATATTGCATCTGGATCTGAATACAAAGAAGTATGAAGACAAATCATCTCTTGACGCGATACTGAATATGCATCTTGAGATATGGGAAAGTACTTATGGCGACGAGAAGAAAGACAGGTCGCCGGAAGAGAGGTTTATGTACGTGATAAGACGTGCGTTTGAGAAGACCGGAAAGCAGGTGGTTGTCCTGGTGGACGAATATGACAAGCCAATGTTGCAGGCTATAGGCAATGATGCTCTGCAGGATGAATACCGCAATACGCTTAAGGCTTTCTACGGGGCACTGAAATCTATGGACCGGTATATACGTTTTTCCCTGCTTACGGGGGTGACGAAGTTCGGCAAGGTGAGTGTGTTCAGCGACCTGAACAACCTGAGGGATATATCGATGCTCAAGGCATACGAAAGAATTTGCGGTATCACGGAAGATGAGCTGCATGATGTGTGCAAAGAATGTATAAGTGAACTTGGTGCTGCAAATGGAATGACAGATGAAGAAACCAAGGCAAAGCTGAAGGAGATGTACGACGGATATCACTTCAACGAGGAGTGTGTGGATATTTATAATCCTTTCAGCATTCTGAATACTTTTGCCAACAAGAGATTCGGCAGCTACTGGTTCGAAACAGGTACGCCTACGTATCTGGTGGAATTGCTTAAGAATGACAAATCAAACATAGAGGAACTTGACGGTATTGAGATAGACCGGATGATGCTGGAAAGCATTGATACTACATCTGGAAATCCTATTCCTGTGATTTATCAGAGTGGTTATCTTACAATAAAGGATTATGACAGGAGATTCAATACATATGTTTTAGGTTTCCCTAACAAGGAGGTTGAAGAGGGGTTCATGAACTTCCTGCTGCCTTTTTACGCTACATTAAGGAACCGGAATTCCGGGTTTGAGGTGAAGAACTTCGTGAAGGATATTGAACAAGGTAATACTGATTCCTTCATGAAACGTCTGACCACCTTTTTTGCCGACACTCCGTACGAGCTGGTGCGCGACCTTGAGTTGCACTACCAGAACGTGATGTTCATACTGTTCAAGCTTCTGGGCTTTTATACTCAGGCTGAGTATCACACATCAGAAGGCAGAATAGATATGGTGGTAAAGACTCCGGACTATATATACGTTATGGAGTTCAAGCTGGACGGTACGGCTGAAGAGGCGATGCATCAGATAGATAGCAAAGACTATTCCCTGCCTTTCGAAAGTGATGGCAGGAAGCTGGTTAAGGTTGGAGTGAACTTCAGCAACGAGAAGAGGAATATTGAGAGATGGATTGAAAAAAGATAAACAGTAGTGATATGGGAGCAGTAATATCTGACCGCGATAATGGGAAAGTGGTTAACAGACATTTCAGACAAATCTATCTTCAGTTTCCTTACTTTAAGAAGGAACTTGGAGAATGTGACACATTATATGACAAACTTATTTATACCCTAAAGAATATGCAACATTGGAGTAGAATGCCTGATGCACTAAAGGAACAGGTGTTTAACCGCCTGGAGGAACTGGCTTCAGTAGCCAATCTGTCCATGGATGACCGTATAGCCTACGACAGGGCACTTGACCGCTATCGGGTTAGTAGGATAGTTGAAGAAGATACCCTTAAGGCAGGATGGGAAAAAGGATTAAAGGCTGGGCTTGAAAAAGGTCTAAAGGAAGGACGTGCGAAAGGTCTTGTCGAAGGACGTGCGAAAGGGCGTGAAGAAGGACGTGCGAAAGGTCTTGTCGAAGGACGTGAAGAAGGACGTGCGAAAGAAAAATCTGAAATAGCACGCAATATGAAAAGATTCGGCATGCCGATAGAGCAGATAAGTCT